>NZ_JBBOCA010000001.1:912319-1216425 GCF_038002225.1 Paenibacillus sp. FSL R7-0204
GAAGCCGGTCACGATTCCGAAGCCTTTTTCTGAGAATGGAACGCTGCTGGTCCCGCTGGGTATTTTCAAAAAAGCCTTCGGCAGCACCGTCTCCCTGCAAGGCGATGATGTGGTGAAGGTTATGTACGGGCCGCATACCGGTGCGATGACGATAGGCAGCACTACTGCCTGGAAGGATGGCGTCAAAATCAAGCTCGCCGCGCCCCCGCGTATGGTATCCGGTGTGCTGATGGTGCCGCTGAGGTTTGTGGCAGAAGTACTCGGCGCGCGGATGACTCCGGCGGAGGGCGGTGGGGTACTGGTTACGCTATCTCCTCCAGTAGCTGTTGTATGCGTTGAAGCGCAGAGCGGGATTGACAGTGACGCCGGCAAAACCCGGATCGGCAACAGTTATCTGGAGTGGAGCATGAACTATCCGCCGGGGCTTGTGGTAGGCGACAGCGGCGGGAATGAGAGCGTAGCGACTTTTACGAGTGCAGAGAACGGGTACTATCTGGAGGTGCACGCTTCGCCGCTGGCCGTTCCGCTTGATCCCGAGGGGCTGCTGGAGAATCTGGTCCGCTCCTCGGAGGAGGGCGGGGAGATTGTGCTGGACCGGGAGGCTGTGTCTAAGGCTAAGGTTCCATACGCCCGGACTGTGAGCAAGGATTCCAGCGGCGCGCTCTGGGAGGGCAGGCAATATTATGCCGGAGGCAGGCTGTATGAGATCTATCTGACAGATGATAATGCAGCGAATTATAAGGATCTGTGCAAATATGCGGCGCTGCTGAATTCATTCCAGCCCTCTTTTGATGCAGCCGACGGAAAGCTTCGCGACCTCTCCACCATCCGCAACGGGCTGCGCGAAGGCTACAACGATGATTACGGGATTGCGCTTAAGGTCCCTGCCGACTGGAGTGCGGATGATCAGCAGCTCTACTATGCGGGCAAACAGGGGAGTTATCTGCGTGTAAAAGTAAGCTCCGCTCCTGCGGGCTCCACGCTGGCAAGCTGGAACCAGGAACTGCAGTCTCAGCTCCGTGACACGTATGTGGCTGAGGCCTACACCTCGAAGGACAGCGTAGCGGGCAAGGTCTCGGGTGAGCCGGTGCTGATTAACGAGATCGGGCTTAACCCAGGCAGCGGGTGGAGCACTGAATATCAGATTTTGCTGCTGAAGAACGGTTACCGTTATTATTTTGAATATGTTGCGGCTTCCGGGCCCGGGCAGAGTGGTGATCAGGCGCACTTCAAAGAGGTGCTGAACTCCATCGATATTGATTTTGCCCAGACGAAGAGGAACTTCGGACGCCTGGCGTCCGAGGATTATACCCAGCTCAGCCAGAAGTCGGTCACCAAGACCTCCAAGACTTACGGCTATAAGCTCGAGATTCCGCGGCTGTGGAGCCCGGTTCAGGATCTGTTTGAGAGCCAGAGTGTGGAATACCGCTTCACCGGCGGCCGGTTCCAGCTCTATGCCAGCCCCGAGGTTACGCCGGAATATGCCGTCAGCCAGCTGCAGAGCTATTACCAGAACACCAAGCAAGATCCCAAGGGCCCGCAGGTGAAAAGCGTCACAGAAACCACCTTCGCCGGTATGCCAGCCACCATACTCACAGTAGAGCAGACCAAGAACAGCATCCCGGTGAGCACGAAGATCATTGTGTTCAACCGCAACGATGTGGTCTATACGCTCACTATTACACTGAACACCGCCAACGCTACGGCGAGCCAGCAGGCGGTACTGGAGCGGGTGCTGGGGTCGTTTGGGTGGGTGGGGGAGTAGGAGGAGAATAGGAGTAGGAGTATATGAAAAAAACGTCCCAGGCTGCCTGATCAGCTGGGACGGTTTTTTTGTAACAAACGAATAATATTATTACTTAAGCCTGATAAACAAAATTATGCTTTACATCCTTTAACAGCGGTGCTTGTTCATCCTTAGCAGACAGTACAGGAATTACATCGATCGGCCATTCAATGGCAATATCGGGGTCATTCCAAAGAATTCCGCCGTCACATTCGGGTGCGTACAGCTCATCGCATTTGTACTGTACCTCGACATCCTCTGTTAGTGTCATGAAGCCATGGGCGAATCCTTTGGGGATGAGCAGCTGTTTCTTATTCTCGGCATTCAGTTCAATGCCAAACCACTTACCGTATGAAGGACTGCCTTGACGGATATCGACAGCTACATCAAAGATTGATCCGCGTGTACAGCGTACAAGCTTGGTCTGTGCCTTCGGATTGAGCTGGAAGTGAAGTCCGCGCAGAGTACCTTTTACAGCGGAATAGGATTGATTGTCCTGAACGAACTGATACCGGAGCTCTTGTTCATGGAATTTAGCCTCGCTGTAGGTCTCCATGAACCAGCCCCGATGGTCTCCAAAGACTGCCGGTTCAACGACGAGGACATCTTCCAGATGGGTTTTGATAAACTTCATCGTATCCACTCTTTCTTTGGTTTAAAATTGAATTTTACCTGTAGCAACCTTAATTAAATATTGGCCGTATCCGGTCTTGCTCAGCTTATGTCCGCATTCGAGGAGATGTTCCTTAGTGATCCAGCCATTAATATAAGCAATTTCTTCGGGTGCAGAGATTTTGATCCCTTGATGGTCTTCAATCGTTCTGACGAAGTTGGTGGCATCCACCAGACTCTGATGGGTTCCGGTATCGAGCCAAGTAAATCCGCGTCCAAGCAGAGCAACATCCAGCTCACCCAGCTTCAGATAGGCTTCATTAATCGAAGTGATTTCCAGCTCGCCACGATGTGACGGCTTGACTTCCTTAGCAATAGAAATTACCCGGTTGTCATAGAAATAAAGGCCGGTAACCGCATAATTAGATTTTGGATGCTCCGGTTTCTCTTCGATGCTGAGGACCTTGCCGTCTCCGTCAAATTCCACTACACCAAAACGTTCGGGATCGGGAACATGGTAGCCAAATACGGTCGCCCCGCTTGTTTTGTCGGCAGCTTGCTTCAACATCTTAGTCATGCCGTTCCCGTAATATATATTATCTCCGAGAACCATAGCTACGGAGTCTTCCCCAATGAAGTCTTCCCCCAGAATAAAAGCCTGCGCCAGCCCGTCCGGACTTGGCTGAATCTTGTATTGCAACGAGATTCCAAACTGGGAGCCATCACCGAGTAAGTTTTCAAAGCGCGGTGTGTCTTCAACGGTAGAGATGATAAGAATTTCTCGGATGCCTGCCAGCATTAATGTGGACAGAGGATAATAAATCATGGGTTTATCATAGACCGGCAGTAATTGTTTGCTGGTTACCATTGTGAGAGGGTATAGCCGGGTGCCGCTGCCTCCCGCAAGAATTATGCCTTTCATAACTGTTTCAACTCTCCTTTTGCTGCATATAAATTTTGGGAACCGTGAGATCATTTACGTATTTATTCTTTTCTATTCATATTTTACGCTGGTCATTCTTCGTTTGTCTATTCAATCAGGAAGCTCCTGGCCTATTTTAAGATAGATCCCTGTAGAAAGCAAAATCCAAGTGTTTCTATTTTACTGGCAGACAGCTGTGATATTTGATACAATTAATAAGTTAAAAAGCTGTAAATGACCCGCCATCAGGCGGTTTGGGAGGATATAAATGAAAGAGCAAGGAATACGCAGAGAAGACGTAGAGCTACTGGCTCCGGCGGGAGATTGGGACTGCATGCGTGCAGCGGTGGCGAACGGGGCGGATGCTGTCTTTTTTGGCGTAGAGAAATTTAATGCACGGGCCAGAGCGAACAACTTCCGGATGGACGAGCTGCCGGAGATTATGGCGTTTCTGCACAGCTATGGAGTGAAGGGGTTCCTGACCTTTAATATACTGGTGTTCGAGAATGAGCTGCCGGATGCCAAGGGACTAATTGATGCCTGCGTGGATGCGGGGGTGGATGCCGTTATCGTTCAGGACCTGGGGCTGGTGAAGATGATCCGCGAGATCTCGCCGGACTTCCCGATTCACGGTTCTACGCAGATGACTATCACCTCGCCGGAAGCGGTGGAATTCACGAAGCCATGGGGGCTGGAACGTGTTGTCCTGGGCCGTGAAAATAATCTGAAGCAGATCCGCACGATTGGCGAGCAAGCCCGCCTGCCGATGGAGGTCTTCGTGCATGGTGCGCTCTGTGTATCCTATTCGGGCCAGTGTCTGACCTCCGAGATGTGGGGCGGACGCTCCGCGAACCGCGGGGAATGCGCTCAGGCCTGCCGTCTGCCGTATGATCTGATGATTGACGGTGAAGTGAAGCCGATGGGCGATGTAACTTACCTGCTGTCTCCGAAGGATCTTGCCGCCATCGACCTGATGCCGGAGCTGATTGAAGCTGGAGTGACTTCGTTCAAAATCGAAGGCCGGCTCAAAACCCCGGAGTATGTCGCTAATGTGGTCAGTAAGTATCGTAAGGCGATCGATAAGTATTTTGAAGGTAACTGGACGCCTACCTCGAAGGAGGATATGCGTGAGCTGCAGCAGAGCTTCTCGCGCGGGTTCACGAACGGTTTCCTTGAAGGCACTAATAATAAGAAGTTAGTCGATGGTACCTTCCCGAAAAGCCGCGGGGTGTACCTGGGCACCGTGGAGCAGATCCTGCGCGATGGTGTAGTCTGCCGCATTAATGCTCCGCTGAAACGCGGAGACGGGATTGTGTTCGATGCCGGAGATCCGACGAAGAAGGAAGAAGGCGGCCGCGTCTACGATCTGCGCCGCAAGGGCGTCAAGCTGGAAGGCGAAGCCGGTGAGGGCTGGATCATTGATATCGTTCCGGGCCGCAGTGACGTAGATCTGCGCCGTCTGCATGTGGGGGACCGCATCTGGAAGACGAATGACCCGGCGCTGGACAAGGCGCTGCGCCAGTCCTACGAGACCGAGAAGCCGTACCGGGTATTCCCGGTTCATGTGCGGGTGCAGGGCTGCGCAGGCGAGAAGCTGACGACCTGGTGGACAGACGTTCAGAAGAACGTCACTGTCCGTGTGGATTCGGAGCTCGCGCTGGAGACAGCGCAGAAGCGTCCGATGGATACCGCGCTGCTGGAAGAACAATTCGGCCGCCTGGGCGGGACCCTGTTCCAGCTTGAAGTGCTGGAGTCGCATCTGCAAGGCGACGTAATCGTGCCCATGCGCGAGCTGAACAGCATCCGCCGCCAGGCGGTGGAGCTGCTTGCGGGCGAGCGCCCTAAGCCTCCCGTGTATGTGAAACGGGAGGTTGAGGTCTACGGCGGCGCTTCCCGCAGGGGCGCCGCGGCGGGTGCCATCGCCGCAGGAGATGGCGCGGGGGCAGGCAGCGGTATTGCTGAGCTCACCGCGCTGTGCCGCAGCCTGCCGCAGGTGCAGGCTGCGCTCGAAGCCGGCGTAACGAATATTTACGCTGACTTCGAGTTCATCAAGCAGTTCCCGGCGGCAGTAGACGCTGTGCGGGCTGCAGGGGCCAGCATTGCGCTGGCCACCCCGCGCATCCATATGCCGAACGAGAACGGCTACCATGCCAACATCCTGCGGCTGCAGCCGGATGCTGTGCTGGTCCGCAACACCGGTGCGCTGTATTATTACCTGCGCCACCGCATGGAGCATCCGGAGGCGGCGCATCCCCGGCTGATCGGCGATTTCTCGTTGAATATCGCCAATCACAGAGCTGTGGATCTGTTCCTGGACGCCGGTTGTGACATGGTGACACCATCTTATGACCTTAATATTCAGCAGATGGTTGATCTGCTCGGGCACAGCGACACCTCCCGTATGGAGGTTGTCATCCACCAGCATCTGCCGATGTTCCATACAGAACACTGTGTCTACTGCACCTTCATGAGTGAAGGCACAGATTACACGAACTGTGGCCGCCCTTGCGAGGAGCAGCGTGCATCCTTACAGGACCGCATCGGCATGTCCCATCCCGTCCGAGTGGATGAAGGCTGCCGTAACACCGTCTATAACGCCGTCGAGCAGTCGGGTGCTGAATACCTCAATAACTTCCGTGAGCTAGGCGTAGCTTCTTTCCGTGTTGAGTTCCTGGAGGAGACTCCAGAGCAGGTAGCAGAGGTCATCAGCCTCTACAGCCGCGCACTGCGTGGTGAAATCTCCGGCACTCAGGTCTGGAAAAGCCTGAAGGCCACCAACCAGCTTGGGGTTACACGCGGGCAGTTGGTGAATGCGAAGTAAGTGTATTAGACCCATTCCCTCAAGGATTGACCTATTTTCGCGCGTTTTACACACTTAATCAGCTAAGGACATAATAACAGGCCCGGCAGTTACCGGGGGCATCCAACCAGATGGCTCCCGATATTCTTCCGGGCCTGTTTTTGTATCCTCCACAATATCCAGGCCAACCAAACCTTTTACCCATCCGCTCTTTCTTACAACGGCAACAGCTCTGGCCAGATGTCCAGAGCTTCACCACAGGCCGGGCAGTTCACCTTTCCGGTGAGATAAGGCAATTGTTCCATCAGCTGACCGTTCTTGACGGCATGAGCTGCTTGCCATAGGCGTGCTAACGGGCTGTCTTCAGGCTTTACACTATCAAGCACGGAAGGCGTAACAGCTTGACCATTCTCCTTGCCGTTGAATACCGGGTCGTCAGAATAGGCGGTCATCCCGAGGCTGTTCTCATTCGGCCAAATATACATTTCCTCGTAACAGCTCGGGCATCCGACCATATACTCGTCGCCTTCCGAATAGGTAAGTAATATACCTGCAACTGCCCGATCTCCCCGGTAAGCAGCATCCGCAGCGAGGATGTATCGCTTCTCCTGGTCATCCTTTTGAGCCGCTTCTGCATAGCGGAAGACTTCTTCTGATAGCTTGCCCAGATAATCTACAGCGGTAAGGTAGGCCGTATAAATCTCTTGGACAAGTTCCTTAGCAAGCGACGGGTTCTGGTGAGCAAATTCAGCAGGAAGCTGTCCGCTGTTCACTGTCCGCTGATTTGCCACGAAGATTCCGCAAGTCACGTAGATATCCAATTTTACTTCGGGATCAGCCGACTGCCCGGCCAATTCCGCCAGATAAGGCAACGCGGCATAAGTGCTACTGTAGATCGTGTCCTGATGGAACAGGTGCTCCCAGTACAGCTCATCTTTAGCTTCGGTGCTAAACTCCTTCTGCAACTGCTGCAGTAACCCGGGGACCGCTTCAGCCGGGCCGAAAGGGCCGTGAAGCTGTTGCCATACCGGACTGGATAAGTCTAACATGGATACCCTCCTCTTCGAATGGAAGTGCTGTATAGTGCTGTTATATCAATATCTATTGGGAACGTCAACGCCGGGCGTTCACCCAGAGATCTTCGTCCCTGTTTGTCCCTGCCTCAGTATACTGCCCAAAATCAGCAGGAACTGTTATAATTGAGATTATGAGTATATCTGTTAAAGGAGCCATGAGATGAAGATCCGTAAAGCGATTATTCCCGCTGCCGGTCTGGGAACACGCTTCCTGCCTGCGACCAAAGCGATGCCCAAAGAAATGCTGCCCATCGTAGACAAACCAACGATTCAATATATTGTGGAAGAAGCAGTTGCTTCCGGGATTGAAGATATTATTATTGTGACGGGTAAAGGCAAACGTGCAATCGAAGACCATTTCGATAATTCATTCGAACTGGAATTCAATCTGGCAGAGAAGCAGAAGTGGGAGCTGCTGGAGTCGGTACGCAAATCTTCAGAAATGGCAGACATCCACTACATCCGCCAAAAAGAACCGCGCGGCCTCGGACATGCTATCTGGTGTGCACGGAAGTTCATCGGTAACGAGCCCTTCGCCGTTCTATTGGGCGATGACATCGTGGAGTCGAACAAGCCCTGCTTGAAGCAGATGATCGAAGTGTACGAGCAGTACAGATCCTCCATCGTTGGCGTTCAACCCGTACCTTGGGAGGACGTTTCCCGTTACGGGGTGGTAGACGGATCTGAATTAGCAGAACGTGTCTATAAAGCCAACCGGCTTGTAGAAAAGCCAAAGCGTGAGGAAGCTCCATCCAACCTGGCAATCCTGGGACGGTATATCCTGACTCCGCGTATCTTCGATATGCTGGGTGAACAGCAGGTAGGGGTAGGCGGTGAAATTCAGCTTACGGATGCGATTTCCCGTTTAAGCGAAGTAGAGCGGATTATTGCTTATGACTTCGAGGGCAGACGGCATGACGTCGGCGAGAAGATGGGTTTTATCCAGACAAGCATCCACTACGCACTTCAGCATGAGGAGCTTAAGGAAGGGCTGTTAGAGTATTTGAAGGAAGTTATTGAGAATGAGGAGAGACTGATTAGCAGGTAATCAAACTATTGCTTATATTCATACTTACTCTTATCTAGCCTTCCCTAAATCATCATAAAAAAGCGGCCCACTGTACTCAGACAGTAAGCCGCTTTTTTGTATATCTGTTCTGTTATTCCGATCAGTACTGCGTATTCACAACAGCCTCAATGGCTGCGGCCTCAGCCGGATCTGCGGCAACCAGCTTGTCATAGACTGGCTGATCGACTGCTGCTCCTGCTTTCTTGAGTGCCGCCAAGTACCAGCGGGCTAACTCGCGGTTAGTGGTATCGCTGTAATCTTCAGTCAATCCAAGTTTCAACGTAGCAGCAGCCACATCATTTTGTCCTGAGATGACCTTTAGCTTACCTGCATTTAGTGCAATGGCGGGGGTGACAGAGAATGGACGTCCTTGCATCTGCTCAGGCGGTAGAGTTTTCAAATGCTCCACGCCATCCACCACGTGTTTGTATGCGGCCAGACCGGTTGCAATGTATTCCTGTTTCTTGGCCTCATCCTTCTGCTCACTAGCTACCGCAGCAAGTGTCTGAGCACGGTTAATCAATGACTCATACCACGTGATATCCCAGTTGAACTTGTAGGCATTGTCGCTGTACACTGCCAACGCCATGTCAGGTTGGCCTTTCAGATCATAATAGCTGGCCAATTGAGTCAATAAATTTTTATTGTAAGGCTCATCTTTCAGAGCACGTGTCAACACATTGGACGCTTCATCCAGATACTGCGCATCTTGAGTTTGCTTGAATACCTGCATGTCAAGAGAGGACAAGTATAATGCTGCTTCCGGATGGTATGGACGGGCATCTAATGCTTTGACCAAAGGAGTTTTAATTTCCTCATAGGAAGTACTCACGGCAACTAAGTTTTTGCCCTTGAGCGCAGCATTGCTGGACCCGATATAACTGCTCGACAGGAACAGCAGGAATATCGTCCCGATGGTCAGTACAGCCATGTATCCCATCCGAATTCCAGCTTTGTTCCAGCTCTGGCGGAGCGGCTTGTTATCCATTACAGCGCCCATACCAGCCAAACCGATGAACACCAGAATACCCATGAACGCGTAACTCATATTAAAGTCCAGCAGACTGTGTACAAGGATAGACAGTGCAATAATGTAGAAGAAGAATCCGTTATTGAACTCATCCTTGTCACGTTTCAGGTAGGCACGAATGTATTTGTAGAAAATATACCCGATAAAGCCCATAAATACAATGAACCCGACAATCCCGACTTCGATCAAATACTGCAGGAAGAAGTTATGGACCTGACGGCTCACATAAGGATTGTTCTGGTACTCTTCATATAAAGCAGACCAGCCGCCCCCACCCGATCCGAGAACCGGATAATCCTTCACTACCTTCATAGCATCTTTATAGAAAGTAAAGCGTTCGAGTACACTATGCTGCTTGAAGTTAATGTTCTCCAGCCGTGACTCAATATTATCTGGTAAAATACTTTTCAAGCCTGTCCCAATGAGCAGGAAAGCAACAACCGCTACAGCCACGACTGATCCGAGTGGAATCCATAGTCCTGTGAATTTACGTGTTTCCGAGCCCCCCAGCTTCCCGTGCAGCCATGGCGCCACAAACCTTTGGATCACCCAGCCCAAAGCAGCAACGACTGCAGAGGCCCCCAGCAGGTAAGCCCAAGCTTTAAGTGCTGATGATGAGGAATAAGTAGTATTTAGCTCTGTTCCAAGTGTTGTCAGCGGGTTAGTAACCAGCAGAGCCGCAAGGCCAGAAAGCGCGAGATGAATAATCCAGAGAATCTGCTGTGCAGGCTTCAAGAACAGCAGGAGCAGGATGAACACTACAGGCAGCATGACAAGTCCCCCACGGGACAAGGTCAGCAGCAGAGATACAATAATTGGTACCAGCATGAAGCTGTGTGTCAGCATGCCGTACCACTTTTTGGAGCGAATCAGGGCATATACCGCTACGAACAGGAAGGCCATTAGGAAGGCTGCATAAGTATTGGCATACTGGAAAATGGAGGTCAGACGCAGCCCGTTAGAATCCGTCATGACTGCATCCAAGTATTTACCATTACCCACCGTATTGGAGAACCAGCCTACCAGCCCACCGGCGAATTTCCAACTGCCAAGCCAGTTCAGCAGACCGAAACCGACGATGAAATAAGCAATCGCCAGAATGGCATTTTGAATGACAACATTTAGTTGCTTTTGCTGGAGCAAATATAACGCTATAATGAATATTGCGACATACATGCTCTGAATAAACAGCAGGTTCATCGCCATATAATGCGAAGCAGCGCCAATAAGCGACAACGCATAGGTAGCAGGCAACAGCAGCGAAGCCACAGCCAGCGCATCACGCTGTCCCTCCAGCTTGAACTTGGAAAAGTACAAGCCTACCCACACTAACAGCAACAGGCTGCTTAGGAGTGAAGACAGATAGATCGGCTTCTCAAAGTCAATCTGCTGCCCGTTAAATAATCCTACTTGAAACGGGGCCCAGACTAAAAAAACAATGAACCCTATCGCTAATGCCCATATGTAACTGGATATCTTTTCAACATTTCTCGACTGAACCGCATTTTTACCGTATACTGGTTTCGACACGTTT
The DNA here is from genome assembly GCF_038002225.1 of Paenibacillus sp. FSL R7-0204. Lineage (NCBI taxonomy): Bacteria > Bacillati > Bacillota > Bacilli > Caryophanales > Paenibacillaceae > Paenibacillus > Paenibacillus sp. FSL R7-0204. The sequence goes on from NZ_JBBOCA010000001.1 coordinate 923,149, forward strand.
ATAATCTCCTTTATCTGTAGGTACGAGGATATTTTAGCATATGAGTAGCTAAGGAGCTAGTTATCTTAACTTGCTTATGACATTTGAAATGAATATATGAACTAACATAATATTTTTCATAGAATTTAGAAGTAAAAGGCGGTAGTTTTTGTGCATGTTAAAGTATTATTATCAACTTTTAACGGTGAAGAGTATATTGCTGAACAAATAGAAAGTATTTTGAATCAAGACTATAAGGATTTAAGCCTACTAATAAGAGATGATGGTTCTCTAGATAATACAGTGGAAAAAATTCAATACTTTACATTAAAGTATCCAGAACGGGTGAAGTTGATAAAAGGGCATAACATCGGAGTTATTAACAGCTTTCGTTTTTTATTAGAAGAAGCAGAAAACGGACATTCTTTTTACTCATTTTGCGATCAAGATGATGTTTGGCTGCCACACAAAGTTGAGACGGCTGTCAACACTTTGAATAAACAGGTTGAGACTGAACCTTTAATGCATTTCACTTCAACGTATCTAACGGATTCCAAATTGGGAGTGATTAAAGTGTGGCCATCTCCCCCGACAAAGAATCTGTTTTTTTACAATGCATTGATAGAGAATATTGCAGTAGGCACAACCATCACTATTAATAAAGTTGCTAGAGAGATGCTCCTTACAAAGAATCCAGTCGAAAAAAATATTATTATGCATGACTGGTGGTTCTATTTATGTATTTCAGCATTAGGAGAGGTGATTTATGATCCTTCACCTTCAGTGTTATATAGGCAACATGAGAGAAACTTAATTGGTGGAAATAAATCACTAAGAGATTTGATACTTCGGAAATACCGAAGTTTTTCTTCTAATAAAGGGAGCAGGATATTGTATCATCAAGCCTTAGAGTTTTGGAAATGCTATGAAAATGAGGTGAAGGGTGATGTAAAAGAACAACTCAAGCTTTTTTTAGAACCAAGAAACAACATACTTAAGCGTTTAATATACCTTAAAAAAAGCAGGCTTCATAGACAAGGAATAATTGAAAATGTCTGGTTTAAATTCCTTGTTGTTATCGGATATATCTGAATGAAAAAATGGAAAATAAAGTTTACGGGGGATTTAGGTGCTTAAAAATACTAGTTTAACCTATTATAAAAAATATGGTTTTCTTCTTGCACAATTAGTGGAAAGAGATTTTAAAACAAAATATAGAAGATCTGTTCTTGGAGTCCTGTGGAGTCTGTTAAATCCGCTTCTGATTATGACTGTTCAATATATGGTATTTTCAACTTTATTCCGCTTTGATATACCTAATTATGCTGTTTATTTACTTAGTGGTATTGTAATATTCAATTTTATGTCTGAAGCAACATCTCAGGCAATGACATGCATTATACAAAATGCTTCTTTAATAAATAAGGTGTACATGCCTAAGTACATATATCCTTTCTCACGTGTACTATCTTGTGGTGTGAATTTTTTGTTTTCTCTTGTGGCTTTATATATTGTAATTATTGTCTCTGGTATGAAAATTACGTATCACCATATTGCATTGCTTTATGGAATATCCTGCTTAATTATTTTTATTTGTGGGCTTTCTCTACTCCTCGCTTCTTTAATGGTATTTTTCCGTGACACACAGTTTCTTTATAGCATCGTGCTTACAATTTGGACCTATATCACACCTATATTTTATCCAGAAAGTATATTGCCCTCACAAATGAAATTGCTTATGGAGTTAAATCCGATGTATCACTTTATAAGATTTATCCGTGTAATTATTTTAAATAACGGATTTCCTGATCCGTTAGCATGGGTATATTGTGCGATTTTCGCTATTGTTGCATTGATATTTGGATCGTTGATATTTAAGAAAACTCAAAATAATTTTATTCTTTATTTATAAGAGAGAGGGTTTCACTTGATTAAGGTAGAGAATGTATCGATGAAATTTCGTATGGCCAATGACCATATTACAAGCCTTAAAGAATTTATGGTTAAAAAAATAGTAGGAAAGCTTGAATATAAAGAATTCATTGCTTTGAATGATGTTTCTTTCACAATTGAGAAAGGCGATGTTGTAGGCATTATTGGAAAAAATGGTGCAGGGAAAAGCACTCTCTTAAAAATTATATCTGGGATTTTATCTCCTTCAAAAGGGAAATTAGAGGTTTCAGGAAATATCGCGCCAATGCTAGAGCTTGGGGCAGGATTTGATGTTGACTTGACAGCAAGAGAAAACATCTACTTGAATGGTGCGGTTCTGGGATATTCCAAGAAGTATTTAACCGAACGTTATAATGATATTGTGGAATTCTCAGAACTACATGATTTCATGGACACTCCAATTCGTAACTTCTCATCTGGTATGACTATGCGCTTGGCATTCTCTATAGCCACTTTGGTTAATCCCGATATATTAATCGTAGACGAAATCCTATCTGTCGGAGATTCACAATTTCAGAAAAAAAGCGCTAAAAGAATGCGCGAATTGATGAGTGGAGGGACTACAGTACTCTTAGTCTCACATAGTATTGATCAGATAAGATCGATGTGTAATAAGGTTGTATGGTTAGAGCATGGAACAGTGCGGATGTTTGGCAATGCACAGGAGGTTTGCAGTGAGTACACAGAGTCTTCTAGACAAGAATATTTAGTAAAGGAACAGAAGGAACATCTAGTAAAGGAAAATAGTACAACGTATGAATGGAAAGAACAATTATATACTCCTACACATATTGAAAAAATAGACGAATGTTACTTTATCGTGGATTGCTGGCACCAACGCGTTATTTACAGTAGTAACTTAACCGAACCAATAATTAATTGGAATACACTTTCCGATACTCTTGGGAATCCCCATTCAATCTCAAGCGATGGGAATGTTTTTTTGGTAGATGATGCTGCAGGAAATGAAGTTAGAGCTTTTGTTAAAGAAGGCGACAAGTTTATTCAAACTCAAATATTAGATAGAGTAGGAGAAAGTCCGAATAAAATATTGTATGATGCTCAAGCTCAGAGGTTTTTTGGGATATCGGCCATGTCACAGCATGTCTTTGTTTTAAATAATAGCGGTGACAAAGTTTGGATTGATAAGGTGATAAGATTAGGATATCTACAGGAAAATTCCTACATCAGAAATATTCGTATAATAGATGGAGAACTTTTTTTTGTATCAGGTCCTGGTAAGATTATAGTGGCAGATTATATTAATTCGCCGTTCAATATAATCCGTGAATATAAGGTTCCCTTCGAATTAAGAGGGATGAATGATATTTTGAAAATTGGTTCTTTCTTTTATATTACTGTATATCAAAATGGTGCTGGTGAAGTTGCACCGAAATTGATTAGAGTAAAGGATTTAAATGACCTGGAAACTTCTGATTTTGAAGATTTGAGAGAAATTGTTGATTTAAAAGGAGTGCCATATAGTTTTTCGTTTTTTGACGGTAGGGTATTTTTGACGGAGATAGATACGTACTCTCGAATCATCTCATTTCTGATTGTTAATGATGAAATAACTGATATTCAAGTTCATTTTGATACGGGCAGCCCCAGTGAATCATCTATTAGAAAGCGTAGCGGACAATAATGTTTGCAGAAAACTTGAGGGAGAGGCTATAATGGCAAAATTTAATTTGCAGTTTTACAATAATGAAACTAATTATACAGATGGTGAGATTATAGAAGATAAAATATTGGATTTTGTAGTAAATAATAAACACAATGATCTAAATGGACAAAATAATATTGATTGGCCTCTGTTTTATCATCTTTCTCATTTGAGAGAAAATATTTTGAATTGGTATCCCTTCAAGGAGAATTGCAGAATACTTGAAGTGGGTGCAGGTTGTGGCGCAATAACTAGATTATTATGTGAAAAGGCAAATTATGTTGCATCTGTAGAATTAACGTACAAACGTGCTAACATAAATTTTGAACGACATAAAGAGATCGAGAATTTAGAGATATTTGTTGGGAATTTTGAAAACATGAGGTTTGATGAAAAATTTGATTATGTTATTGTAAATGGAGTTTTAGAGTATGCAGGTGGATTTATTAATAGTGATAAACCCTATGAGGATTTTGTAAGAGGTTTGTCAAAACATTTGAAGAACGATGGAGAGGTCATCATTGCAATTGAAAATAGAATAGGAATGAAGTATTTTTCTGGAGCTAAAGAAGATCATCTTGGAGAATTATTTGTAGGATTAAATGATTATGTTAACGAAAAGAACATCAGAACGTTCTCGAAAAGTGAAATAAGTTTTCTATTAGAAGAAAGTGGTTTAGCTCTGAAGAAATTTTATTATCCATACCCTGATTATAAATTTCCGGAGACAATTTATTCTGATGAAGGTTTTGAATTGATTCCTTTATCTTATGATACGCATAGTTATGATACTGACCGTTATATGTTTTTTGATGAAATTAAAATGCAGAGTGTTTTAGTTAAAGAGAGTGTGGGAAGTTCATTTGCGAATTCATTTCTAATCGTTGCGGGAAAGAACGATGAACAAAGAGAATCTGAACAAGAAGCATTCACTGAAGAAATATTATATGTGAAAATTAATGCTAACAGAGATGATTCCTATAAGATATTTACTATGATTAAGAAGAATGATAGGGGATTAGCGGTTGTTAAGCATCCTCTCACCAAAAAAGCAAAAGAGCATTTAAAGCATATGGCACACGTATTTGAGAATTCGAAAGAACATAATAATAACATTTCTTTATTGCCTGGTTATATTGTAGACGATGATCTAGTCTTTGACTTCCTTGATCTACCTACAGTTGAAACTTTATTACTGGAAAAACTTGAAAATAGAGACCTTCAGGATTTTATGTCAATTATAAATAAATTTAGAAATATAATAATAACTCAAAACTATCAAGTGAATTCTTATTCGGATAAGTTTCAACAAATATTCGGTCCAGAAGTATATGATGGGGAGTTAGAATTTACCTCTTATAGCAATATAGACACTTTATTTGATAATATGTTCTATAATAACGAACAATGGATCGTAATTGATTATGAATGGAATTTGGATTGTGATTTACCTGTGAACTTCATTTTATGGCGATCTATTAAAGAATTCTATGCAAAGCATAGACATGTTAGATTTTTCATGGAAGAGAATGGTGTGTATGAGAATTATGGTATTACTCCTGAAATGATAAATGTATTTTATAAATGGGAAGGTTTCTTTTCTTCTGTCTATGTCAAGATGTTAAATAAAGAAATATACCAAAAGAATATTATAACTCTTCTTGATCCGGAGCAGGTTTTCAAATCGGAGAATTTAATTGCAAATCTGTATTTAGACACAGGGGACGGATTTAATGATTACGAAAAGATTCAACAGCACTTTGATAAAAATTTAAAGGAAATTGTTTTGGAATTTGATATTAGCGAATACAAAAATATTAAAGCTATTCGGTTTGATCCTCTCGAAGGCCATGCTTGCAAGTGTTCAATATTATCTTCTATGATGGATGGGGAGTCAGTCCTTTTAAAACCCTTTAATTCTTATTCAGATGATTCTGACGTAGACTTTTTTATAACAACTGATCCCATTTACTTAATGGATAATTTACCACCAAATATACTTAAATTACATCTTAGAATGAAAATTGAAGTTCTTGATGAGGAGCAGGCTTTTAAAGAGATTAATGAAAAAATACACCAAATGAAAGAAATGCAAGAGCAGTTTCAGTATGAAATTGATGAAATAAAGACTGAAAACAATAAACTTGCAAATGAATTGAAAAAAACGCTAAAAGATAAGGGATTACTTGCTGTTGAGCGTGAGAATCTTCTGGTTATCAAAAGAGAATTGAGCGATAATAATAATCGTTTAAATAATGAAATATCATTATTAAACGATCAAATCAGTCGATTAATGCATGAAAAATCAATATTAGCTCAAGAGTACACTACTTTAGTTACTTCGAAGATATGGAAATCAACTAAACCCGTAAGACTTATATTAGACAGTGTTAAAAACTTGAATAAGAAGTTTGTAAATTTAATAAGAGAATGCTTCAAACTAATCTTAAAGACAAAACAAAACTTAAAAACAATAGGTTTAACGAATACTATCAAAAAAATTTACAATAAAGGTCCAGAGTCATTAGCTAATGTTAAAGAGTCAGGCAAATTAGCTGAAATTGTTCAAGAACATGATATTTGGCGGGAGATCACTCAATGGATTGAAAATACTCCGCATTCATTTGTTGATATATTCCATGTACCAATGGGCTGGAATACCCCACTGTTTCAGAGATTTCAACACTTATCTCTTCAAGCGGGTAATGTTGGGGGGATTTCTTTTTATGGTGCTCATCCATTAGTAGATAAAGAAATAGAGATTTGTGAATTTGTCACTCCAACATTATGTGTAATCAATTTAGACAACTATGAAATTAAGAAGAAGCTTTTTGAAATATTGGATAATGTGGGTGGTCTCAAAATTATACGCCTCCAATCGATAGATCTTGCTACTAGAATTGAAGAATTAGAGTCATTTATCAATAAGGGCTACCATATCGTTTATGAATACATTGATGAAATTACACCTCAGATTACTGGGAATATTCCTAAGTTTGTCTTAGAACGTCATGATTATATACTGCAAAATTCAGAAATATCAATAGTTGCTACAGCCGACAAATTGTTTGATCAAATTAAACCGTATCGCAATCAAAATATGGAGTTAATAACTAATGGCGTTGACTATGAGCATTGGAATCTTAATAGGCATGCTGCAAAATGCCCAGAGGATATTCGAGAGATTGTTGAACTAGGGAAAATTGTAGTTGGTTACCATGGAGCATTGGCTCAATGGATCGACTATAATATGCTGAAAGATTTAGCTGAGAACAAAGAATACGTTTTGTTGCTGATAGGATATGAGCATGATGGATCGTTAAGAGAAAGTGGACTATTAGACTACGACAATGTGCATTTTATTGGGTCAAAACCATACGCACAGCTTAGTAATTACGCTGTTTTCTATGATATAGCCATTTTGCCGTTTTTGCTAAATGATATTACCAAATCTGTTTCTCCTGTAAAGATATTTGAATATATGGCTTTGAAAAAGCCTATTGTTACTTATGCACTTCCTGAGTGCCTGAAATACGAATCTTGTTTAATTGCCTATAGTCCAGCTGAGTTTATTGAATATGTTGAGAAAGCTACAACTTTGCGTATGGATACTACTTACCTTACAGTATTGACTAAAGAAGCATTGGAGAATACATGGACTTCCATAACTCAGCGTACAGTTGATTTAGTTAGACGTAATCCAATTGAAAAAGTATTAAACAATAGTAATCATAATGAGTTATCAGAATTGGATGTTCCTCTATCAGTTACGGCTCATGACAGACGAATTTATCAAGTTTTAAAGAAAGTATTTTGGAGGCTTCCATTATTCAGTCCGAGGTTTAAAAAAAATTTTTTGTATAATACTAAGAAATTATTTAAACCAAGTCTGCTTGCACACCCTCCCTCAGAAATACAGGAGGAGAATGGTCAAGTTATGCATAAGGAAATTGAAGGAGCTCAAAAAGAACAAATTCAATATATTGAACAGATATTGAAAATTCCAGAGCGTGATAAGGAAGCTTTTGTAGCTCTTACAGAATCACATTATAGTAGGGTTGAAGGAGACAGTAAGATAATTGCTTACTACTTAACTCAATTTCACCCAGATGAACATAATGAGAAGTGGTGGGGAAAGGGAGTTACAGAATGGGACAATGTTGCGCGTGCAGTTCCTCAATTTGTCGGACACTATCAACCACGGTTACCTGGTGAGTTAGGGTTCTATGATTTAAGGATTAAGGAAAACATGGCCCGCCAAATAGAATTGGCACAGATGCATGGGGTCTTTGGTTTCTCTTTTTATTATTATTGGTTTAACGGGGAGCGACTTCTGGAGAAACCGATTGAAATGTTTCTTGAAGATAAGAGCCTCGATTTTCCATTTTCTCTTTGCTGGGCCAATGAAAACTGGACTAAGCGTTTTGATGGAACGAACTCTGGAATATTGATGGAGCAGCCAAAAACTTTGGAAAGCTATAAAAATGTGATTCACGATATGGTTAGATTTTTAGATGATAGCCGTTACATCACTGTAAAAGGTAAAAAAATGATAACGGTTTACAGACCAGGGTTAATGCCTGAACCTGATGAGATAATTCGGTATTGGCGAGAGTATTGCCACAACCAAGGCATAGGTGAGTTATATATTATCGCGGTGAAGGAAAATATGGTTGAGTTAGATCTGCTTGGAATGGGATTTGATGCAATCTCAGAGTTCCATCCAGGCACCGTCTATACTCAACTGAAAAATATTACACATGACATCGAATATATTCGTAAAGATTTCTCAGGTGAGGTGTTTGATTATAAAGACTTGGTTGAGAAGCAAAAATACTTTAATTATGATCTACCTAAGCTTTATCGGGCAGTTATGCCAATGTGGGATAATACTGCTCGTAGAAACAACAAAGGAATGATTTTTCAAGGTGCAACACCTGCATTGTATAAGCAATGGTTAAAAGACGTGATTTTAGAAGGAAAGAGCAGGTCGGACTTAGATGACCAATTAGTATTTGTTAATGCGTGGAATGAATGGGGAGAGGGTGCTTATCTAGAACCTGATAAAAAATATGGATATGCTTATTTGCAAGCAACGAAAGAGGCAGTAGAGGAAACAAGATGAAATTAATTTGATTAAAATAATGCTTGGAAACTATGAGGAATGGCTAAGGTACGGCTAAGTCATTCCTCCATACTGTATTTCAAGTATGTTAATGTAGGGAGTGATATAGGTGCTGAGAAATGCAATGATAAGAGACAAATACTACTGGGTAGCATTTTCAATAACGGTAGCTTTAGCATATGGCTTTACACTGACGAATTTTTCAATGGGTGTGGATGATGAAAGCTTTGAGCGTTATATAAGTGATGGGGGGCTGTTAGCACAAGGGAGATGGGGAGGATATATTGCGAGATTCGTAATTAATACTTATGATTTCCTCCCTTTTTGGCGGGATTTATTAGGTGTACTTCTTATTGCTATTGGGATCACTTTTTGGGGATATATAATTCAAAAGTTCTCTGATAATTATTTTGATAATGTAGCAATCACGGTGTTTGCTTGTGTTGCAATATCCTGCCCATTAATTGCAGATAATTTCATTTTCATGTTGACTACTATAGAAATGGGGACTGTTTTCTGTTTGATTCCCTTGGCGCTTAATGGTTTTTTTGAATATACAATGCAAAAAAGAAATTTATTGAAAATAATACCTTCTGTTTTCCTGTGTAACTGTGCGCTTGCTTTTTCGGAGTTAGCTATAGTTTATTTTTTGTTTGGGGTTTTTATGGTGTGTTTTATTTCGGTTAATTTCTCTAAAAGTAAAGCTGAGTTTTCTTTACATAAAATGCTATTTACATTGCTAAAGGGTGTTTTTTTTATTGCTGTTGTTATCTTCTTGAACTCAATCATTACCTCTATATTGCAAAAGATTTTTTCAGTTGCTCCTTCAGGATATACCTCGAATTATATTCAGTATGATTTAAGTAACATAGGGGCTTTCATGAATTCCCTAAGTAGCTTTATAAAAGAGTTTGTTGGATTTAATTACATATGGCATCATATGGGGATATATATGGCCTTTATATCTGCCCTTATTTTAGTAATATACAGTGCTATCTACTTTATAAAAAATAAAAAAATATCAATATTTTTAGCTGGATTAGGATGTGTACTTGCTGCGTTTTCAATGTATTTCATTACAGGAAATCTTCATCTTGTAAATCGGATATTTATTACTAATAGTGTATTCACAGGTTTTGTTGCTGCATTGATTTATATGTGCTTTAATAATAAAGAATATTTTGGGATCAAGTTCCGTATTATCATAACTACTTTAATAGTATTGATCGTTTTATACCAAACAAAGTACATGAATCAAGTATTTTATGTGGACTATCAGAGATATCAATTGGACTTAGCGAAAATGAATTCAATTGCTATGGAATTAGAGAGAAATAATGCTGGAAATAACCGAAAAGAAGTAGTGTTTATAGGACTTCCAGAAAACTATAATTTAAAACTTGGTGATACAGAAGGGTACTCTATCTTTCAGTGGGATAGATTTTATGGTAGCGAAAGTGAAATAAAAAAATCTAGTAGAATCTTCCGCTTTATGAATTTACATGGATACAATATTAAACCACTTACAGAAATAAATGAGCAGGAGATTCTTACTAATGCAGAAGGAATGAAGTGCTTTCCTCATGAAGGGTATGTTAAGGATGTTGGGAAGTATTTAATTGTTAAATTGGGGCCCACTGCCTATGAGGTTAAGAATCTTGCTTTGTCAGAGTTCTATAAAAGTTATATTCTTGATTCAACCGAAGTAAAGTACACTAAGGATTGGTTTTCATATGAAGGCAATTTACTTAGCATGGGCGGATGGGCAGGTATTAATGGAGACGAATCTCCGTTAATTAAAATACAGGTTACGTTAATCGGTGAGCAACGACAGTATTTTTTGAGAACAAATACAGTTAGTAGAGATGATAGTTCTTCAGAAGGCTTAAATACTGGGTATCATATTTATTCCTTTGATACAAGTACCTTTAAAGGTGGGGAATATGAGGTCGCTTTGATAATAAGTGACAATTTGGGTGAACATGTAGTGAAAATAGGGGAAAATATTCAAATACCCTAGTATTGGAGAATAATCATATAGTCTCTAAATGTACTCTAATTACCGAACTGGGGAAACTAACTCTCCACATGGTAGCTGGAAATTGGATAACAAGGAAATCGAGCATTTGAAATACAACGATGAACGAACTGACAGATAACGCATTGTAGTTTCGAAGCTGGTACACTTAGACACTTCCGATGGTGGAAAAGTGTGTCATATAGAGCTGGCCCCACATGAGACTCTGTAAGATTAGATAGCTACTAAAAAATACAAGACGTTTCATTATAGCGGGTAACAAGTTTGCGGGGAATTAAGTTTATTAAAGAAGCACTCTATCAAATAAGAATAAATCAATGATACGCTATTATCAATTGCTACAGATATTTAGTTTTGTTCGGCAGATATCGAAATAACACGCGTAAAGGAAATGCGAAGAACCGAATTCTGATACCATGAATAACAGTCTTTTTTTGAGGAATGCCCGCGTCTAAAATTAGGTTTATCATGGATTGGTTGAAAAGGAGTGGAATAAGTGTATAAGGCAAGGAGATCGTTTTTTTCTGCTTCATTAAGTATAATTCTTACAACCATTGTGTTTTATTGCATTGGTACAATGATTAATGTAGACCTACCAAGCGATTTTTCGACAAGTATAAAGGGGATTTTCTCTGTTGATCCAGCTTCATTTTTGCCAGAGCCAACAGAGAAAAGAATGTTTTTTATATCTGTAATAGGTTTTCCCATAGTAATGTGCTTTTTGTATTTGATTTTTGACAAAGCATTTTTGAAATTTGAAATTCTATCATCAAAAACGATATATTATATCGTTTTTGCATTGAATACTTTATTAATTATATATTTACTCTATTCTTATACTACACAAAGTGGAAATGTGTTTTTTATTAATAACTCTTTTATCAAGGAATCTCCCATCTTATATATAGCAATTGTTATATTTATTTTGATAATGAAATTTTTTTTGGAAAGAAAAGAGAATGAAAAGTCGTTCTTTCACAACGCATTTAATGAAAAAATAAATAAGGTTATTAAATGGACTGTGATTTTGTATATCATTTTTGTTGGTTTTTCGAATACTCTTACAATCAACTCATTTTATGATATTGCGCAATATACAAGTCACTTTAATGCAGTATTTCATTCTGTTAGCCAAGTTTATTTAGGGAAGACAATGCTAGTGGATCTTACAAATCAATATGGACTATATCCTCATATATTAGAACCGATATTCAAATTAATTGGTTTAAATGTATTTACTTTTACATTAGTTATGAGTTTGTTAATATCGCTTTCATTCTATTGTATATATAAGGTTCTTGATAAATTGATTCTTAACAAATTTATATGCTTTTTAGCATTCTCATTTGTTTTGTTTTATGGATATATACATTTTAGGCTTATTAGCCCTGATCCATATTATCAATATTATCCCATAAGAACGTTATTTCCCTCTTTGTTATTATATCTTTCACTTAAATTTTTCGAGAGGAAAAGTAACTGGAAATATTATTTGTTTAGCTTAATCTTCTCATTGGCTGTATTGTGGAATATGGACACAGGAATAATTGTTTTCTTAACTTGGATATTAGCATTGATTTTCGATGAAGCTCTTAACTGGAAAGGCCTTTCTTTGTTTTGTAAAAGTTGTTTAAAACATTTTCTCGTTTCATTAGCAGGGTTAGTATTGGTTCTATTGACGTTTTCCTTATTTGTTTATTTGAGATCCGGAGTGATGCCGGATTATATAAGTTTTTTCAGTTATCAAACATATTTTTATGGTTTTGGATTCTTCATGCTACCTATGAAGATAATACATCCTTGGAATCTAGTTATTCTCATGTATATTATTGGGCTAATAATTTCATTGAATAGTATTATTCAAAAAGTAAATACATTACAAGTTAGATTAGTATTTATACTGTCTATTCTTGGAGTAGGGCTATTCACGTATTATCAAGGTAGAAGTCATGACCATGTTTTAACTCTAACTTGGTATCCTGCATTAATGTTATTGGTTATATATATATACATGATGTATTGTGAAGTGGAGAAAAAAAACAATGAGGTCGGGAAGAGGAAATGGTTGCTGTGCAGTACATTATTTCTTTTAATAGTATTAATTGGATCTTCATTACTTAGCATAGTGAAAAATACAAATAATATTTATCACCTATTTGAAAGTCGTTGGTCTTTAGTATTTGATAAAACTGAGACACCAGTTACGTCAGGTATTAATTTTATAAAAGAAAACACAACTGAAGGAGAAAAGATTTTAATTTTATCTTATCATTCAGGAGTGGATTATTTATATACTAAAACTATGCCTATAATCGATATTCCAGGAATGTCAGAATTATTTTTAATAAAAGAATACAATAAAATTAATACAGCAATAAATAAAAATAGTTCTTTGAAAAAGGTCTTTGTAGACTTAAACTTTTTAACAAACGCCCAACAGAATTATGAAGCTAATCTAATGGTCATGAAATCATTATATGATAATTTTGAGATAATAGATAAAAGTCCCTATGATAATATGGTGTTGTTAGTTCGAAAATCCGAAGGAACATCGTCTAATTCATTTCTACTGCCTAATCGACAAAATGATATTCATTATCTTATAAGTAATAATTTTTTCGTAAGTAAACCATTTAATGACAGTATAGTGGGTGTGAAGGAGTATCTGCCCGCAGTCTCGTTAAATCAAGAATTTACTATTGAGGTGGTTCTAAAACCGGATAAGGTTCAGAAACCATATGGCATAATAATCGGGAATCATCCGGGAGATGGATTTCAAGGATTTGTAATACAACAGGAAAATGATAATCAAAATGTTTATTCTTTTAATTATGGGAATGGAAATCAATGGGCTCCCCCATTAAAGTTCTCATTAGTTCCAAATGAATGGAGTTATATTACCGTTGTGTTTAATAAAGGAAAGACTAATATTTATATAGATGGCCAATTGTTTTTAGAGACTTCTGAGTTGAGTTTAGAACATTTTGAGAATAGTCGGCTACCATTATCAATAGGAAACTGGATGAATATGGATCGTGGTTTTAACGGTATTATAAGTGAAGTTCGAATAAGTAACAGTGTCTTATTGGATCAAGAAATATCTGATAATTGGAAAGGTATGAGAGATCATTTGCCAGACTTATAATAATAGGAGTTTTGATGATTTGTGAAAAATCCTTCGGTTAAATTTGTAATAGTAGGTATTTTAAATACAATTGTGGGACTTAGTGTATATACAGTATATCTAAAATTCATTCAAGACAATTATCTCCAAGCACTTATTCTATCACATGTGATAGGTGTGGCTCATAGTTATTTATGGAATAATAGATGGACATTTCAGCAGAAGAGATATAATGCCAAAAGTGGTATGAAGTTTATGTTGGTATACATCATTACTTTTTTTGTTAACTTATTTCTATTAACATTATTAGTTGATACAATAGGAATGAATAAATTAATCGCTCAGGCGACGGCTCTTTTTTTGACTACAGTAATTAGCTTTTTTGGCCATAAGTACTGGAGTTTTGGAGCTTCTAAAAATTCTTAAGGGGTGTACTAATGCTAAAGCAAGGTATAATTATTTTAATTAAAGAATTAGGTGAATATGGTTTGATTTCCTCTGATGTTAGGAATGATCAAGTCGAAATCTACAATCTTTTCGATAAACTTGCAGATGAATTTTCAGAGAAATACAATTTTGAAGTAAAACATGGAGATCTTAAGGTTTCATTATATTTAGATACTCGTGTTAAGACAAAAATATCCTTGGAAAATATCACTCAATTTGCTGAAATTAGCAAAACTGATTATGAGAAAATTACAAGACTTGATATCTTGTCTAAAGTAGAAAACTATTACGAATTATTCCATTCGGAAAGAAACAAAGACTTTGATTCTGAATTAACCCAAGTTTCTTATGGTGGACGTGTATATGATGAGAAGGAAATGAGAAGCTTAGTAGACTCATCACTAGATTTTTGGCTTACCGCTGGCCGATATAACAAACAATTTGAAAAAGAATATGCAGAATTCTTGGGAGTTAGATATGCACTCCTTACTAACTCTGGTTCCTCTGCCAATCTACTGGCATTCTCCGCTTTAACATCTCCGAAATTGAAGGATCGTCAGATAAAACCTGGAGATGAAGTAATTACAGTAGCAGCAGGTTTTCCTACAACTGTAACGCCTATTGTACAGAATGGTGCTATTCCTGTGTTTATCGATGTTGAATTGGGAACTTACAATATCATAGTAGATCGTATTGAAGCAGCGATTACACCAAAAACCAAGGCAATTATGGTTGCTCACACTATGGGTAATCCGTTTGAGTTAGATAAGGTTATGGAGATTGCTGCTAAATACAATCTATGGGTGGTTGAAGATAACTGCGATGCTCTTGGCTCTAAATTTAATGGGAAATTAACAGGTACACATGGACATATCGGTACATCAAGCTTCTATCCTCCGCATCATATGACTATGGGTGAAGGCGGGGCAGTATACACCAATAACGCCTTGCTTAAATCAATCATTGAATCCTTCAGAGATTGGGGCAGAGATTGCTGGTGCCCATCTGGCTGTGATAATACATGTAATAAACGCTTTGGTTGGGAGCTAGGTTCTTTACCATATGGGTATGATCATAAATATACCTACTCACATATTGGTTACAATTTGCGGGTTACAGAGATGCAGGCAGCTATTGGGGTTGAACAACTTAAGAAGGTTCCAACTTTCACTCAAGCACGTAAAGAAAATTTCAAACGATTGTTTGAAGGTTTGAAGGATCTGGGAGAACACTTTATTCTGCCAAGGGCAACTGAAAACTCAGATCCAAGTTGGTTTGGGTTTATGTTAACTGTACAAGATGGTGCAAAATTCACGAAGAATGAAATTGTAGAGTATTTGGAGGCCAATCGGATTCAGACACGCATGTTATTTGCCGGCAATTTAACCCGTCAACCAGCATTTCAAAATGTGAATTATCGTATAAGTGGCGATCTTAAAAATACTGATAAAATTATGCATGATACATTCCTGGTTGGAGTTTATCCAGGATTAACTAAAGAAAAAATTGATTATGTGGTTAGTAAGATCAGAAGTTTCGTGTTAGATAAAAAATAATTCGGGGGCTAATGAAATGAAGGTAGTTATTCTTGCAGGTGGGTATGGTACTAGAATCAGCGAAGAATCTCATCTCAGACCGAAACCTATGATTGAAATAGGCCAGAAGCCCATTTTATGGCACATCATGAAATTATATTCCCATTATGGTTTTAATGATTTTGTGATATGTCTTGGTTATAAAGGATTTTACATCAAAGAATACTTTGCTCATTATTTTTTGCATGAATCAGATGTTACATTCGATTTCACAAGTGATAATCAGTTGGTGACACACACCCATACAGCAGAACCTTGGAAAGTAACTCTTGTGAATACCGGGATTGATACAATGACTGGTGGAAGAGTAAAAAGAATACAAAAATACATTGGAAACGAACCTTTCATGCTAACTTATGGCGATGGTGTATCTGATGTGAATATATCAGAACTTGTTAATCAGCATAACTTACATGGACGTCTCGCAACAGTAACTACTGTGCAGCCAAGTGGCCGCTTTGGTGCATTAGATATAGCTTCCAACAACGAAGTAAAGGGCTTCCAAGAAAAACCTAAAGGTGACGGGTCTTGGATTAATGCAGGGTTCTTCGTGTTACAACCAGAAGTATTTAATTACATTGATGGTGATGAGACTTTCTTTGAAAAAGAACCTTTGGAAGGATTGGCACGTGATGGTGAATTGTTTGGTTTTAAGCATCATGGATTTTGGCAACCAATGGATACACTGAGAGATAAAAACCATTTAGAGGATCTTTGGAGTAGCGGGCAGGCTCCTTGGAAAACGTGGGATGCAAAGCCGGTGAAAACAAAATGATAAATAAACAATTTTGGAAGGGGAAAAAAGTTTTTTTGACTGGGCATACGGGTTTCAAGGGATCTTGGCTAAGCTTATGGCTAAGTTCCTTGGGCGCTGAAGTTACAGGATATTCTTTAGAGCCTTCAACTACTCCTAGTTTATTTGACTTATGTAATATAAAGGATCTATTGAAAAACAGTGTGATAGCTGATATTAGAGATGGCGAAAGTTTGAATAGAGCTATGCTCCAGGCTCAACCTGAAATTGTTATTCATATGGCTGCTCAGCCGTTAGTGCGGGAATCTTACAAGAGTCCAGTCGAAACCTATGAAGTGAACGTTATGGGTACAGTCAATTTATTGGAAGCCGTCAGAAATTGTCTAAGTGTTGTTTCTGTAGTTAATGTTACAACTGACAAGTGTTATGAAAATAAGGAATGGCATTGGGGATACAGAGAAAACGAGCCACTGGGTGGGCATGATCCTTACTCTAGTAGCAAGGCATGTTCTGAGTTGGTGACTAGTGCTTACCGAAATTCCTTTTTAAATAATCAGCTTGATGGTAGAAAGATTGCTGTTGCTTCAGCCAGAGCTGGTAATGTAATTGGTGGTGGAGATTGGGCAGTTGATAGGTTAGTACCAGATATCATTAGGTCTATTCTGACTGATCAAAAAATTATCATTAGAAATCCAAATTCTATTAGACCATGGCAGCATGTACTTGAACCTTTGAGTGGTTATCTTTTATTAGCAGAGAATTTATATAATTATGGTGAGAAATTCGCTAGTGCATGGAATTTTGGCCCTCTAGATGATGATGCCAAACCTGTTGAATGGATTGTTCGGGAGATTTGTAGTATATGGGAGGGAGCCAGCTTTGAAGTTGATACTAGTGCTCAACCTCACGAAGCGCAATATCTAAAGCTGGACTGTTCCAAGGCTGCTGCTGAATTGGAATGGCACCCGCGCTGGAACCTGAGGCAGGCGATTGACAAAATTGTAGAGTTCACGATTGCATACCAGAAAGGTGAAAAACTAATTGACGTTTGTGTAAAACAGATAAAGGAATACCAAGAGTCTTTGTAAGGAGTGGGGTTAGTTGAAACTATCCGATTATGTAATAGATTGCCTTAAGCAACAAGGTGTATCTCATGTTTTTGAATTTATCGGAGGAGCTATAGTCCACTTGTTGGATTCTGTCTCTTTCAGAGATGATATGGAATGTATATCTGTTCGCCATGAACAAGCAGGCGCATTTTCGGCTGAAGCTTATGCCAGAATAAACGGAAAGCTTGGAGTTGCAATGGCAACGAGTGGGCCCGGAGCATTGAATCTACTTACTGGAATAGGTAGTTGCTACTTCGATTCAGTTCCGTGTTTGTTCATTACTGGACAAGTAAACACTTATGAATATAAGTTCGATAGACCTGTCAGACAAATTGGTTTTCAAGAAACAGATATTGTTAGTGTAGCTAAACCTTTAACGAAGTATGCTGCTATGGTTACTGACCCAGATCAAATAAGATACGAAATAGAAAAAGCAATATACTTGGCACAAAATGGACGTCCCGGTCCAGTATTGTTAGATATTCCAATGAATCTTCAGAGAGCACAAATTGAGCCTGAAACTTTAGCCAGCTTCTATGATAGTGAAGAATATTTTAATGAACTTTCTAAAAAATCAGAAATCAGTGAATCTGTTATTGCAGATGTTATTAAGATGTTATCTGCTGCAAAAAGACCTCTCATTTTGGCAGGTGGTGGTGTAAGAGTTAGCAATTCAGCAGCAGCACTTACACAGTTTGTAGAGAAGTCGGGAATACCGGTTGTAAGCTCATTGATGGGAATTGATGTGATTTCACATGATAATCCTTTATATTCTGGTCTAATTGGGTCATATGGTAACCGCTATAGTAATCTAATCCTGGCCAACTGTGATCTATTACTTATATTAGGGTCAAGACTAGATAGTAGACAAACCGGGACCAGACCAGATACGTTTGGGCGCAGTGCTATAAAAATTCATGTTGATATTGATTATAATGAGCTCAACAGTAAGGTTGAAGCAACTCTGGCAGTAAAAGCAAATCTTAATGAATTCTTGGAGAAAATGAATTTAGCGCTAACAGACTTTAATAAACCAGATATCTCTAAATGGTTGAATTTGATTGGGGCTTTAAAAGAACAGTTTCCTACGTACTCTTTTACTCCGGTTGCTAATGAAATTGAACCAAACCGTTTTATGGAATTACTCTCGTCTAAGTCTGAAAAGTTTGGAGCGGTTTGCCTAGATGTTGGTCAACACCAAATGTGGGCATCGCAATCTTTCAAATTATCTGGAGAACAAAGATTATTAAACTCTGGTGGTATGGGAGCAATGGGGTTTGCCTTACCGGCTGCAATTGGCGCTTCCTTAGCAAATGGAGAGGAAACTCTTGTTATTGCAGGAGACGGGGGCTTCCAACTTAATATACAAGAATTAGATACTATTGTTCGTTTGAATTTACCTATAAAAATGGTTGTTATGAACAATAGTTCTCTTGGAATGGTAAGACAATTTCAAGATTTGTATTTTGAGGGTAGACAACAGTCAACAGTGAACCCCAATCCTTCATTTATAAAAATAGTTGAAGCGTATGCAATTCCAGCGTATCAGATGAATACAATGGATGATATTCATCAGCTTGAACAGTTCTTGAATACTAACGGACCAGCATTTATTGAGGTGAAGTTGGAAAAGAAAACAGAAGTACATCCTAAATTAGTTGTAAATAGACCTATTGAAGATATGTACCCATATCTTGATAGGGAAGAGTTAAAGAAAATAATGCTAATAGATCTTGTTGATGAAATGGACATTCCTACTTAAAGGGGTTCTCAGAGTGCTTAATAAGGATTGTATGAAAATCGCAATATTTGGTGCTACGGGTCATATTGCGAAAAACTTAATAGTTGGTCTTTCTTCTTCGGAACATTACGAATTATATTTATTCGCTCGGAGTCAAGAAAGACTGACTTCCTTTTTATTTGAGAATAGCATTCAAGGCAAGACTCATCTTAGAGAGTATAAACAGTTTCAAGACTTAGATACTTATAACGTTATTATTAATTGTATAGGAGTAGGTAACCCAGGAGACCTTCTCCGGAATCCCTTTAGTGTATTTCAAATCACAGAACAATATGACAACATTATTCTTCGCTATATACAAAATAATCCCGATTCTATATATATTAATCTTAGTTCTGGGGCCGCATATGGCTCTAATTTTGAAAAGCCTGCAACAAATACTAAATTACTTAATTTGAATATAAATAATTTATCACTCAAAGATTACTATGGGATTTCTAAGTTGAATACGGAGGCGAAACATAGAAGTCTAGAAAAGTTTAAAATAGTCGACCTTAGGATATTTGGTTTTTTTAGCGCATTTATTGATATGGATTCAAAGTTTCTTCTAACTGAAGTAATTGAGCATGTTGGGATGAGGAAAGTACTCAATACATCTTCAGAAAATATCCTTAGAGATTATGTACATCCAGAAGATTTCCTTTCTCTTGTGCAAAGTTGCATGGACGAGAATATACAGAATGGGGTATATGATGTGTATTCTCTCAAACCAGCGACTAAATTTGAAATTTTGGACTATTTTGTTAGGGAACATGGATTGAAATATCAAGTTGACACTAGCTACACTTACGATTCTATAACAGGCTCAAAGAGTAACTATTATTCTTTAAATGGAGAGGCCTCAACTATAGGCTATCTTCCTAAATATACTTCTTTAGAGAGTATCCAGTCAGGTTACCAACAATTAAGAATGAGGAATAAAAATGAAAACAATTAGTATAGTAACGCCTTGTTACAATGAAGAAGAGAATGTTAGGGAGCTTTATACTCAAGTAAAGGCAGTTTTTGCGGAGATGCCAGGTTATGTCTATGAGCATATATTTATTGACAATGCATCAAAAGATAAGACAGTGGCAATTCTAAAAGATATTGCAAAAGAAGACTCAAACGCAAAAATCATTGTTAATTCACGTAATTTTGGACATATACGATCTCCGTATCATGCCCTGCTACAGGCTGAGGGAGATGCTGCTATCTTACTTGTAGCTGACCTTCAAGACCCTCCTGGAATGATTAAAGATTTTGTTGATAAATGGGAAGAAGGATATAAAGTTGTTCTAGGTGTGAAAACGCAAAGTCATGAGAGTAAGACCATGTTTGCAATACGAAAGATGTACTATAATTTTATTAATCGTGTTTCAGAGATTGAACTGACTAAGAACAATACTGGTTTTGGATTATATGATAAACAAATTATTCAAATTCTAAAAGAGATTGATGATCCATATCCTTACTTCAGAGGGTTGATTTCTGATATTGGTTTTGAAAGCTATAAAATTGAGTATGTGCAGCCTGTTAGAAAACGTGGAATAACTAAAAATAACTTCTACACTCTTTATGATATTGCCATGCTTGGTATTACTAACCACTCTAAAATACCGTTGCGATTGGCTGCAATGCTAGGGTTTACTATGTCTGCTTTAAGTTTGCTGGTAGCAGTAGGTTATTTACTGGCTAAACTAATATTCTGGAATTACTTTTCTTTAGGTACAGCTCCTCTCATCATAGGGTTATTCTTATTCTCTTCCGTTCAGCTTTTCTTTATAGGAATAATTGGCGAATATATTGGTTCAATTCATACACAGGTCTTAAAGCGGCCGTTGGTAGTTGAGAAGGAACGGATAAATTTCTAAACGCTCTTCCTAACACCCAAGTGCAGTACAAAGTGAACGAATGTTATTCCCTTGAGCATGACCGTGGCATACTATGGAATGATCTGGCGCTTGGGACACTGACCAGCAGCCGTTTCCTCTCGGAGCTATAGCATCTCAATCATCATTACAACTAGTAAAAGGTGGGTACAAAATGAAACTCCTAATCACCGGCGGAGCCGGCTTCATCGGCAGCAACTTCGTAATCTATATGCTGCAGCAACATCCTGATTACCAGATCGTCAACGTTGATGCGTTGACTTACGCAGGAAATCTGGAGAACCTGAAATCGATTGAGAATCATCCGAACTATACGTTTGTGAAGGCAGACATTACCGATGTGGCGGCGATGGATAAGCTGATCGGTGACGGTGTAGACGTGGTGGTTAACTTTGCTGCGGAGTCTCACGTAGACCGGAGTATTCTGGAGCCGGAAGTGTTCGTGAAGACGAATGTGCTGGGCACTCAAGTGCTGCTGGATGCGGCTAAGAAATATAGTGTGAATAAGTTTGTTCAAGTGTCCACGGATGAGGTCTATGGATCACTTGGTGCTACAGGTCTGTTCACGGAAGAAACACCGCTGACGCCGAACAGCCCGTATTCTGCAAGTAAAGCAGGCGGAGACTTGCTGGTGCGTTCTTATCATGAAACCTTTGGGTTGCCAGTTAACATTACCCGGTGCTCGAATAACTATGGTCCTTACCAGTTCCCGGAGAAGTTGATTCCGCTGATGATATCGCGTGCGCTGGCAGATCAGGCTTTGCCTGTGTATGGAGACGGAATGAATATCCGTGACTGGCTGTATGTTGAGGATCACTGCAGCGCAATTGATCTGGTTATTCATGAAGGCGTGAATGGTGAAGTGTACAACATCGGTGGTAACAATGAGCGGACGAATGTGCATATTGTGAATACTGTGCTTCAAGAGCTCGGCAAGCCGGATTCGCTGATTTCTTATGTTCAGGATCGTCCCGGACATGACCGCCGTTATGGCATTGATCCAACGAAGATTACGAACGAGCTGGGCTGGAAGCCTAAGCACACGTTCGAAACCGGCATTAAGGAAACTATTCAGTGGTATCTGAATAACAAGGAATGGTGGACCCGCATTCAGTCTGGTGAATACCAGAAGTATGCTGCACTTCAGTACGGCAGCCGTCTGGGGGATTCTCTGTAATGGCGAAGATGAAGGTGTTTGTCACAGGCTCTGGCGGGCAACTGGGGCAGGATCTTATGCTTTTGCTTCTAGGGCAGGGGTATGAAGTGCTGGGCTGTGACCGTCAGGAGATGGATATTACCGATCTGGACCAGTGCCAACAGACTATTGGTGCGTTCGCTCCCGATGCGGTCATTCATTGTGCGGCTCATACGGCAGTGGATGCAGCTGAGACTGATGTGGATGCGGCGTACCTCATTAATGCAACCGGAAGCCGGAATGTGGCGCTCGCTGCTGAGAAGGTGGGAGCTAAGCTGGTCTATATCAGTACGGACTATGTCTTCGATGGCATGGGGGAACAGCCTTACCATGAATATGATAATACAGATCCCAAGAGTATCTATGGTAAGTCCAAACGGGCAGGAGAAATCCTGGTCCAGTCCTTATCTTCTAAATTCTTTATCGTACGCACCTCTTGGGTCTATGGCAAATACGGTAATAACTTTGTCAAAACAATGTTGAAGCTGGGGCAGGAAAAGCCATTGCTGCAGGTTGTCGATGACCAGAAGGGCTCACCTACCTATACGGTGGACCTGGCAAGATTCTTGCTTGAGCTTATCCAGACTGAAAAGTATGGAGTGTACCACGCCTCGAACACAGAGTCTTGCACATGGTATGAATTCACCCAGGCCATCTTTGCGGAAGCAGAGGAACTTCTGGGGCTGAAGTTTACAGCGAAGCTTGAACCTTGTGCGACGGAGCAATTCCCCCGTCCGGCGCCTCGTCCACGCAACTCGGTGATGGAGCATCTGGCGATCCGTACCAACGGGTTCCAGGATATCCGTCCATGGCGTGAAGGGCTGAGAGACTTTTTGCTGGAGCTGAAATAGCTGTAGGATATGTTGAATAACCCCTAATCCATCTTAATGGTTAGGGGTTTCTTATTGTAATTCGATAGTATTGGTGGGGTCAATTCAACAACCTTCCATAGCCCGGCACCTCTGTTTTCGTTATAATGGGGAGTAACAGGTTCGTACAATGAATATATGGAATTCGAGGTACCCCATGAAACTTAAAACAGTCAGTGTGCATATTGTTACTTATAACAGCGCAGATGATATAGCGGAATGCTTGTCAGCTGTGCTCACTCAGGATTATCCGGTCAAAAAGATTGTGGTGGTGGATAATGCGTCCACGGATGGATCGGCGGAGAAGGTTAGGGCGTTCTATCATGAGCTTACTCAGGGATCAGCACGTATGCGTATCGATTCGTTACACTCCGTAGACGCAGCAGTAATCTCATCACGTACCGCAGCTTCAGCCAACTGTGTAGGAAGTTTGGAGAGCCCTTCTATCCCTAACCTAGTCCTTCTGGAAAATGAACATAACACCGGCTTCGCCCCCGCACACAATCAGGCGATTGCCGGGACTACGACGGATTATGTGCTGGTGTTGAACCCGGACCTTACGCTGGCCCCGGATTATATATCTAAGCTGATCGCAAGGATGGAAGCCGATTCCCGGATCGGGAGTGCCACAGGCAAGCTGCTGCTGAAGGCGGATCATTCGCTGGTGGACAGTACTGGACTATGGATGAATAAGGCGCGGAGGGCGTTTGACCGTGGAGCGGGAGAGCCTGCTGACCAGTGGAATGAATCTGACGAAGTATTCGGTGTCTCCGGTGCAGCGGCGATGTACTCGCGGCAGATGATTGAGGATATCAGCGTGGAGGGGGAGTTTTTCGACGCGGATTTTTTTGCGTATAAGGAAGATGTGGATGTAGCTTGGCGTGCGGAATTGTTCGGCTGGAAGGCCTACTATGATGCGGAAGCGATAGGCTACCATGAGCGGGGCTGGAAGACTTCTGGCCGAAGCAGCAAGGCGATGTTCATCAAGCGGATCTCCTACATTAACCGTTACAAAATGATATACAAGAATGAGCCCTCCCGCACACTTCTACTCACTCTGCTAAATTCTCTGCCTTACGAGATCGCCGCACATGGCTATTCGCTATTGAAGGAGCCTAAGCTGCTGGGAGCCTGGAGATCCTTTTTCGCACAGAGAGCTGCCTTGAAGCGCAAGCGCCGCTACATCCAGGAGAAGGCTAAACGCCAGTGATATTGATAGCCTTGTAAAAACCTCCCTGAACAGGCGCTGCCTATCAGCGGGGTTTTTGTGTTATAATAATTGTCGATAGATTACTATATTTGTCAGGAGAGTATAGCAGTGAATGTAGATGTTAGTATATTGATTCTAAATTACAACACATGCCGCCTGACGATGGATTGTCTGAGGTCGGTATATGATTCCGAGACAGGATATTCCTATGAAATTATTCTAGTAGATAATAACTCCCAGGATAACTCGGTGGAGACGATAAGCAAGGCGTTCCCGGAGGTGCTGTTAATTGCTAATTCGGAGAATGTAGGCTTTGCCAAGGGGAATAACCAGGGGATGGAGGTCGCTTCCGGGCGTTATGTGCTGCTGCTCAATTCAGATACTGTGATCCGCAAGGATACGCTGGAGACGATGATCCGGTTCATGGACAGCCGTCCGGATCTTGGCGCGTCCGGGTGTAAGGTGATTTTGCCGGATGGGTCGCTCGATAAGGCCTGCCGGAGAGGGTTCCCGACCCCATCTGCATCGTTCTATTATGCTTTTGGCTTCAGTAAGCTGTTCCCGGACCGTCCGAAGTTCAACGGCTATCAGCTCGGTTATCTGGACCCGGATGACGAATATCCGGTAGATTGTCTGGTTGGAGCGTTCATGCTGCTGCGCCGGGAGACGATTGAGCAGGTGGGCGGTCTGGATGAGTCTTTTTTCATGTACGGAGAGGATTTGGATTGGTGTTACCGGATCAAGGAAGCCGGCTGGGGGATTTATTATTATCCGCAGACGTCCATCGTACATCTAAAGGGTGGCAGCGCGCGCCGCAGACCGTTCAAGATTGTGTATGAGTTTCACCGGGCCATGATTTTATTTCATAAGAAGCATTATAGCAGCCGTTACAACAGTATGATAAATGGAGCGGTCTATGCGGGAGTCGGCGTTAAGTTCACACTCTCGCTGCTGCGCAATGCATTAATTGCCCCGCGTAAGGTACCTACACCCGCACAGAGTCTGAATGTTCCCGGGGAAGCCGGTATCCGCAATGAATCGAAGGCTGAGGTGAGATTATGATTCGCCGGAATCAAAAGTTTTTGACCCAACTATATATGGTAGCCGACTTTATCGTGATCCAGTTGTCCTTCCTTGCGGCCTGGTGGCTGAAGTTCAAGAGCGGCTTGCTGGAATCCTACCGGACGCTGCCTATAGAATCCTATGGGTACTGGAGCATCATCTACGGGGCCATAACCGTACTGATCGGTATTATGATATCTCTATATTTGCCCAAGCGGAAGAAGCGGTTCATTGATGAATTCCTGAAGATTTTCCAGGTGCATGCCATGGGGATCTTTATACTGCTCGGCCTGATGTTCTTCCTGAGGGAGATTGATGTCTCCCGGCAATACCTGGCGATCTATATGGGCTTCAATATTCTGTCCATTATGCTATACCGTTATGTGCTGAAGAAGATGCTGAAGTCGCTGCGTGAAAAAGGCTTCAACCGCCAGTTCGTCCTTATTCTTGGTGCAGGCACATTGGGTAAAAGATTCTATAACAACCTGGAGCAGTATCCGGAGCTGGGCTATGAGGCTATTGGCTTCCTGGATGACTTCCATCAGTGGGATGGCATTGAGGAGCAGCGGTATAAGCCGATTCTGGGTACTGTGGATCAGCTGGAGGCGATGCTGGAGATGCTTCCTGTCGATGAGGTGATTCTGGCGCTGCCGCTGGATGCCCACTCGAAATACCCGGCTATTATTGCTACTTGTGAGAAAGCCGGGATGCGGACGCTGATTATCCCTGACTTCTTCGATTACCTGCCGGCCCGTCCGTATTTCGATAACTTTGCCGGGATGCCGATGATTAATGTACGCGATATTCCGCTGGATATGGCCGGGAACAAAATGGCAAAGCGTGCGTTTGATATTGTGTTCGCCTTGTTCGCCATTCTTATGCTGTCTCCGGTGATGCTGATTGTTGCGCTTGGAGTGCGTCTGACCTCTCCCGGACCAGTGATTTTCAAGCAGGAGCGGGTGGGGCTGAACCGTCGTAATTTCATGATGTACAAGTTCCGTTCCATGAAAATGCAGACGGACGGTGAAGTGGACACAGGCTGGAGCACGAAGGAAGATCCGCGCCGGACCCGCTTTGGTACGTTTATCCGCCGGACGAGTCTGGATGAGCTGCCGCAATTCTTCAATGTACTGTTCGGGCAGATGAGCGTGGTTGGTCCGCGGCCGGAGCGCCCTTATTTTGTAGAGCAGTTCCGCGGCGAAATTCCGAAGTATATGGTCAAGCATCATGTGCGGCCGGGGATTACCGGCTGGGCCCAGAGCAACGGTCTGCGCGGGGATACCTCGATTGAGGACCGGATCAAGCATGATATTTTCTATATCGAGAATTGGTCTCTGCTGTTCGACATCCGGATTATTGCCAAGACGATTCGTAACGGCTTCAAGAACGCTTATTGAGATTCTCAGTTGTGAAGATTGAATTACTTTCTGACTGGAAAAAAGGGTTTATACGGTGATCATCAGTAATTGATTTGAAACTTCTTAATGACTAAAAAATACATTCTCCTCGTATAACTTGAGAAGAATGTATTTTTGTTGTTTAAATTTTTGTTCAGTTTTGAAGTTTGAAGTGGCAATTTCTTTGATATACATCATTGAGCATTTAAAAATCCATTACCAGCCATATTTAGGCCTCCGTTTTCTACAATTTCATTTGAAATAATTAGTTTATAATAACCTTCGGGGACGTTATTCCAATAAATTGTATTATTAGAACCGACATAGCTACCGACAACTTTTATAACGTTAGTTTTATAGTCACTACTAGTACTCTTAAGATAATAGTAGACTCTGACACTACCTGTACCTCCAGGAGTATGCTGAGTGTGTGTTAAGTAAACAGTTGGTGTACTTGATGATACATAAAGTGTACCATCAGTTTGAATCCATCCTCCTACAGATAAAGTTTTAATAGTATAGGATAGACCCGCAGCCAGAGGTGAAATGCCCCCATCTAGAGACCTTGTGAAATTTGTGCTATTCCAGGTAATAGAATTATCGATTGAACTTTGCATTTCTGGAGTTACGGTTTTTATTTCAGAGACATTACTGGCGTCATTCAAATTGCTTGTAGCAGAGGATACATCAGCAGCATACGATTCTGCTGAAATAGGTGCAGTTGCTAGAAAAATTAATGAAGCAACTAATAACGTTTTTACCATTTTCATAGATCTGTCCTCCTAGTATTTTAGATAATAAGGAAAAATATTAAATAACTTCAAATACTGAACATGTATTATTTAACCATTATGATATTTATCAAACTTTTTCTAATTAATTGATATAATCCGAAATATTACAAGTGCATAAAATGTTCGCATTTTGTTCTCTTTTAAATTGACACCCCCCTTCGTGCTGACTTAGACTAGAGATACGGATTGTGCGTACGCAGGAGTGTGTATATTCACTTAGATGAACAATGAGGATGGACAAAGATGAACGAGATGCGGCAAATGATCAGACCGTGGCGGCATGTCTTCAAGCTGGACCCGGACCGTGTGCTTGGTGACAAGGAGCTGGCCGCTGTCTGCCAGTCGGGAACCGATGCGATTCTCGTCGGCGGCTCTACCGGCGTGACTTATGAGAATACGGTGAGTCTGCTTGCGAGAATCCGGCAGTTTAACCTGCCTTGCGCGCTGGAGATCTCGGATCTGGAGGCCGCTGTGCCCGGTTTTGACCTGTATATGATTCCCATGGTGCTCAACACTGACGATACTTCATGGATTCTCGGCCATCACCGCCGGGCGATTGAACGCTTCGGCAGTCTGATCCCATGGGAATTGCTGCTGACAGAGGGCTATATTGTGCTGAATAGCGATTCCTCGGTAGCACGCCTGACCGGTGCGGACTGCTCGCTGGATGCGGCTGGTGCGGGAGCCTATGCGCAGATTGCAGACAAGCTGATGAACCTCCCGGTGGTCTATCTTGAATATAGCGGACGCTACGGAGATCTGGAGATTGTGCGCGAGGTCAGGGAAGTGGTTGAGCACAGCCAGCTTTTCTATGGAGGCGGAATTACAGGTGCAGAGGAAGCCATGCATGTAGCCGCGCTATGTGATACAGTAGTGGTCGGCAATATTATTTATAGTAATATGGAACAAGCGCTGTTGACGGTCCAGGCTGTGCGGGATACCCCGCAGATGGACTGGTAGAGTTTATAGATCTTGATATAGCTTTTATTCAGAAAGGAGCATGTAACACATGCAACTTGTTAACATACAAGACGCCGTAAGCCGTCTGAATCCCCCGCAGCGTCAGGCTGTAGAAGCAACTGAAGGCCCCCTGCTAATTATGGCTGGCGCAGGCAGCGGCAAGACCCGCGTGCTGACCCACCGGATTGCCTGGCTGATCGCGAACCGCAAGGCGCCGCCTTGGGCGATTCTGGCGATTACGTTTACGAATAAGGCCGCCCGGGAGATGCAGGATCGTGTCTCCAAGCTGGTAGGGCCGGAGGGCCGGGATATTTGGGTATCCACTTTTCACTCGATGTGTGTGCGGATTCTGCGGAAGGATATTGATCAGATCGGCTTCACCTCGAATTTCTCCATTCTGGATTCGACAGACCAGCTGTCCGTCATCCGTAATTGTATGAAGGACCTGGATATCGATACCAAGAAGTTCGAGCCGAAGGCCATCCAGGCCGTCATCAGCACGAACAAGAATGAACTGATTACACCGGCGCAGTATGAGCAGAAGGCCGGCGATTATTTTGAAGGCTTAGTTGCTAAAGTGTACACCAAATACCAGCACCGGCTGAGAAGCAACAACTCCCTGGATTTCGATGACCTGATTATGAAGACGATCGAGCTGTTCAAGGAGAAGCCGGATGTACTGGATTTCTATCAGAAGAAGTTCAAGTATATTCATGTCGATGAGTATCAGGATACGAACCGGGCGCAGTACATGCTCTGCCGGATGCTGGCTGAAGGCCACCACCGGATCTGCGTGGTTGGGGACAGTGACCAGTCCATCTACCGCTGGCGCGGGGCGGATATCTCGAACATCCTGAACTTCGAAGAGGATTACCCCGAAGCCCAGACGATTCTGCTGGAGCAGAATTACCGTTCCACCTCGAACATTCTGAATGCCGCCAACGGCGTGATTGCCCTCAATACGGGCCGCAAGCCGAAGAAGCTGTGGACCGACTCCGATGAAGGCGCGAAGATTAAGGTATTCCGCGGCGACACTGAGCATGACGAAGGATATTTCGTCACCGGGGAGATCAGCAAAAATGTGAAGCAGGGACAGGCTTACCAGAACCATGCGATTCTGTACCGTACGAATGCCCAGTCCCGTGTAATAGAAGAAATTCTGATCAAATCGGATATTCCCTACCAGATCGTCGGGGGGATCAAGTTCTACGACCGTAAAGAAATCAAGGATCTGCTGGCGTATCTCCGCCTGCTGTCCAATCCTGATGATGATATCAGTCTGACGCGGATTATCAATGTTCCTAAGCGGGGACTTGGAGATACAACCGTTGGTAAGCTGGCGGCAGCGGCTGCTGCCCAGGGCGTCTCGATTTTCCGGGCGCTGCAGACGGTGGATGATCTCGGGTTCGCCGGACGGACCCGCAACACGCTGGTGGAATTCTACGATATGATCGAAGCGTTGCACCGGATGGTGGAATTCCTCTCGGTGACAGAGCTGACTGAGAAGATTCTAGAGCTGTCGCAGTACCGCCTTGAACTGCAGAATGAGAATACACTGGAGTCCCGTTCACGCCTGGAGAACATTGACGAGTTCTTGTCTGTTACGATGGAATTCGAGAAGAACAATGAAGACAAGTCGCTGGTCTCCTTCTTGACCGATCTGGCACTGATTGCGGACATCGACAGCGTGAATGATGATGAGGAACGCAGTGATGCGGTGGTGCTGATGACGATGCACAGCGCGAAGGGGCTGGAGTTCCCGACCGTCTTCATCATCGGAATGGAGGAAGGGGTATTCCCGCACAGCCGTGCCTTCCAGGACAATGATGAACTGGAAGAAGAACGCCGGCTGGCGTATGTGGGCATTACCCGTGCGGAGAAGCAGCTGTTCCTCAGCTGCGCACGGATGCGCACGTTGTTCGGGCGGACGAACGCGAATGCGCCGTCCCGCTTCCTGGAGGAGATTCCGGAGGAGCTGAAGGAAGATACCGTCCGTGAAACGGACCGCTTCCGGCGCGGAGGCGCAGAGGCAGGCGGTGCCTATGGCGGCCGGGGCTTCAGCGGAAGCGGAGGCAGCCGGGGGAACTTCGGCAGCCGCACCGCTGCTGCCGGGAACGCGCCGGGAGGCGGCGGGTCCGCCAGCTTCGGCAGCGGCAGCTCGGCAAGCGCGGTGCCTGGCGCGGGCCGTGTTGTGGTAACGACCGGAGGCGCGCAGCGCACGACGGGCGGAGCCGGGGCGGCTGCGGAGGCCGGAGGCTTCAAGGCGGGCGACAAGGTCTCGCACGGCAAATGGGGCATCGGCACCATTGTAGCCGTGAAGGGCAGCGGTAACGATACGGAACTGCAGATTGCCTTCCCGGCACCGGTAGGCGTCAAGCGGCTGCTGGCCGGCTTTGCGCCGATCACCAAAGTTGAATAAATCAAGCTTGCGATTAACGGCAGTGCTTTTGGATCACGCTAACCGTAGGAAACCCATTTGACGGAGGGATGTGCCGGATGGATATTATGTTCACGATGGAAGAACTTGTTGCCGAGCTTAATCAATACAATTATCACTACTACACGCTGGATGCCCCGCAGATCAGCGATAAGGAATACGATGTGCTCTACGATAAGCTGGTAGCACTGGAAGCGGAGAGCGGAATTGTATTGCCGCATTCTCCGACCCAGCGGGTAGGCGGGGAACTGCTGAAGGGCTTCACACCGCACCGCCATCTGGCACCGCTGTGGAGTCTGGATAAGGCGCAGAACATTGAACAGCTTCGTACCTGGAACACCCGTGTGCTGAAGCTGGTGAATGATTATAATACCAAGAACCCGGACAATCCGCTGCCGGAGCCGTGTTATGCCGTGGAGCTGAAGTTCGACGGCTTGACGCTGAACCTGACCTATCGTGATGGGGCCCTTGTACAAGCAGCTACCCGCGGCAACGGGGTGACAGGTGAGGGGATTCTGGCTCAGGTGAAGACGATCAAGTCCGTTCCGCTGAATATCCCGTTCAAGGAAGGCGTTATTGAAGTGCAGGGTGAGGGGATTATGAACCTGTCTGTACTGGCTGATTATAATACCCGCGCAGCAGAGCCGCTGAAGAATGCACGCAATGGTGCGGCAGGCGCGCTGCGCAACCTGAATCCCAAGATGACTGCCGACCGCAGGCTGAATGCTTTCTTTTATAATGTGGGGTATGCAGAGGGTGTACAGTTCGGCGATCATCAGGAGATGATGGATTTCCTGCGCAGTAACCGGTTCAAGGTTAACCCTTACCTCAACTACTTCAGCAATTTCGATGATGTAACCGAGCAGCTGGCAGAGATTGAAGAGAGCCGTTCCGGTCTGGATTATCTGATTGACGGAGCAGTGATTAAGGTCACAGACTTCCGCATCCGTGAGGCGCTGGGCTATACCGACAAGTTCCCGCGCTGGGCCGTTGCCTATAAATTTGAGGCGGAAGAGACCACAACTATTCTGGAATCTGTAAGCTGGAATGTCGGACGTACCGGCAAAGTGACTCCGCTCGCGCGGGTAGAAGCTGTAGAACTAGCAGGGGTTACTGTACAGAACTGTACCCTTAACAATGTGGGCGATATTGAGCGCAAGAATCTGAAGTTTGCACTGGGCACACGGGTGTTCATCCGCCGCTCCAATGATGTCATCCCGGAGATTCTGGGCAAGGTGACAGAAGAGAGTGACGGCGGGGAGATCCTATTCCCTGAGGAGTGTCCGGCCTGCGGGTTCCCGCTGGAGATGCGCGGTGCTCATCTGTTCTGCAACAACAAGCTTGACTGCAAGCCGCAGATTGTCAGCCGGATTACCCACTTTGCGTCCAGAGATGCCATGGATATTGAGACCTTCAGTGAGAAGACAGCCGCTCAGCTGCATGAGGAGCTTAGTGTACGGGAGCCTGCGGATCTGTATGAGCTAACCTTCGACCAGCTGGTGAAGCTGGAGCGGTTCGGAGAGAAGAAGGCGGCGAATCTGCTGAAGGCACTCGAAGACAGCAAGGGCAGAGATCTGGCCTCCTTCCTCTATGCGCTCGGCATTCCTAATACCGGCAAAGCCACGACAAGAATGCTGGCCGACCATTACCGCAGCCTGGAAGCCGTCATGTCTGCTACCGCGGAGGAGCTGGCCGGGCTGCCGGATATCGGGGGAATTGTGGCGGAGAGCATCGTGAACTATTTTGCCGACCCGTTCGTAGTGGTTAGCATTGACCGTATGCGGGCGCTGGGGGTAGAGGCCAAGGCTCCTGAAGCTCCGCGTGTAGTTAATACCAATACCTATTTCAGCGGCAAAACAGTCGTCCTGACCGGTTCCCTGCAAAAAATGACCCGCGAGGAAGCCGCTGAACGCCTGGAAGCTCTGGGAGCCAAAGTATCCGGCAGCGTCTCCAAGAAGACGGATCTGGTTATCGCCGGGGAGAAGGCAGGCAGCAAGCTGGCCAAAGCCCAGCAGCTCGGCATTCAAGTCATTGAGGATGAAGACGAACTGATCCGGTTACTGGAGTTGTAAGGCGGGAACGATCAACTGATTGAATAGCCCATCCTGAGTCCTGTACTTGCTTTGCCTGACGGCAGAGGGGTACAGGGCTTTTTTATGTACGTATGAGCATTTGATAATTTAATACAACTCCATACTTATTTTGACAGTTAGTTAATCTTTCCAAGGTAAGCTTGGGATTAGAACCGTCACAATGAGGAAGGGGTATATGATGAACAAGTTAATGAGGGGCATGATTGTTGGAGGATTGGCGGCAGCCGTAGTATCAGGAGCAACCCTTGCAGGTGCGGCCAAGAGCCCGGCTAATTCCGGGGGCGCTGCCAAGGCCCAGTCTAAGAATCTTATCGTTCTGATCGGCGACGGTATGGGCCCGGCCCAAGTGTCTGCGGCAAGATATTTTCAGCAATATACCAAGGGTGTCAAGCACCTGAACCTCGATCCATACTACGTGGGACAAGCTACTACATATGCAGACCGGGGAGAGGACAGCGGTAAAATCGTATCCGGGATCGTCACCGACTCCGCCTCAGCCGGTACTGCATTTGCTACAGGCCATAAAACCTATAACGCGGGCATCAGCGTCTCTAATGAGGATGTCTCGAGGCCCTTTGCTTCTATTATCGAAGCTGCCGAGAGCGCGGGCAAGGCCACTGGTCTTGTGACTACTGCCCGTATCACCCATGCCACACCAGCCGTATACGCATCCCATGTCCGTAACCGTGACAATGAATCAGCGATTGCCTCACAGTACCTGGAGAGCGGTGTAGATGTGCTCATGGGCGGCGGGAAGCAGTTCTTCCTGACCAAGGATGAGAAGGGCAAGCGTTCGGATAAGAACCTGCTGCCTGACTTCGAAGCCAAAGGGTACACGGTCGTTGAGAATACCACAGCCTTAAATGCACTTACTTCCAAGAATACCAAGGTCTTAGGCTTGTTCGGTAATTCCCATGTGGCTTACACTCCAGACCGCACTCCTGAAATTCCGAGCCTGGCGGCGATGACCTCCAAGGCACTGAATATTCTGTCCACCGATAAAGACGGCTTCGTTATGATGATTGAAGGCGGGCGTATTGACCATGCCGGTCATGCCAACGATCTGCCGACCCTCGTGCAGGAAGCGCTCGACTTCGATGCAGCCTTCAAGACAGCCGTTGAATTTGCGAAGAAAAACGGCAACACCTCCGTGGTGGTTACGGCTGACCATGAGACAGGCGGCCTCTCACTCTCGCGTGACAATATCTATGAGATCAACATCGATCTGTGGAATAAGCAGAAGCATTCCTCCGAGAGTCTGGCAGCCGATCTTGAAGCCGCGCAGACACCGGAAGAGATCCGCAAGATCGTAACGGCCAACACCTGGATTACAGATCTGACGGATGAGGAAGTTACCCAGATTATGAATGGCGACGGTTCTTCCTACAAACGCGAAGGCGCATATAATGCAGTGATTTCCAAGCGCCTGCTGGTCGGCTGGTCGGGTCACGGCCACTCTGCGGTGGATGTGGGGGTGTGGGCGTATGGCCCGATTGCTGACAAGGTGAAGGGGCAGATCGACAACACGCAGATCGCCACTGTGGGAGCAGGAATCCTGGGACTTGATCTGAACAAGCGTTCCGCAGAGCTGCAGTCGAAGTATCTCTATCCGAAATTCAAAATCAGCCGCGACAATGAGGTGCTCTACCCGGCACAGGCTCTGGTGAAGGCGCTTGGAGGAAACTATACAGGGAATACTTCTGCCGCCAAGCTCACTATCGGAAAGAATACGATCGAGGTCGATCTGACCGGTAAAACAGCGAAGCTGAACAACAAAGCGGCCGCATACACGGTGGATGTGGATAACAATGTACTCTACCTTCCGCTTAGTGCCTTCAACCAGTTGAAGGGCACGACCTTAACCTGGGATGCGCTGTCCGAACGCATTGTGCTCAGATAGGAGTGGCTTGTATTGCTCCAGATTCAGAATTTGACCAAACAATTCAGAGTGGATGGCAGAGCTGTGCCAATTCTTGATATCCCCCTTTGGAAGGTTGAAAAGGGAGAGCGTGTAGCCATTACCGGACCCAGCGGGTCCGGTAAAAGCACGCTTTTGCATCTGATCAGCGGCATCATGCGTACAGACAGCGGCAGAATTACAGTAGATGGACAGCCGCTTCACGAGTTAACTGAGGCGAAGCGTGATGCTTTCCGGGCTTCTGCTATCGGCTATGTGCTGCAAGACTTCCATCTGATTCCTTCGCTGACCGCGCGGCAGAATGTGGAGATTGCCATGACGGCCCGGCTTCCGCAAAAGGAGAGACGGCGCATAGTGGACGGCTGGCTGGAGCAGGTGGGTCTGGGAGGCCGCGGAAGGCATCTGCCTTCCCAGCTCTCACGCGGGCAGCAGCAGCGTGTTGCCATTGTAAGGGCTATGGTTAATCACCCGCCGCTTCTGCTGGCAGATGAACCGACAGGCAGCTTGGACTGGGAGACTGCCGATGAGATATCCTCGCTGCTCTTGGAGCTTAGCGCGGCTCATGGGCACACCTTAATCGTGGTAACCCATGACCTCAATATGGCCGAACGGTTTCCGCACCGCTTGAACATTCAGGATATCAATGAAGTACGCCGGGAGGTATTAGCCAGGCAGCGCTCTTCGTTCAGCGGGATAGGCAGGGAGGGGATTTCATTATGAGCTTGTTCCGGCTCACCCTCCGCAATGTGCTGCACCGGCGGTTCCTGTCTCTACTTACCGTGTGTGCCGTGGCAATTACAGTGGCCTTTATTGTCCTACTTGTTCTATCCCGTCAGAGTGTTGAGCAGGGGGCCAAGAAAGGCTATGGCCCCTTTGATCTTGTCATAGGAGCAGCGGGCAGTGAGACACAGCTGGTGCTCAATACTTTTTATCATATCGGAGCGCCAACCGGGAATATCCCGCTCGCTGTTCTGGATGAGGCACGGCGGGACCCGTCTGTGGAAGCCGCCTTTGCGATGACCACGGGCGATAACTACAAGGGCTATCCGATTGTCGGGATAGATTCCGGTTACTTCTTCACCCGCTACGGCGGCAGCAGGCTACAGGAAGGCAAGATGTATACCCATACTGGTGATACGATTGTTGGATCGTATATCGCCCGGTCCCTGGGACTGAAGGTAGGCGATACCTTTGCGGGGGCGCATGGACTTGTGCAGGGAGAAGACCACGAATCCGCAGCGGCTGAGCACGAGGAGGGTCAGGAGGAGGAACATGGGGCCGGAGAGTCAGGCGGGCATGCCCATGAGGATTTTCGCTACAGGGTAGCAGGTATTCTTCCGGAACTCCATACTCCAGATGACCGTGCAGTCTTTACAACGGTGGACTATGCCTGGGCTGTACACGGGCTGGCGCCCGAGGAGCGGGAGATTACGGCGGTGCTGGTTAAGCCGGCTAGTCTGCTAGGGGCCCATGATTTGAAGCAGGCGTTCGATGGCAGCAGCGGGGTTCAGGCGGCGTATACCAGCAAGGCTGTGTCCGATGTGCTGAATGCAGTGGACCAGGGCTCCCGGCTGCTTGGGATGCTGACCGTCATATGTGTGCTGCTCGCAGGTATTGCGATTCTATTATCTCTTGTTGCAGCAGCCTCGGAGCGGACCAAGGATGTCGGAATACTGCGTCTTCTCGGAAAATCACGGGCCTATGTATGGCTGTCTTTGACCACAGAAGGCCTGCTGGTAACAGTAACCGGACTCATCGCGGGGCTTGTGACCGGTCATCTAGGTGCCTATCTGCTGAGGGACATGCTCTTCTCGCAGGCTGGCATTCAAATCGAGCCCTACCACTGGACACCGGAGCATTGGCTTATTGTGCTTGGGGCGCTGGCTATAGGGCTGCTGTCCTCGCTTGGACCGGCCTTCCGGATGTACCGGATGCATCCGCTTGCCTTGTTCAAATCATAGGAGGTACGTTCAATTGATACGACTACAAGGAAGAATGCTTCTGCTGTCAGGAGCTGTGACAGGTATGCTGCTGCTTCAGGCGTGTGGCCAGAATGCTGAGAATGCTGCTACTAATGGGAACGGAGAGTCCTTTGCAGCGGTGGCGGAAGCTCCACAGAGCACTGAGGAAGTCCCGGTGGAAGCACAGACATCTGCATCCCCTTTCCCGCAGGCCACTGCTCCAGTTGCCAAGCGCGGAGCTGCTGCGTCTGCTGTTCCATCCAAGGGTACGGATGCCGGACCCGAGGTGACGGTTACGTTCAAGCCGTCTCCATCGCCTGCTGCTGCTGCACCTGTTGAGACGGCTACCCTGAAGCCCTCAGGGAAGACTGTAACTACTACCCCGAGTCCAGCCGTCTCTGCTTCTGAAACAAGCCCCCGCCCAGCGGCAGCGCGTAAGGGTACTGGAGGGAGCAGTGCTGAAGCAGAACCCGTCAAGGCTGGATCTACTCCGGCATTGAGCATGTCACCGTCACCGTCTGCGGCAGCAGCGGCTACAGTGGTTGCTGCCTCCACAGGGAATAAGACTATAGACTGGAACGGTTTTTTTGACGGAGACGATCAGACCCGGCCCTCAGAGCACTTCTGGGATCTCAGCGGACAGCAGGTCACCATTAAGGGATTCATGGGTGAGGTCCTTTCTTTTGAGAAAAACTGGTTCCTGCTTATTCCCGAACCGGGTGCTGAGTGTCCGTT
The DNA here is from genome assembly GCF_038002225.1 of Paenibacillus sp. FSL R7-0204. Lineage (NCBI taxonomy): Bacteria > Bacillati > Bacillota > Bacilli > Caryophanales > Paenibacillaceae > Paenibacillus > Paenibacillus sp. FSL R7-0204. The sequence goes on from NZ_JBBOCA010000001.1 coordinate 961,242, forward strand.
CGATAATGGGGATGAGACCTACTGGAACAAGATTATGATCGTGTTTGTTCCTGAAGGCAGTAAGCTCCGCTACACCTCAGGTCCGCTGGAAATATCCGGGCGCCTGGATGTTGGAATCAAGATTGACGAGTCCGGCTACAAAACCATGTTCCGCCTGTACGACGCTTCCTTCAAAAGCCTGTGATCCATTGAGCAAGAACAAAAAACCTCCAAATCCCTAATTGGGAAAGGAGGTTTTTTAAATTTAACATAGAAGTTAGATGCTACATTATACCCGCTTCGCACCCGGCAGCCAGGCATCCTTATCGTACCCCCGCTGTTCCCAGTACCCGACATAATCCTCATTGATTAACTCAATGCGGTTCAGCCATTTGACTGATTTATAGGCATACATTTGCGGAGTAACGAGACGAACCGGCCCGCCGAGCTGATTGGGGATAGGTTTGCCATCGTGCATCACAGCCACCATGATATCGTCCATCCTCGCCTGATCCAGAGTGAGTGAGTCCGTATAGACACCGTCTCCCGAGTAGAACTTGACCATGACGGCCCCAGGCTGCACACCGGCCATATCGAGCAGCTTCGAGAGGGGGAGGCCCTCCCATGTATTTTTGTACACAGACCAGCCTGTCACGCAGTGAAAATCACTGACCTGCACCTCGCGCTGCAGCTTGACGAACTCTTCCCAGTTCCAGCTCAGCTTCTTATCCACCAGGCCATCAATAGTAAAAGACCAGTTGGAGTTGTCGAACGCGGGAATGGCCGTGACCGTATATACGCGAAAGCTGCCCTCGGCTCCCCCGCCGATAGGAGGTGCAGATTCCGCCAGCGGAATAGGGTCAGGAATCAATGCATTGGCATTGGTTGCCGCATAATCGGCTGTACCCGGAAACTGCAGGGATTTACCGATCCAGCGGACAAAAGTAGGGCCGAGCGTGACAGCAAGCCCTGCGCCTACCGCAACCTTAATGAACCCGCGGCGTGAATACATAGGCTGGGCTTCAGAAGGAGCCGCGCGCCGCGTCCGTCCTGCGGGAGAAGAGGTCTCTTTTACAGGTGCAGCTTCAGCCACAATCGTGCGCTTCTTGGGCTCCTTCAGCCACTTCACCCGGGTAATGGAGTGATAGATAATTACGGGCAGGCCGATCCAAGTCAGCAGATCATGAATGAATAACGCAGTATTCGCTGCTCTTGGCCCGGCAAGCCTGAACTGCCAGAGCACAACCCCTGAGATCAGCCAGCCGATCAAAAGCGTCAGCACGAAGAGGACGTTGGCTTTTTGCGCAGGTTTACCCTTCAGCCGCTTCCAGTGCTTCGCCGCCAGGAGCAGATAATAGACCACAGGGATCAACAGCGCCAGACCGAACACGATATGGCCCCATTTCAGCCACACTCTGCCTTCACCCAGCAGCTCTCTCCAGAAGCCGCCCACCAGCATCAGACCGCTAAGGGCAAGAATGAAGACCAGCCAGGCATTCCACAAGTGAATCGAGACGAGCTTCTTTCCGTATCCTTTCCGGATGCCGGTCAATATTTTTTTCACCTGTAGTCCCTCCCGTTGATGAATAAGTGTCCAACATCATATTAATTTAAGTTTTAACTAATTGTACCGCAAAAAAACACCGCTGAATAATATTATCCTGATCAAGCCCGACCGCAGGGTTGCCTTCGCTCAACTTTTTCTTATAGACTGATGGAAAGAGCTAAGGAAAGGATCAAATGCCCGTGAACCAAGAAACGATTCTGCTGGTGGATGATGAAGTGGAGATTGTGGAACTGCTGGATATTTATTTTCGCAATGAGGGGTACCGGCTGCTCAAGGCTTTTGACGGAAGGGAGGCGCTCGAATGCCTTGGCAAGGAAGAGGTGGATCTCATTATACTCGATGTGATGATGCCACACATGGATGGGATTGCCGCCTGCATGAAGATTCGTGAAGAACGCAACATGCCGATTATTATGCTCTCCGCCAAGAATGCCGATATGGACAAAATCCTTGGACTCAGCATCGGTGCAGACGATTATGTGGGCAAGCCGTTTAATCCGCTGGAGCTGGTGGCGCGGGCCAAATCGCAGCTGCGCCGTTACCATAAATTGAATCGGGATACTTCTGCCAGAACGAATGAGCATGAACTGATCTTTGAAGATTTGCTGATAGATACACTTCGGCATGAGGTAAGTGTGGACAATCGCAAGGTGAAGCTGACACCCCGCGAGTTTTCTATCCTGGAACTTCTGGCGCGGCATCAGGGACAGGTGCTCAGTATGGAGCAGATTTATCTGAAGGTGTGGAACGAGCCTTTTCTGGATGGAGGTAACACCGTGATGGTGCATGTCCGTAATATCCGCGACAAAATCGAGCTGGACGCCAAGCAGCCCCGTTATGTGCAGACCGTATGGGGCATTGGCTACAAACTGGATCATCCATCCTGAAAGCTGAGGTGAACCATAGTGAAGAACAAATATATAAGCACCATCCGCTGGAAGTTTATCTGGGCCTTTGTGCTGAGTATGTTGTCGGGGGGAGCACTGCTTTTGGCGGGCTATCGGCTGGTTCATTCCTTGATTTATCTGCAGCCGGCGCAGCCCTCCGCACTGTACTCGCGTACTCTGAAATGGATCATCAACCATATCGGTTCAGCGCCGCTGATGACTGCCGTCGGGATTGCCAGCTTCCTGATCTTCTTCTTCATCTATACGCGTAGAATCGTCTCATACCTCGAAGAGATCACCAGCGGGATCCAGCAGATCACGAAGCTTGATGAATCGCACCGGATTGAGGTTCGTACATCAGACGAATTGGGGGTACTTGCGGAGAACATCAACATTATGTCTGAGCGGCTACAGCATTCGCTGCTGGAAGAACGCAAGGCGGTCGAGTCCAAAAACGAGCTGATTACCGGTGTATCGCATGATCTCCGCACCCCGCTGACCTCGGTGCTTGGTTTTTTAGAGTATATTGAGCAGGACCGCTGCCGGGAAGAGACGGAGATTCGTTACTATGTAGGGATTGCCTATCAGAAGTCATTGGTGCTGCGCAAGCTGATTGACGACTTGTTTGAATACACGCGGGTTAACAGCAGCAGACTGCCGTTAGTGCTGGAACGGCTCGATCTCAAGGCATTTATGCGCCAGCTTGCGGAGGAATCGGTTCCGGCACTGAACCATGCGGGCATGACTTACGAACTGCAGGATAATACCGAATCGCTGTGGATTGAAGCGGCTCCTTATGAACTGGTGCGTGCGTATGAGAATCTGATTGCCAATGCGATCCGGTACGGGAAGGACGGGAAACGGCTTGAGATTGGTCTCAGCTGTGAAGGTAACGATGCAGTTGTGCGGATCAGCAATTTCGGCGAGATGATTGCGGAGGGGGATCTTCCACATATTTTTGAGCGGTTCTACCGGGCGGAGCGCTCCAGATCGCAGATTACCGGGGGATCGGGATTGGGTCTGGCGATTGCCAAGGGAATTGTGGAAAGGCACCATGGGGAGATTACGGCTCACAGCACCAGATCCCGGACTGACTTTGTTACCCGATTTCCGGTATCCTCCTGACAATCTTCAGTATTTCTTAAGAAGTGGCAAGGGTGTTTCTTAAGATTTAGCCGATATCCTTGGGCTATGGGATGAGACCCGGGGAGGCAGGAGAAATTGGATGATGTCAAAAATACACACGATCCGCACACTTTACCTCTACATATTCTGCGGTAGCGTTCTGCTTAGTGCAGGGCTGTTGCTGCTTATGCGGGGGATTTTTACTATGCTCTACTCCTGGTATACGCCGGAATCGGCTGCGCTGTTTGTCCGTTTCGTGCATTGGATTATCAATCATATCGGCGCAAGACCGGCGGCTGTCATGATGTTCACCGCTCTATGTGCAGGGCTGTTCCTGCTCCGTTCACAAAAAGCAGCCAACGATACCACCGCGCTGCTGCGCGCTGCAGAACAACTGGCGGTTCACGGCTCCTGTGAGCTTATGGACCTTGAGGTGCAATCGGGTGGGGAATTCAGACGGCTGGCCGCTAGTCTGCGCCGGATTCATCAGGCCGGATTGCGGCCAGCAGCGGCCCCTGTACCGCAAATACAAATGCCGGAGCCGGATGCACAAGAGTTCATAACGCTTATTTTGCGGACACGGGCGTTGATCAGCACGCTGGAACAGACAGTGGCGGAGTCAGAGGAAGAGGTCTGTATTCTCCCCGGTGCAGTTCTGCAGCATCTGGTGATGGCTAAGCACGAGGCGTTGGGACTGGAAAAGCTTCTGGAGAATTGGAGTCGGCAGGTATGAATATGGGAACAGGACGGAGATTCCTGCTACGTATTTGCTATACCGTTTTTGATCTGACAGTCATCCTTGCCATTCTCATGCTAGCAGGAATTATTTATATGAGTCAGTATGGAAAGCTGATGCTGGACCGTTATCCGGAGAAAATGATTCTACCGGAATCAAGCGTCATTAGGGCCTCTGACGGAACAGTGTTGCGGAGAATACCGCTGCCTGAAACGGGCTATCGAATCAAAACAGGACTAGGGGAAATGCCGCAGCTGCTCATAGATACTTTCATTGCTGTTGAGGACCGCCGTTTTTACAGCCATAAAGGTCTGGACTACCAGGGAATAGCCCGTGCATTAGTTAACAATACCGTACGAATGGGGGTATCTGAGGGTGGAAGCAGCATCACCCAACAGCTGGCAAGAGGATTGTATCTGAACCGGGGGCAGAATCTGCTGCGTAAGCTGAACGAAGCCTCGATAGCGTTGGCCCTGGAGAAGCAGTTATCGAAGGATGAGATTCTGCAGTTGTATCTCAACCAAATTTATATGGGACAAGGGCAATATGGGGTGAAATCTGCAGCGGAGCGTTATTTTGGTATAACTGATCTGAAGCATTTGGAGATCGGGCAGATCGCAACGCTGGCGGCTATTCCCAAAGGGCCTTCCATCTATAACCCGGCAGACAACATTGAATTGTCAGCAGGCAGACGGGATTTGGTCCTGCGGATTATGCAGCAGCACAAGCTGATAACAACCGAGCAGATGACGGCAGCAATGAAGAGCACCTACGTACCTCCGGTTAAGGATAAGACTGAGATTGTCGGGGCGTCCTATATGGATGCGGCAATTCAGGAAGCGATACGGCAGACAGGATTATCGCAAAAGGAGCTAAGCACAGGCGGTTATACGCTGGTGACGGGCATGAATATTGAGGCGCAGCGGGCTATGGAGCGGGCCTTCTCACAGGAAGAGGCATTTCCGCCGGATGGCAAAAACCAGAGAGCAGAAGCAGCCATGGTCATCATGGACCAGCGGACCGGTGAAGTGGCCGCACTGTTGGGAGGGCGAAGCCCGCGTACAGGCGGTCTGAACAGAGCCGTAACTCCTTCCCGGCAGCCAGGCTCCACGCTCAAGCCCATTATAGATTATGGACCGGCGCTGGAGAGCGGGAAATATACGCCGGACAGTCTCCTGCCTGATATTAAAACAACCTATGGCAGCTACAGTCCGGCTAATCTGAACGGTGTATATCGTGGGCAGGTGAGCATGAGGGTTGCCCTGCAGCAGTCCATTAATGCCCCAGCGGTATGGCTGTTGAAGCAGGTGGGGGTCAGCTATGCCCGTGGGTTTGCAGCCAGGCTGGGAATGGAACTCGCTGCAGAAGACAACCATCTGGCTATTGCCCTTGGAGGTCTGCATAGCGGGGTTTCTCCGCTCACGATGGCTCAAGCCTACACCGTCTTTGCAAATGGAGGCATTCTTAACAAGGCGTATCTGGTGCGTAGTATCAGGAATTCGCAGAATCAGGTGGTGTATTCACATGTCGCTGCGCCGCAGCAGGCCATTTCGGTACGTACCGCAGCGGATATGACAGCGATGCTCCGTCAGGCGGTGAATGAAGGGACGGGCAAACGGGCGCAAATGAACGTTACGGTGGCCGGTAAGACAGGAACCACGCAGCTGGACCTGCCGGGAGTCCCCGGCAAGGCCAACCGGGACTTATGGTTTGTAGGCTATACCCCTAGATGGACAGCGGCAGTATGGATGGGTTTCGACCGCTCTGATCCCGACAACTACATGACTGCCGGCAGCGGGCTTGCAGCTGCTATGTTCTCCAAGGTTCTCTCCATGCTATGAATAGATTTGCTTATTCCGCCGCCCATTCCTCCAGCTTCTTGTCACCGGGCAGCAGCAGAGCCAATAGGCCGAGCAGCGGCAGGAAGCCGCAGGCCACGAACACGGTGGCGATTCCAATTGTGTCGATCAGATGCCCGATCACAACAGAACCAATTCCGCCAAGCCCGAAGGCAAGGCCGGTAATCAGACCGGAGACCGTGCCGATATTGCCCGGATACAGCATCTGCGCGTAGATCACAGTGACGGAGAAGCTGGATAATAGAATGAACCCGGAGATGATCAGCAGCACAGCCGCCCAGAACTGGTTCACAAAAGGCAGGGCCAGCGCAAACGGCACCGTTCCGATCATCGACACCAGGATGAGATTCCGGCGGCCGAAGCGGTCGGCAAGCGGGCCCCCGAAGAAAGTGCCGACAGCACCGGCAGCGAGATAGATGAAGATATAGATCTGTGCCTTATCCAGCGTCATCCCGTATTTGTCCATTAAATAGAAGGCATAATACCCGCCGATGGAGGCGCCGTACCAGGATCTCACGAATACGATGAAGACCAGAATAACCGTTGTAATCAGAATACGTCTGCTGCGGGCAGGGTCAATGGAACGGGATACTGATTTTTTTCGGAAGGTATATCCGGCATCCAGCATCTCACGGTACCAGCGGGCCACATAGGCCTGGATGGCTACTCCGCCAGCGGCGATAACAGTGAAGCCTAGAGCACCCATCTGCCCGAAGGGAATGAATACCCACTTCATTAATAGAGGACCCAGGGCTTGGCCGGCGTTGCCGCCCACCTGAAATATGGATTGCGACAGCCCCTTGCGCTGACCGGCAGCCATATGAGCCACGCGCATGCCTTCCGGATGGAACGCAGCTGATCCGAAGCCCACAAGCATTACGGACACAATCACTAATACATAATTACCGGCAAAAGCTAGCAGGAACACTCCGGCAAAGGTGCAGCACATCCCCAGCGGCAGCAGGATCGGACGCGGCTTACGGTCAGCGGCGAAGCCGATAATAGGCTGTATCACCGAAGAGGTGAGGTTCAGCGCGAACGCAATCCAGCCGATTTGTGCATAGGAGAGCACCAGGTTATCTTTTAGTACAGGGAACATCGCCGGAATCAAAGCCTGAATGGAATCGTTGAATAAATGAACAAAGCTGACAGCGAGCAGAATACGGTAGATGGTAGCCTGCTGCAGATTGCGTGATTCCCCCAGAGGGCCGGGCGGAGCTTGAGACAGGGTCTTGTTGGACATTTGAACTCCTTTCAGGAACAGCTAATAAGTTAGTTATCTTTGGATATGAAGATAAATTCTATTGTAGCGACAAATGAAGTATTATGGGAATCAATTTGTGCAGGTGAGCGGTCAACTATTCATTATTAACTCAAAAAAAGCAGTGCTTAATCCTATTGTAAAAAAAGACTTGCAAACGTTTGGGACGCGTGATATATTATCTCTTGTGCTTATGAGACATCGACGCTGAATTGAGCGGCGGAAGAAAAATAAGTTGACAACAAACGTAATAAAATGATATGATCTAATTCCTGTGCAAGAGACATAACGTTGAAATGCCGGGAGCAAGTTCTTTGAAAACTGAACAAATGGAACGCTTTAATTTTTACAAGATTCATTCAATGAATCGTCAGTTTCAAAATGAGCAATCGCTCTTTCTATACTGCAATCTCTTCGTCCGCTCAGCTGAGCTGGACCGAAGAGATTGCAGGTGACGCTTACTTCGTAAGCGTCCTAATTGGAGAGTTTGATCCTGGCTCAGGACGAACGCTGGCGGCATGCCTAATACATGCAAGTCGAGCGGAGTTTGAGAGGAAGCTTGCTTCCTTTCAGATTTAGCGGCGGACGGGTGAGTAACACGTAGGCAACCTGCCCTCAAGCCTGGGATAACTACCGGAAACGGTAGCTAATACCGGATAATTTCTTTTTTCTCCTGAGGAGAGAATGAAAGGCGGAGCAATCTGCTGCTTGGGGATGGGCCTGCGGCGCATTAGCTAGTTGGTGGGGTAACGGCCCACCAAGGCGACGATGCGTAGCCGACCTGAGAGGGTGAACGGCCACACTGGGACTGAGACACGGCCCAGACTCCTACGGGAGGCAGCAGTAGGGAATCTTCCGCAATGGGCGCAAGCCTGACGGAGCAATGCCGCGTGAGTGATGAAGGTTTTCGGATCGTAAAGCTCTGTTGCCAGGGAAGAACGTCCGGTAGAGTAACTGCTGCCGGAGTGACGGTACCTGAGAAGAAAGCCCCGGCTAACTACGTGCCAGCAGCCGCGGTAATACGTAGGGGGCAAGCGTTGTCCGGAATTATTGGGCGTAAAGCGCGCGCAGGCGGTTATTTAAGTCTGGTGTTTAAACCTTGGGCTCAACCTGAGGTCGCACTGGAAACTGGGTGACTTGAGTACAGAAGAGGAAAGTGGAATTCCACGTGTAGCGGTGAAATGCGTAGATATGTGGAGGAACACCAGTGGCGAAGGCGACTTTCTGGGCTGTAACTGACGCTGAGGCGCGAAAGCGTGGGGAGCAAACAGGATTAGATACCCTGGTAGTCCACGCCGTAAACGATGAGTGCTAGGTGTTAGGGGTTTCGATACCCTTGGTGCCGAAGTTAACACAGTAAGCACTCCGCCTGGGGAGTACGGTCGCAAGACTGAAACTCAAAGGAATTGACGGGGACCCGCACAAGCAGTGGAGTATGTGGTTTAATTCGAAGCAACGCGAAGAACCTTACCAGGTCTTGACATCCAACTAACGAAGCAGAGATGCATCAGGTGCCCTTCGGGGAAAGTTGAGACAGGTGGTGCATGGTTGTCGTCAGCTCGTGTCGTGAGATGTTGGGTTAAGTCCCGCAACGAGCGCAACCCTTGACTTTAGTTGCCAGCAGGTTGAGCTGGGCACTCTAGAGTGACTGCCGGTGACAAACCGGAGGAAGGTGGGGATGACGTCAAATCATCATGCCCCTTATGACCTGGGCTACACACGTACTACAATGGCCGGTACAACGGGAAGCGAAGCCGCGAGGTGGAGCCAATCCCAGCAAAGCCGGTCTCAGTTCGGATTGCAGGCTGCAACTCGCCTGCATGAAGTCGGAATTGCTAGTAATCGCGGATCAGCATGCCGCGGTGAATACGTTCCCGGGTCTTGTACACACCGCCCGTCACACCACGAGAGTTTACAACACCCGAAGTCGGTGGGGTAACCCGCAAGGGAGCCAGCCGCCGAAGGTGGGGTAGATGATTGGGGTGAAGTCGTAACAAGGTAGCCGTATCGGAAGGTGCGGCTGGATCACCTCCTTTCTATGGAGAATCGTCTTCTGCAATGAAGACATTCAAATAAAAGTCTTCAGGAAGCTTACTTCCTGAAGCAGGCTTTACTTCGTAAAGCCTTGAGCGTTTCCATTTGTTCGGTTTTGATGGAATTTGCGGGGCCATAGCTCAGCTGGGAGAGCGCCTGCCTTGCAAGCAGGAGGTCAGCGGTTCGATCCCGCTTGGCTCCACCAACAAACTTCATCTATTTGTCATGTCTGAAATATTGGATACAACTTGATCCTTGAAAACTGGATACCGAAACGAATTTGCGTTTTAGAACATTCCTTTAAGCTGAACTTGTGTAAACAAGTTTTGAAGTTTTTAGCGATACTGAGCGATGGTTTTGGATTATGAGGGACTTTTGGCTTTGAATAGTCCAGCATGCGGAGTAATCCGGATGCGCTATTCAAAACAAGATGAGCGAATGAGCCAATACCGGAGCGATTTGGTTAAGCTACTAAGAGCACACGGAGGATGCCTAGGCGCCAGGAGCCGACGAAGGACGTGGCGAACAACGAAACTGCCTCGGGGAGCTGTAAGCAAGCTTTGATCCGGGGGTGTCCGAATGGGGAAACCCAGCTGTGGTAATTCGCAGTTACTCGTATCTGAATACATAGGATACGCAGAGGCAGACCAGGGGAACTGAAACATCTAAGTACCCTGAGGAAGAGAAAACAATAGTGATTCCGTCAGTAGCGGCGAGCGAACGCGGAACAGCCTAAACCAAGGGGCTTGCCTCTTGGGGTTGTGGGACGTCTCACATGGAGTTACAAAGGAATATGGTAGGCGAAGAGGTCTGGAAAGGCCCGCGATAGAGGTAAAAGCCCTGTAGCCTAAACTGTGTTCTCTCCGAGACGGATCCCGAGTAGTGCGGGGCACGTGAAACCCCGTATGAATCCAGCAGGACCATCTGCTAAGGCTAAATACTACCTGGCGACCGATAGTGAAACAGTACCGTGAGGGAAAGGTGAAAAGCACCCCGGAAGGGGAGTGAAATAGAACCTGAAACCGTGTGCTTACAAAAAGTCAGAGCCCTTTCTATGGGTGATGGCGTGCCTTTTGTAGAATGAACCGGCGAGTTACGTTTAACATGCAAGGTTAAGGTGAGAAGCCGGAGCCGCAGCGAAAGCGAGTCTGAATAGGGCGACTAAGTATGTGGACGTAGACCCGAAACCGTGTGATCTACCCCTGTCCAGGGTGAAGGTGCGGTAACACGCACTGGAGGCCCGAACCCACGCATGTTGAAAAATGCGGGGATGAGGTGGGGGTAGCGGAGAAATTCCAATCGAACTCGGAGATAGCTGGTTCTCCCCGAAATAGCTTTAGGGCTAGCCTCGGTGAATGGAGTGGTGGAGGTAGAGCACTGATTGGGTGCGGGGCCCGCAAGGGTTACCAAGCTCAGTCAAACTCCGAATGCCATTAACTTCTTGCCGGGAGTCAGACAGTGAGTGCTAAGATCCATTGTCAAAAGGGAAACAGCCCAGACCATCAGCTAAGGTCCCCAAGTGTGTGTTAAGTGGGAAAGGATGTGGAGTTGCACAGACAACCAGGATGTTGGCTTAGAAGCAGCCACCATTGAAAGAGTGCGTAATAGCTCACTGGTCGAGTGACTCTGCGCCGAAAATGTAACGGGGCTAAACACACCACCGAAGCTATGGCTAGGATCGACTTCACTGCGCCTTTGAGGCGTGTTTATCCGGATTGACATTGATGCCGTGAAACATCCGAAGGGGTGAATGGCTAAATGCTTTCAGGGCATAAACACAGACTTCGAAGCTGGAGTGAAGTCGATCCTGGGGTAGGGGAGCGTTGTATGTGGGTTGAAGGTGTACCGTAAGGAGCGCTGGACAGCATACAAGTGAGAATGCCGGTATGAGTAACGAAAAGATCAGTGAGAATCTGATCCGCCGAAAGCCCAAGGTTTCCTGAGGAAGGCTCGTCCGCTCAGGGTAAGTCGGGACCTAAGGCGAGGCCGAAAGGCGTAGTCGAAGGACAACAGTTTGAAATTACTGTACCACCGTAATCCGCTATGAGCGATGGGGTGACGCAGGAGGGTAGTGACGCGGACTGATGGATGTCCGTCTAAGCAGTGAGGCTGGTGTGTAGGCAAATCCGCACATCGCACAGGCTGGGCTGTGATGGGGAGCGAAAATTATAGTAGCGAAGGTCATGATCTCACACTGCCAAGAAAAGCCTCTAGTCAGGAGAAGGTGCCCGTACCGCAAACCGACACAGGTAGGCGAGAAGAGAATTCTAAGGCGCGCGGAAGAACTCTCGTTAAGGAACTCGGCAAAATGACCCCGTAACTTCGGGAGAAGGGGTGCCTCGGTAGGGTGAATAGCCCGAGGGGGCCGCAGTGAAAAGGCCCAAGCGACTGTTTAGCAAAAACACAGGTCTGTGCGAAGCCGCAAGGCGAAGTATACGGGCTGACGCCTGCCCGGTGCTGGAAGGTTAAGGGGAGCGGTTAGGAGCAATCCGAAGCTGTGAACCGAAGCCCCAGTAAACGGCGGCCGTAACTATAACGGTCCTAAGGTAGCGAAATTCCTTGTCAGGTAAATTCTGACCCGCACGAATGGCGTAACGACTTGGGCGCTGTCTCAACGAGAGATCCGGTGAAATTTTAATACCTGTGAAGATGCAGGTTACCCGCGACAAGACGGAAAGACCCCATGGAGCTTTACTGCAGCTTGATATTGAATTTGGGTACGATCTGTACAGGATAGGTGGGAGCCGTAGAGGCAGGAGCGCAAGCTTCTGCGGAGGCGCCGTTGGGATACCACCCTGATCGTATCTAGGTTCTAACCTAGTGCCCTCATCGGGTACGGGGACCGTGTCAGGCGGGCAGTTTGACTGGGGCGGTCGCCTCCTAAAGAGTAACGGAGGCGTTCAAAGGTTCCCTCAGAATGGTTGGAAATCATTCGCAGAGTGCAAAGGCATAAGGGAGCTTGACTGCGAGACCTACAAGTCGAGCAGGGACGAAAGTCGGACTTAGTGATCCGGTGGTACCGCATGGAAGGGCCATCGCTCAACGGATAAAAGCTACCCTGGGGATAACAGGCTTATCTCCCCCAAGAGTCCACATCGACGGGGAGGTTTGGCACCTCGATGTCGGCTCATCGCATCCTGGGGCTGAAGTAGGTCCCAAGGGTTGGGCTGTTCGCCCATTAAAGCGGTACGCGAGCTGGGTTCAGAACGTCGTGAGACAGTTCGGTCCCTATCTGTCGTGGGCGCAGGAAATTTGAGAGGAGCTGTCCTTAGTACGAGAGGACCGGGATGGACGTACCGCTGGTGCATCAGTTGTTCCGCCAGGAGCATGGCTGAGTAGCTACGTACGGACGGGATAAGCGCTGAAAGCATCTAAGCGTGAAGCCCCCCTCAAGATGAGATTTCCCAATTAGTAAGACCCCTTGAAGACGACGAGGTAGATAGGTTGGAGGTGGAAGTGCAGCAATGCATGGAGCTGACCAATACTAATCGGTCGAGGGCTTATCCAAAAGTTACCCCAAAAAGTGAAGATGAAGCTGACGAAGCGGATTCCGAGTACTTTCCGGGGGCCCCGTAAGAAGGGCAGACGCAGATTCGTTTCGGATTCAGTTTTCAGGCGATCAAGCCTGGCAGGATGTTAAACCGATGGTTTGATATTTTCTGTAGCGATTTCGAGAAGCGTAGGCTTCGAAAAATCATGTTTGGTGGCGATAGCGGAGGGGTTCCACACGTACCCATCCCGAACACGACCGTTAAGCCCTCCAGCGCCGATGGTACTTGGACCGAAGGGTCCTGGGAGAGTAGGACGTTGCCAAGCACACATGAGCCATTGTTGAGCAATCGACAGTGGTTTTTTTGCGTGCGGGCAGGGCTGTGGAAAAGCTGTGGATAGATTTCAGTAAGTGCAGAAAAGTTGCGCACATGTGGATACCTTTGCAGGAACAAAATGATCCCCGGATGTTGGGGGCATAACGCATAATATTGTGGACGAGTCAAGAAAAAACATAAGTAATACACCGATTTTGTGGATAAAAAGTGAATATTGTGGATAGATAAAATGTAATCGTGGATAACTCGTTTGAGCCGGAAAGAAACTTTTTCCGGTTTTTTGCTTTGCTGTGCAAAAGCTGTGGATAACTATTCTTTTTGCAGCTGATGGCAAGCCTTTATTAGCATCCGGGGGCTTTGCTTGTTATACTCACTGGTAAGCAGATAGCTGGAGCTAATTTATGGAATGTAACGGGGGGAACAGAATGGAAATCAGGCAATTACGTGCCGGAGAATTTGAGGACAGCCTGAGCTTGTCCGAATATGCTTTTAAGTATAAGGTTTCTGCAGAAGATAGAGTACGCGCCAAAGAGAATTTCAAACCGGAAGAAACCTGGGCGATTTTTGAAGGGGACAGCATCGGTGCGAAGCTGACGCTTCTTCCGTTACAGGTATATATACAAGGCAAGCCCGTTTCGATGGGGGGCATCGCCGGTGTAGCTACTTGGCCGGAGAACCGCCGGCAGGGTTATGTAGCCCATCTGCTGACCCATGCGCTCGAGACGATGAACGAAGCCGGTCAGACGTTGTCCTTTTTGCATCCGTTCCTGATTCCTTTTTACCGTAAATTCGGCTGGGAGATCTACTGTGAATATAAGAAGTACACTCTTCCTGTAGGGAAGTTCCCGCACAAGACGGAGATTAAGGGCAGTGTGAAGCGCGATTCTCCTGATCTTGCAGTATTCCAGCAGCTGTACGACCAATTCGCCATGAGGTATAACGGGACTCTCCAGCGCAGCGACACCTGGTGGAAGGAAAGTGTGCTCGATGACGACACGCATTCCTGTGTGTATTATTCCGAGCAGGGTGAACCGCAGGGCTATGTGCTGTATAAAATAGTGCAGCAGGAGCTGGTCATAGATGAGTTCATCTATGGGAACGAGCTTGCCCGCCAGGGCTTGTGGAGCTTCCTGGCCAATCATGACTCCATGATTACGGCTGCACAGCTGAAGCTGGTGCCTGCTGACGATATTCTGCCTTTTCTCCTTCCTGATCCGCGGATTGCGCAGGAGAATTATCCATACTTCATGGCGCGTATCGTCAATGCTAAGGCTTTTGTGGAGAACATGACCTTCAATATGCCGGAGGGTGACCGGGAGCGGGTGCTTTATATTGAAGATAAGCATGCGGTCTGGAACAACGGGTTATGGCGGTGGACTGTGTCGGAGCAGGGGGAGGCGACGCTTACCCGGATTCAGGGCGAGCGCTCAGAGGCTGGCCTTGAATGCAGTATCGGCACGCTTACAGTGCTGCTAATGGGATACAAACGTCCGCTTCAGGCGGCCGGATACGAACAATTATCCGGGACTGCTGAGGCGATAGCTTGGCTTGAAGCGCTGATTCCGCAGGCCGAGACGGCATTATTCGATTTTTTCTGACAGTGAACGGCTCCTCCCCTTCCCTCGGAAGCGGAGGAGCTTTCCTATACATAACGCCCCAATTCAGTGAACTAAGCAGGCAACCGGAATACAATACAGCCAAAAAGTAAAAAATAAGAGTAACCCCTTGGAATTCAGTGAGAATATGTTATAATATGAAAAAGTCAAAGAAAGTCAAAGTCAACGCAGGCCGGATATCATCGTTCTCAGGAATGTAACATTTAGAGAAAAAGCGCAGTGCAGAGGCTATTACAGCCGATTCTTATTGCATTGCCCGGTTTAAGTTCTTAAGAGCATGTCTCTGACGGCAGGCGTTGGCGCAGCACAGATTTAACCAATGCTTACACACTGGAGGATGAGTGATGCGTAATATCTCCGATATTATTGAACAATATCTGAAGAATATTTTGCATGAAAGTCCCGAAGGTACGGTGGAAATTCAGCGCAATGATCTGGCGGACCAGTTCTCCTGTGTCCCGTCACAGATCAATTACGTCATCAGTACACGGTTCACATTGGAAAAGGGATATGTGGTGGAGAGCAAACGCGGCGGTGGCGGATATATCCGGATTCAGCGCTATGAGCTGCCTCAGAATGTAGCCTTATACGCACATCTGAACTCCACGATAGGGAATGATATTGATCAGAATTCTGCCGAAGGGCTGATTTATCAGCTGGAGGAGGCCCGTTTCCTCTCCAAACGTGAAGCGTGTCTAATGCGGTCTGCGGTTTCCCGGGAATGCCTGACGGTTAATCTGCCGTACCGGGATGAGATTCGTGCCAAGCTTATGAAGGCTATGCTAATCTCTTTATTGGGCAAATAATTTGTCAAATGGTAAGGAGGGACACCGCTTATGCTATGCCAGGAATGCGGCGTCAAACCGGCAACACTCCACTTCACGAAGATCGTGAACGGGGAGAAGACGGAATTTCATATTTGCGAAAGCTGTGCGCGGGAGAAGGGTGAACTGATTCCCGGAACTGCGGGAGGCTTCTCTATCCACAGCTTGCTTTCCGGTCTTCTGGATCTGGAAGGCCCGGGCAAGGGCAAATCAGCGGCAGCACAAAGTGTGCAGGGTCTGCATTGTGAAAACTGCGGCATGACCTATTCACAGTTCAGCAAGCTGGGACGGTTCGGCTGCAGCTCCTGCTATAAGTATTTCGACAGTACGCTTGACCCGCTCTTCAGACGGGTGCATGGCAGTACAGCACATGTCGGCAAGCTTCCCAAACGGGCTGGAGCACAGATTATGTGCAAGCGCCAGATTGATGAGCTGAAGCAGGAATTACAGCAGAGTATTGTGCAGGAGGAGTTCGAGACCGCAGCTGAGCTGAGGGACAGAATCCGCAAGCTTGAAAAAGAAATGCCACAAGAGTAAAGTCTTTGATATATAGGGGGGATCAGGCATGTCAAGTCTCCGGTATACCGAACAAGCACTTAGTGAATGGATGCGCTGCGGCGGCAGTCATTCGGAGATTGTCATCAGCAGCCGTATGCGTATCGCCCGTAATCTGGAGCATCTTCCGTTCCCGCTACTCGCTTCAACAGAGCAGTCGGAGGAGGTGCTGGAGCAGCTTGCCCCTGTATTTCAGGGTGATGCCGCTGCAGGTTTCGGCAGCTTTGAACTGCTGAGACTGGATGAGCTGGGTGAGCTGGACAAAAAAGTGCTGGTGGAAAAGCACCTTATCAGTCCTAATCTGGCGGATGATTCCAAAGGCGGGGCAGTCATTCTTAATGAGGACGAGTCGGTCAGCATTATGATTAATGAGGAGGATCATCTCCGCATTCAATGTCTGTTCCCTGGGCTGCAGGTCAGAGAAGCATGGGTTAGGGCAACCGCCATCGATGATATTTTCGAGGCTGCTGTCAATTACGCCTTCGATGACCGCAGAGGATACTTAACAAGCTGTCCCACCAATGTGGGAACAGGACTAAGAGCTTCGGTTATGGTCCATCTGCCAGCATTGGTGATGACTCATCAGATCAACCGCATTTTATCCGCAGTCAATCAGGTGGGGCTTACCGTTAGAGGAATTTATGGTGAAGGCAGCGAAGCAGTAGGGAATATCTTTCAGATCTCGAACCAGATTACGCTGGGACAGACCGAAAGTGAGATTATTGAGAATCTTCACAGTGTAGTCACCCAGATTATAGAGCATGAGCGGAATGCGCGTGAACGCCTGCTGGCGGATTCCGCATTGCGGATTACTGACCGTATCAAGCGCTCCTACGGAATTTTGGCCTATGCTGCTGTGATGGAACTGAAAGAATCGGCACAGCGGCTCTCCGATCTGCGGCTTGGTGTAGATCTGGGGATTCTGGAAGGGCCTTCGATTTCAGTGCTCAATGAGCTGAATGTCAAGACTCAGCCTGGCTTTCTGCAAAAGCTGTTCGGTGACGAGCTGTCGCCTACTGAACGCGATATGTACCGGGCGAAGCTGCTCCGGGAGACACTGGGATCACAACATTAATTATAGATATTTATTATCCGTGGAGGTGCAGGAGATATGATGTTTGGAAGATTTACGGAACGCGCACAAAAGGTGCTGGCGCTGGCGCAGGAAGAAGCCGTACGTTTGGGACACAACAACATTGGGACAGAGCATATTTTACTCGGACTGATTCGTGAAGGAGACGGCATTGCCGCTAAGGCATTGATCGGACTTGGTCTGGGTCTGGAGAAGATACAAGATGAAGTGGAAACGCTGATTGGCAGAGGTCAGGAACAACCGACCAACATCGCTTATACTCCTCGTGCCAAGAAGGTGATTGAGCTGTCTATGGACGAAGCCCGCAAGCTGGGTCACACGTATGTGGGAACAGAGCATATCCTGCTCGGTCTGATCCGTGAGGGAGAGGGCGTAGCAGCCCGTGTGCTGAACAATCTCGGCATTAGCCTGAACAAGGCCCGCCAGCAGGTATTACAGCTCCTGGGCAGCAGTGAAGCCACCTCCAGTCACAGCGGAGCTCCGGCTAACGTCAGTACGCCAACATTGGACGGCCTGGCCCGCGATCTGACGGCTTATGCCAAGGACGGTAATCTCGATCCTGTGATCGGCCGCAGTAAGGAAATTGAGCGTGTCATTCAGGTGCTCAGCCGCCGGACCAAGAATAATCCGGTATTGATCGGTGAGCCTGGGGTCGGTAAAACGGCGATTGCCGAAGGTCTGGCCCAAAAGATCATCAACAATGAAATCCCGGAGACACTGCGCGACAAACGTGTCATGACCCTCGATATGGGTTCTGTAGTGGCCGGTACTAAATATCGCGGGGAGTTCGAAGACCGCCTCAAAAAAATTATGGATGAGATTCGTCAAGCAGGCAATATCGTGCTCTTCATCGATGAATTGCATACGCTGATCGGAGCGGGTGGTGCGGAAGGCGCCATCGACGCCTCCAACATACTGAAGCCTGCCCTGGCCCGTGGTGAGCTGCAGTGCATCGGTGCTACAACGCTTGATGAATATCGCAAATATATTGAGAAGGACGCTGCCTTGGAACGCCGCTTCCAGCCGATCACGGTGGATCAGCCTTCGCCTACAGAAGCTGTTCAGATCCTGTTCGGCCTGCGCGACCGCTATGAAGCCCACCACCGGGTGAAGATTACGGACGAAGCTATTGTAGAAGCCGTAAAGCTGTCGGACCGCTACATTCCAGACCGCTTCCTGCCCGACAAAGCGATTGACCTGATCGATGAAGCGGGCTCCAAGGTAAGACTGAATTCTTACACGATTCCGCCGAATCTGAAGGAACTCGAAATGCGTCTGGATGATATCCGTAAGGAGAAGGATTCTGCAGTACAGAGCCAGGAGTTTGAGAAGGCTGCTGCACTGCGCGATACCGAGCAGAAGATTCGTGAAGAGCTGGATACTACGAAGAATCAGTGGAAAGAAAAGCAGGGCCGCACCGATTCCCAGGTTACACCTGAGGATATCGCACAGGTGGTTGCCAGTTGGACCGGCATTCCGGTCAGCAAGCTGAAGGAAGAAGAGACAGACCGCCTGCTGAATATGGAAGCTCTGCTGCATGAACGTGTTATCGGCCAGGATGAGGCCGTTAAGGCGGTAAGCCGGGCACTCCGCCGGGCGCGTGCGGGCCTGAAGGACCCGAAACGTCCGATGGGCTCCTTCATCTTCCTCGGACCTACCGGGGTTGGTAAAACCGAGCTGGCGCGCGCGCTTGCCGAAGCAATGTTTGGTGACGAGAATGCGGTAATCCGTATCGACATGTCAGAGTACATGGAGAAGCATTCCACCTCCCGACTGGTCGGAGCGCCTCCAGGGTATGTTGGCTATGAAGAAGGCGGACAATTGACAGAGAAGGTGCGCCGCAAGCCGTACTCGGTTGTACTGCTGGATGAGATCGAGAAGGCCCACCCTGAAGTGTTCAACATTCTGCTGCAGGTGCTGGAAGACGGCCGTCTGACCGATTCCAAAGGCCGCGTGGTCGATTTCCGCAATACCCTGATTATTCTGACCTCGAATGTCGGGGCACAGGCGATCAAGAAGAATTCAACACTCGGATTCACGGCTGTTCAAGATGCAGGCGCCGATTACACCAATATGAAGGGCAAGGTTATGGAAGAGCTGAAGAAGAGCTTCCGGCCTGAGTTCCTGAACCGGATCGATGAGATTATTGTCTTCCACTCTCTGGAGGAGAAGCATATCGCAGAGATCGTTACCCTGATGTCCGACGAGCTGCGCAAGCGTCTGCGTGAGCATGATGTAGACTTCCTGCTCACCGACGGCGCCAAAGCGTTCCTGGCCAAAGAGGGTTATGATCCGGCCTTCGGTGCCCGTCCGCTCCGCCGGGCGATTCAGAAGCATATCGAAGACCGCCTCTCCGAAGAGCTGCTCAAAGGTAACATCAAGAAGGGGGATTCCCTGAGCATAGATGAGGTGAACGGCGAACTGGTCGTAACCACCGTTGAAGCACCGGCCGAGGTCTCCCTGGAGAAAACAGTCGAAACTGAATAATTGTACCGGAAAATGAAACAAAGCTCCCGCTCCTCCGTATAGAGGGGCGGGAGCTTTGTTTGTTTACGCCCCTCAGGCATACCTAAACCCGCCTAAAAAAAGACGCAAATGAAAAGTAGATCTTAAGTGACCTTCCGTTCAGTGTGCAGAAATGGTAAACTTTGAATAAGAGTAAAATATCCGCAATTTTAGCAAGTTCGGACGGTAAGGAGTACACATGGCTAAACCTAAAACAAAATTTTTCTGTACCGAATGCGGCTATGAATCACCGAAATGGTTCGGGAAGTGCCCGGGGTGCCAGGAATGGAACTCAATGGTAGAGGAAACGGAAAGCGTCGTCAAAACACAAGGCATGAATGCACCTATTTTTCAGAGTAAAGAAAAGGCGCAATCGATCATAAATATAGAAAGTGACAAGGAGCCGCGTATTCTGACGGGCATCGGTGAGCTTAACCGCGTGCTTGGCGGCGGGATCGTCCCCGGCTCGCTGGTGTTGGTTGGAGGCGACCCCGGAATCGGGAAATCGACACTGCTGCTGCAGACCTCGCATGCCTTGACTACACAAGGGCTGCGCGTGCTGTATATTTCGGGGGAAGAATCCGTGCGGCAGACGAAGCTGCGGGCTGACCGCCTCGGAGCGCTCTCTGCAGAATTGTACGTTCTATGTGAGACGAACATGGAGAGCATTGAGGAAGCAATTGAGCAGATTCAACCTCAATTTTTGGTCATTGACTCGATTCAGACTGTATTTATGCCGGAAGTAACCAGTGCGCCGGGCAGTGTAGCACAGGTGCGGGAATGTACGACAAGATTCATGCGGATTGCTAAGATCCGGGGAATTGCTACGGTGCTTGTAGGGCATGTAACTAAGGAAGGCGCTATTGCCGGCCCGCGTATGCTGGAGCATATGGTGGATTGTGTCCTTTATTTTGAAGGGGAACGCCATCATACGTACCGTCTGCTGCGGGCGGTGAAGAACCGTTTCGGCTCCACCAACGAGATCGGGATCTTTGAAATGGGGGAAATCGGGCTGACCGAGGTGGAGAACCCGTCGGAGCTGTTCCTGTCCGAGCGTCCGCTCGGAGTGGCCGGATCTGCAGTGGTAGCCAGCATGGAGGGCACAAGACCCGTTCTTGTTGAATTGCAGGCGCTGGTTGCTTCGACACATTTCCCTTCGCCCCGCAGAATGTGCACAGGTATGGATCATCAACGGATGGCGCTGATCATAGCTGTACTGGAGAAGCGGATGGGCATGTTCCTGCAGAATCAGGACGCTTACCTCAACGTTGCGGGAGGGGTGAAGCTGGATGAGCCGGCGGTGGATTTGGCTGTTGCCATCAGCATTGCCTCGAGTTTCCGTGATTTCCCGACCAAGCCGTATGATGTGTTTTTCGGGGAGGTAGGGCTTACCGGTGAGGTGAGAGGGGTATCACGCGCAGAGATGCGGGTGAAAGAGGCGGCCAAGCTTGGCTTCCGGCGGGTCATTATGCCCGAGAAGAGTCTGAAGGGCTGGAAGCATCCGCAGGATATCCAGATTATAGGCGTCAGCACAGTAGCACAGGCACTAGCGGTCGCGTTAGATTAGGGGGCACAGGGACATGAAAGAATATAATCCATCAGATAATATGAATGATCTGCTTAGAATGGCCGCACCCGGAACACCCTTCCGGGAAGGGCTGGAGAATGTGCTTCGCGCGAAGACCGGGGCACTGATTGTTGTCGGATATAGTCCGGAAGTTATGGCGGTTGTCGATGGCGGCTTCTCCATTAACTGCGATTTTTCACCAAACTATTTATACGAGCTGGCCAAAATGGACGGAGCGATTATTCTGAGCGAGGATCTGAAGCGGATTCTGTACGCCAATACGCAGCTGATTCCCGATTCCTCCATCTCTTCCATCGAGACAGGAATCCGGCACCGGACCGCTGAACGTGTAGCGAAGCAGACCGGCAAGCTCGTCGTTTCCATTTCCCAGCGCCGGAATATTATTACGCTGTATCAGGGCTCCATCCGTTACGCGCTCAAGGAAATCGGTTCTATTCTGGCCAAGGCCAACCAGGCGATTCAGACCCTGGAGAAGTACAGAGCCGTTCTGACACAAGGGCTTACGAACCTGTCCGCTTCGGAATACGAAGGGATTGTGACGGTGGCCGAAGTCGTCGGTGTGATCCAGCGCGTGGAAATGGTGCTGAGAATCAAAATGGAAATTAAACGTTACATCAACGAGCTTGGCAATGAAGGCCGGCTGATCAGCATGCAGATGGAAGAATTGGTTGGAAATACAGAGGAAGAAGCATGGTTGCTGTACAGAGACTATGCAAGAGAAGAGCAGGAGGAGAAGATCCGTGAGATCATTGCCGGGCTGAAGCGCAGCAGCGATGATGAACTGATGGATGACAACCATATTGCCCGCCTGCTGGGCTATTCCTCGACAGCCATTTCCTCCGAAGAAGCTGTGACTCCGCGCGGTTACCGCCTGCTGAACAAAATTCCAAGGCTGCCGAATGTGATCATCCACAATTTGGTGGAACGCTTCGAAATGCTGCCTAACCTGATGAGGGCAAGCATAGCTGAGCTTGATGAAGTAGACGGCATTGGCGAGGTCCGCGCACGCAATATTCAGGACGGGCTGAAGCGGCTCCAGAAACAAGTTCTTATTGACAGACAAATGTAAATACCATACAATCACGTAATGTTGTAGTCCCATGCAGTACAAGTAGGAAAATTGAGGTGAAGAAATGATACAAAAATCAATTCCAAGTCTTTTTACGATTGGTAATCTGATGCTTGGAATGTTTGGTATCATGATGGCGTTTGACGGCAAGCTGAGCATGGCCGCTATCATGGTGATTATCGCGATGCTGCTCGATGGGCTGGATGGCCGTATGGCCCGTGCGCTGAAGTGTGAGAGTGAATTCGGCAAGGAGCTGGATTCTTTATCCGATGTAGTTTCGTTCGGAGTCGCACCGGCGCTGATTATGTATTTAACAAGTCTGCAGGAGCTGAATCCTGCACTGGGATGGACGGTCACAGCGATCTTCCCTGTATTCGGAGCCTTACGTCTGGCCCGGTTCAATGTCCGCCCGGGGATTCCGGGATATTTCGTAGGATTGCCGATTCCTGCTGCGGGCGGAGTTCTGGCCACGCTTGCACTTTTCCATAAAGATGTATCTGCACCATTCATGATTGTTGCTACCTTGCTGCTGTCGTATCTGATGGTCAGCACAGTGAAGTATCCCAATTTCAAGAAGATCGGTTTTCCAAAAAAAGCGGTTATAGGCGCACCTGTAGTTATCGTGATTGCTGTAGCTGTTGCGGTGGTCTTCCCTGAACAGATTGCCAAGCTGATCTTTGGACTGCTGGCGCTGTATGCCTTGTATGGCTTCAGACAGAGCTTAGGACTATTTAAGGTACGGCGGCAACGCCGCCGCAGAAGACGCGCGGAAGATAAGGTATATCATTCTAAGAACGGTTAGCCCTTCTTCAGAACTTATTTCATTCATAGACCGGTAAGTACAAAAGGCATTGCCTTTCCTGAATATCAGGAGAGTGCAATGCCTTTTTGCTGCCTGAGGGAAGGGAAGTACACGGAATACGGTTCCCCCCTGAGCTGGCGGAATGGATGAAGGAGAGCGCGGACGGTCTGCTCAGGACAAGTTGAACAACCCGAGTGTTGCGCATTTCTGCGATTCCTTGGCGACAACCTCGTCCATATTGATAGCAAGCAAATTGCAGAGTGCAGACATGTAGAACAGCTCGCGGCCCAACTCGGAGCCAATGACCTCCCGGCAGTTCTCACACAGCTCTCCTGCCAGATGAGTCCCGGCAAGCTCTTTGGCTTGCTCAAGCCCTAGAGTAGGCTCGAAGACCTGCTTGGTGGCGTGCAGCTGAATGCAGCCGCATTCGGTAATGGCTTTGACGACAGCCCGGTTGACGGAAGCACTGCTCTGTCCGTTCTTGGACATGACATCCAGAAGACTACGGTGACGGAGCAGCAGTTCGGAGACTTGATCCTGGAAGGCCTGTAAACTTGGTGCGCTCATTTTCCATTCACCCCTGGGTTCGAATTGAATTCATTATATGCCAGGGCCTCCCTCATTTTCAACCAGGAATAGCAGTTTACGGCAACAGAGCCGGACGAAATTCGGGGCTTGCAGAAAAAATAACGCTCCCCCGGATTATTGTCCTAAAAATTGGAACATACTGGTGAGGTATAGAGGATTGATGGATGAATAAAAGGAGGTGCGAGGTTATGTGGAAAAAGTCTGTTTTGATACTTGCCGGGTGTTGTGGAGCCTGGTCCGGTTATTCGCTATATCACGCGGCAGAGAGAGGGTTCCCGGTAGGCCTTGGGAAACTGGAGAATAGCTTGCCTATGGAAGGAAGTATTTTGTTTGCGGTGCTGGGTGCCATTATTTTTCTGATTGCGGGGACTTTATGCGCGGAATGGGCAAGTTCAAAGCTGCGGGAGATGGTTGCGTATTGCTCGCGTATCCCGATGAATGAGCTTGCTGCAGGCGCAGCAGGGCTTACGGGAGGTCTGCTGCTGTCTCTGCTGCTGTATCCCGCTATGTCCTGGCTGGGCAAAGCAGGGGAGCTGCTGCAGGTAGCTGCTACGCTTGCTCTGGGCTATATGGGCCTGCGGATCGGGCTGGAAAAGAAGGAGGAGCTGGCTTCGCTCTGGAACACCGGACGCTGGGCACGCGCTGCTGAACCTGAGGAGCGTGGAACTCAGGAGCATAAAATCCTCGATACCAGCGTGATTATTGACGGGCGGATTGCTGACATCTGTAAAACGGGCTTCATCGAAGGTACGATTGTTATTCCTGAGTTCGTACTGGAGGAGCTGCAGCATATTGCGGATTCATCGGATTTGCTGAAGCGTAACCGCGGACGCAGAGGGCTTGATATTCTGAATAAGATTCAGAAAGAACTGGACGTTAAGGTGCTGATCTATGAAGGGGATTTCGAGGAGATCTCGGAAGTGGACAGCAAGCTGGTCAAGCTGGCGAAAGTACTGCACGGCAAGGTCGTCACCAACGACTTCAACCTTAACAAGGTATGTGAGCTCCAGGGTGTGTCGGTGCTGAATATTAATGACTTGGCAAATGCAGTGAAGCCGGTGGTTCTGCCGGGCGAAGAGATCATTGTTCAGGTCATTAAGGACGGCAAAGAACATGGACAAGGCGTAGCCTATCTGGACGATGGCACGATGATTGTGGTGGAGGGCGGCCGGGATTATATCGGCACTACAATGGAGGTTCTGGTGACGAGCGTGCTGCAGACATCGGCAGGACGGATGATTTTTGCCAAACCGAAGCTTCTGGAAAAAGCACAATAAGTTCAGCCGTGGCTTCCGGCAGCACCCTTTCGGGCTTGGAAATGCCAGCCAAACACGTTATGATGGGAGTATACGTGAAAGAAAGACAGGAGCCGAAAGCATGTCAAACAGTGTTGGCGTCGTTATCGTAGCGGCAGGCAGAGGAACCCGGATGGGAACGGCAGAGAGCAAGCAATATTTGCTGCTGCAGGGCAAGCCGATTATCGTGCATACCCTGGAGGTATTCCAGCGGCATAAGCTGATCTCCGAGATTGTGCTTGTCACCGGGGAAGAGGATGTGCAGCGCTGTAAGCAGTGGGTACAAGCCTTCAAGCTGGATAAGGTGGCTGCGGTCATTCCCGGGGGAACGGAGCGCCAGCACTCGGTACGCCGCGGACTGGATGAACTTAAGACCCATTGGGTCATGGTTCATGACGGGGTAAGGCCGTTCGTACAGGACAGCGAGATAGAAGCTTGCTACGAGCGGGCGCAGTCCGCCGGAGCATCGGTGCTTGCAGTCCCGGTTAAGGATACGATTAAGCAGGTAGACAGTGAAGGCAAGGTGCTGTCAACGCCGGACCGGCGAAGTCTGTGGGCGATTCAGACCCCGCAGACTTTTCGTTTGTCCGATCTGCTGTCCGCCTATGAGGAGGCAGAGCGGGACGGTTTTCTCGGGACTGATGATTCCAGTCTGGCGGAACGCAGCGGGATTACCGTGTCAGTTGTAGAAGGAAGCTATATGAATATTAAGATCACGACGCCGGAGGACCTGGATTTCGCTGAATTCACAGTAAGAAGCAGGGGAGAGGAACACAGATGATTGCTGTAGGACAAGGATTTGATGTACACCAGCTGGTCGAGGGAAGGCCGTGTATTATCGGCGGAGTTACGATTCCTTATGAGAAGGGGCTGCTGGGGCATTCCGATGCGGATGTGCTGCTGCATGCTGTAAGCGACGCTATACTGGGAGCGCTGGGCCTTGGGGATATCGGCAGACATTTTCCCGATACCGATCCGGCCTTCAAGGATGCAGACAGCCTGAAGCTGCTGGAGCAGGTATGGGCACTAGCGCGTGAGCGCGGATACCGGCTGGGGAATATCGATTCAACCATCATAGCGCAAAAACCGAAGATGGCACCTTATATTCCGCAGATGACGGAGATTATTGCCCGCACGCTGGGCGCTGATGTAGCGAAGGTGAATGTGAAAGCAACAACGACTGAGCAGTTGGGCTTCGCAGGGCGCGGAGAGGGAATTGCCGCCCAATCTATTGTCTGTCTGCTGCAAGATGTGATATCATCGTGAGATGGCTTTAGCGCAAGTAAAGGCCTAATTTTAACCAATATGAAGCGGAGGGAAACCCATGGCGGATCAAGTTCGGGTGCGTTACGCACCGAGCCCTACGGGACATTTACATATCGGAAATGCCAGAACAGCCTTGTTTAACTATCTGTTCGCCCGCAATCTGGGCGGCAAATTCATTATCCGGATTGAAGATACGGATCTTAAGCGCAACATTGCAGAAGGTGAAGAGAGCCAGCTGAAGTATTTGAAGTGGCTGGGAATCGATTGGGATGAAAGTGTGGATGTAGGGGGCGAATACGGGCCTTACCGCCAGACTGAGCGTCTGGATCTATACCGTGTATACTGGCAGGATATGCTGGACCGGGGCCTGGCTTACCGCTGCTATTGCACGGAGGAAGAGCTGGAGGCCGAACGCGAGGAGCAGACGGCACGAGGCGAAACCCCGCGTTATTCCGGCAAACACCGTAATCTGACCGAGGAGCAGCGCCTGGCCTTTGAGGCGGAGGGCCGTGTGGCCAGCATCCGTTTCCTGGTTCCGGAAGACCGCACTTATACCTTCAATGATATCGTAAAAGGCAGTATTTCGTTCAATAGCAAAGAAATGGGCGACTTCGTCATCGTGAAGAAGGATGGTATTCCAACCTATAACTTCGCCGTAGCGGTGGACGACCATCTGATGGCTATCTCCCATGTGCTGCGCGGAGAAGATCATATCTCCAATACCCCGCGCCAGCTCATGATATATGAGGCACTGGGCTGGGAAGCTCCGCTCTTTGGCCATATGACGCTGATTGTCGGCGATGACCATAAGAAGCTGAGTAAACGGAATGAATCGATCATTCAGTTTATTGAACAGTACGATCAGCTGGGCTACCTGCCGGAAGCTCTGTTCAACTTCATTACCCTGCTGGGCTGGTCGCCTGAGGGAGAAGAGGAGATCTTCACCAAGGAAGAGCTGATCTCGATCTTTACGGCAGACCGCTTGTCGAAAAGCCCGGCAGTGTTCGATACGAACAAGCTGGCGCATCTGAACAATCACTATATCAAGCATGCCGATCCTGAGCGGATTGCGGCACTAGCCATTCCTCATTTGCAGAAGGCGGGCCGTCTGCCTGAGGTACTCAGTGAGGAGCAGCATAGCTGGGCAGAGAGCTTGGTTGCGCTGTACCAGGAGCAAATGACCGCCGCATCGGATATTGTCGCGCTCTCTGAGCTGTTCTTCCGCAGCCATCTGGAGCTGGAGACCGAAGCGGCAGGGGTGCTTGCCGAAGCCCAGGTTCCTGAAGTGCTGTCTGCGTTTCTGGCCAAGGTGGAGGCTGCCGAAGACTTCAGCGCTCCCCATATGGCTGTTCTGATCAAGGAAGTGCAGAAGGAGACCGGACACAAAGGCAAAGCGCTGTTTATGCCGATTCGTGTCGCTCTTACGGGACAGATGCATGGTCGTGACTTGAATGCAACGATTGCGCTGCTCGGCCGCAGCCGGGTGATCGAACGCCTGAAATCACAAATCAAAGGCGCTTAGGGCAGGGACATACAAGGGGGAGAAGACCCTTGTCAGGTCTGCGTCTTTTCGCTAAGATAGAAGAATATACGAATAGCTGGGATCAGGAAAAGTAGGCGTATAAGGGCAATTACCAGAGAGAATAACCGCTTAAGGGCGAATGCCCTTGAAGGCTGGGAGTTATTCATTTGTCTGCCGCTGAAGATGCACCTGTGAGCTGCATGGTTGAACGTCCCTGTGCGGGGCTGTAGACTGTGCCGGGCTGTCGCCGTTACAGACACCAAGAGGAACACCGGATATAGGGGCTGCGAAGTTTAACAGCTCTGACGTATACGAATGTTCAAGCAGAGTGGGACCGCGGTTAAACGTCTCTGCAGCTATTATGCTGCAGGGGCGTTTTTTGTTGAAATATAAGAATGAATAGGTTTCACGCTATCCATTATCCTTCTATTTCTCTCTGAAACGGTACTGTCCTTTAAAAGGACAGCAAAGCCGTTTCCACTTGAAATATAGCAGCTCAAAGAAGAGGGGACCGCGATGTTTAAGCATATCAAGTCGGACATTCGGGCAGTATTCGACAATGATCCCGCCGCCCGCAGCAGGTTCGAGGTCGTTTTCACCTACGCCGGGCTTCACGCGATATGGGCACACCGGATGGCCCACTCTTTTTACAAACGCCGCTGGTTTACCTTGGCACGCATGGTCTCGCAGATCAGCCGGTTCATGACGGGAGTGGAGATTCATCCGGGCGCGGTTATCGGCAGCCGGTTGTTTATTGACCACGGAATGGGTATTGTCATTGGTGAGACCTGTGAGATTGGCGATGATGTCATTATCTATCAGGGCGTTACACTTGGGGGAACCGGTAAAGAGAAGGGCAAGCGTCACCCTACCGTCGGCAACAATGTAGTCATCGGCTCTGGTGCCAAAGTACTGGGTTCCTTCCGAATCGGCGATAATTCTAATATCGGCTCTAACGCAGTTGTGCTGCGTGAAGTGCCTAACAACAGTACGGTAGTCGGCAACCCCGGGCGTGTGGTCAAGCGTAACGGGGAACGTGTATCCGACCGGCTGGATCATACCAAGATGCCAGACCCGCTGATTGATTCCCTCAAATTCCTGCAGAAGGAAATCGAGGAGCTAAGAGAACAGATGGGTGCTGAAGATAAGTCGAAGAAGGAACAGCGGCGGCTCGAAAGCCAGCAATATATCGGCGATTACGAAATTTAAGAGCACCGGCATTTCAGGAATCCGGGGACAATAGAAAGGGTTGGGACAAGAATGGCTTTGCACATTTACAATACAATGACGCGCACGAAGGAAGAATTTGTACCGCAGGAGACGGATAAGGTGAAGATGTACGTCTGCGGACCCACGGTCTACGGCTATATGCATATCGGGAATGCAAGACCGGTCATTGTTTTTGACATGGTGCGCAACTACCTGGAGACGCTTGGGAATGAGGTCCGCTATCTGACAAATTTCACCGATGTGGATGATAAAATGATCCGCAAGGCAGAGGAGCTGAACATCACCGTAGCCGAGGTTGCCGAAATGTTCATTGCCGCCTACCAGGAGGATCTGGCGGGGCTGGGCGTGAAGCCGGCGACGATGAATCCGCGCGTTACGGAGAGCATGGACACGATTATCGAGTTCATTAAGGAGCTTGAAGATAAAGGCTATGCGTATGAGAACGGTGGAGATGTGTATTACCGTACCGGCAAATTTGCCGATTACGGCAAGCTGTCCCGCCAGAATCTGGAGGAGCTGCGCTTCGGTATCCGTGTCGAGGTGGATTCGCGCAAGGAGAACCAGGAGGATTTTGTACTCTGGAAGGCAGCCAAGCCGGGCGAAGTACACTGGTCCAGTCCATGGGGAGAGGGCCGTCCCGGCTGGCATATTGAATGCTCGGCGATGGTGCGCGAATATTTGGGGACGACGATCGACATTCACGGCGGCGGGGAGGATCTGAAATTCCCGCATCATGAATGCGAATGTGCCCAGACTGAAGCGCTGACGGGTGAACCGCTGTCGAATTACTGGATGCATAATGCTTTTCTGAATATCGGCGATGAGAAGATGTCAAAGTCGCTCGGGAACGGTCTACTCGTGAAGGATATCCGTGCGCGCTTCAAGCAGGGGGCTATCCGTTACTTTATGCTATCCAGCCATTACCGTAATCCGCTGAACTTCACAGAGGAAGCACTGCTGTCTGCTGAGAAAAGCGTAGAGCGGATCGCTCTGGCAGAAAGCAATGTGAAGCACCGCCTTGAACTGGCGGCGGAGGGGGCAGAGAATGAGGCAAGTCTGCAGGTTACGGAGCGGCTGTCCGCTGTCCTTAGCAACTTCCATGCCCGGATGCAGGATGATTTCAATACACCGGATGCTATTACGGCGGTGTTCGACTGGGTGAGCCTGGCGAACCTTACGCTTGCTGATCATGAGACGAATCCGGCTGACTTCGCCGTATTGCTTAAGGCTTTTGCCGAGATGAATGCTGTGCTTCGCCTCACGGTAGAAGCTGAGGAAGAAGTGGCAAGCGAAGAGGTGGAACGTCTGATTGCGGAGCGTGCGGAAGCTCGAAAGAACAAGAACTGGAGCCGGTCGGATGAAATCCGCGATGAGCTGAATGCGCTGGGGATTCTGCTGGAAGATACTCCACAGGGAATGCGGTGGCGGCGTAAATGAACGGGCTGTTTGATCTGAACCGCGCCTGGTTTCCGTATGAACCCTCCAAGCCGGCCCATCTGCTGCCGCCTATTGTTCTTGCTTATGCAGGTGATGCCATCTACGAAGTAGCAGTCCGGCAGTATCTGATCTCGCTGCCCAATCTGCGCCCCCAGCATCTGCACCGCTCGGCTACCGGGCTGGTCTCCGCCAGGGCGCAGAGCACCATTCTTGCTTTTCTGGACCCGGTACTCACTGAGGATGAGAAGGATGTGGTCAGACGGGGACGCAACGCCAAATCCGGCAGCATTCCCAAAAATGCGGATGTGCTGGAATACCGCCACGCCACTGCTTTTGAATGCATGATCGGTTATTTATATTACACAGGACAGCAGGCAAGAATCCAGGAGCTTGTTCACAGCAGTATCGAATATATGATGCACCGCCCCAAGTGAGTATACAGAACAGGAGATAAAACAATGGAAGAATTGAGAACTGAAGAGGAAATACTGGCAGGCAAGCATTCGGTGCTTGAAGCCCTTAGAGCGGGACGTACACTCAACAAAATATGGATCGCCGAAACTGCACAAAAGCACCTGACCGCACCTATCGTTGCGGAAGCGCGCAAGGCGGGCATTGTCATTCAGCATGTGGACAAGCGCAAGCTGGATCAGCTCGCACCGGGCGTTCAGCACCAGGGAGTGGTGGCGCAGGCGGCGCCTTTTGCCTACACGGAGGTTGCTGATATTCTGGCAATTGCTGAAGCCAAGGGAGAACCGCCGTTTCTGCTCCTGCTGGACGAAATTGAAGATCCGCATAACCTCGGGTCTATCCTGCGTACGGCTGACTGCACAGGTGTGCACGGAGTCATTGTGCCGAAGCGCCGCTCCGCGCAGATTACTGCCACCGTATCCAAGACCTCGGCTGGTGCAGTTGAATATGTGCCCGTGGCCCGCGTGACGAATCTAGGACAGACCATTGACCGGCTGAAGGAGCTGGGAGTCTGGGTAGTCGGCACGGATGTGGATACCGATCAGAATTTGTTCGGATCGGATATTGTCACCGGACCGGTAGCCGTGGTGATCGGCAATGAGAATAAAGGGATGGGCCGCCTGATCCGTGAGAAATGCGATGTGCTGCTTAAGCTGCCGATGGCGGGAAGAATCAACTCTTTAAATGCATCGGTGGCAGCGGGTGTAATCATGTACGAGGTACTCCGCCGCCGCCAAGAACAGGGATAACTATGGCAGACTGGCGCGATATCCTGCTCGTGGACGGATACAATATGATCGGCGGCTGGCCGGAGCTTGCGGCATTGTCGCAGACCGGTATGCAGGGGGCACGCGACCGGCTGCTCGATATGCTGGCCGATTATCAGGCATTCTCCGGGCTGCGCGTCATTGCTGTATTCGATGCCTACCGTGTGCCGGGACTGGGAAGGTCGTTTGAACAAGGGAAGATCCAGGTCTTCTTCACCAAGGAGAAGGAAACGGCAGATGAATGCATTGAACGGCTCGTTGGGGAATTCACGCACCGCCGCAGACAGATCTCGGTAGCCACCAGTGATTTTGTGGAGCAGCATGTCGTTTTTGCCCAGGGCGCACTCCGGATTTCGGCCAGGGAACTGAGGCTTGAGATTGAGGAGAACCAGAAGCAGGTGAAGAAGGCCATCGAGCCGGGAAGCGTGAGCGGGACCCGTCACTCGCTGGAAGACAAGCTGCCGCCGGAGACGCGTAAACGGCTGGAGGACTGGCGCAGACAGTAGGACAGGAATAGCAGTTGCCTCATACAAGAAAATGACATAATATGTTATTGAAGATTGTTTTTGGACAAATCCGGTTGACGGTGTAAGGTAACATAATATATACTGTTCCTATATTTCGAGAAGTAACGATGTGTCTTGCGTTGCAGCCGGGGGGATTCTTGGTGAGTGTCGACCTCAAGGAATTAATGCTGTCCGAGTATGATTTCATAAGTGATGAAGAAATTGTCGAGATCTTCCGTGGTGGCGACAGTGGCGCATTGGAGCATTTAATTAACAAGTACCGTAATTTTGTGCGTGCCAAGGCTCGTTCCTATTTTTTGATCGGGGCAGATCGTGAAGATATTGTGCAGGAAGGAATGATTGGCTTATACAAGGCCATCCGTGACTTCAAGGGTGACAAGCTGTCATCATTCAAAGCCTTTGCCGAGCTGTGCATCACCCGTCAGATTATAACCGCCATTAAGACCGCTACCCGCCAGAAGCATATTCCGCTTAATTCATATGTCTCGTTAGACAAGCCCATCTATGATGAGGACTCCGACCGGACATTGATGGATGTGATATGCGGAAGTCAGGTGCTGGACCCGGAAGAGCTGATTATCAACCAGGAGGAGTTCATCGGACTGGAAGATAAGATGGCCGAGATTCTGAGTGATCTGGAACGGAAGGTTCTGATGCTCTATCTGGACGGACGTTCCTATCAGGAGATTGCCGAGGATTTGAAGCGGCATGTGAAGTCCATTGACAATGCTTTGCAGCGAGTGAAACGTAAATTGGAAAGATATCTGGAAGTGCGTGACAATTAATGATATAATGACTAGGAAGGCTCGGGACTCGAGTCTTTTTTTAGTGTCCGCTAGATTTGGATAAGGTGAATTTGCGATAGGTGAAGCGTTGGTGGATGGCAGGTTTATACACAAGCGAATTGCAGCATAATGATTATGGAAGACAGCTGGCGCACAGGAAGAAGCAGGATCAAAGATGACTTATGGCATAAGGCTACAGCACCCGGAATTACCCAGTGCGATGGGGGAAACTTTCGTTGACACAGACATTGATATTATGCTAAAGTGTTTTAGGTAGGCCTAAATTCGCGGCTTTTTTTTGAATCAATATCTACGTCTTCTAATTTGATGATTAGAAGTACGTCTTCGGGAGGTGCACATCATGCGGGTAATTATCACTTTGGCTTGTACAAGTTGCAAACAAAGAAACTATGCAACAACCAAAAACAAGCGAAATCACCCCGACCGCTTGGAGATGAAGAAATTTTGCAAGTTCTGTAACGAGCAAACTCCTCATCGCGAAACCAGATAGTCTTTTGGAGGTGTAGTCGGCGTGAAACGTAGTTTCAAGTCTTTGTTTTCCTTTTTCACTGAGAGCTGGAGTGAACTCAAAAAGGTTCGCTGGCCTAGCCGTAAAGAATTGAAAAACTATACATTGATCGTTCTTGGTACAATTGTAGTTATTTCTCTTTACTTCTGGGTTCTGGACATCGGTATTTCCGCTGTGATTGAAGCGATTATTTAGAGAGGTCCCAGGTGGCTTGATATGGAAAAAAGATGGTACGTTGTTCATACCTATTCCGGGTATGAGAATAAGGTCAAGGCCAATTTGGAAAAACGCGTTGAGTCCATGGGCATGGAAGACAAAATATTCCGCGTTCTTGTTCCTATGGAAGAAGAACTGGTAAACAAGGATGGCAAGAAAAAAACTGTCATGCGCAAAGTTTACCCTGGTTACGTTTTGGTCGAAATGGTTCAGACTGATGATTCTTGGTATGTTGTCCGCAATACGCCGGGCGTTACCGGATTTGTCGGTTCAACTGGTTCGGGCTCTAAGCCTACCGCTCTGCTACCCGAAGAGGTTGAACAGATTCTGAAGCATATGGGCATGGTTGAACCTAAAGCGAAGATTGATTTCGAAATTAAGGAATCCGTGCGTATTATGGTCGGTCCGTTTGCGAATTTTGTGGGCTCCGTGGAAGAGATTTTGGCAGACAAAAGCAAGATCAAGGTACATGTCAACATGTTTGGACGGGAAACCCCGCTGGAGTTGGATTTCACTCAAGTGGAGAAGATATAACAAGCACAAGGGTTTCTTGTGGGAGAATGCTGTTTAGCATTCGAATACCACTATTTACGCAAGGAGGTGTCACTCATGGCTAAAAAAGTTATTAAAATGGTGAAACTGCAGATTCCTGCAGGGAAAGCGAATCCAGCGCCTCCAGTAGGTCCGGCGTTAGGTCAAGCGGGTGTCAACATCATGGCATTCTGTAAGGAATTCAACGCTCGTACTGCCGACCAGGCTGGTCTGATCATCCCGGTTGAAATTACAGTATTTGAAGACCGTTCGTTTACCTTCATCACCAAAACTCCTCCGGCTGCTGTTCTGCTTCGCATCGCTGCAAAAGTAGAAAAAGGCTCCGGTGAACCAAACAAGAAAAAAGTAGCGAAGCTGGGCCGCGCAGCGGTTCGTGAAATCGCTGAAACCAAAATGCCCGATCTGAACGCTGCATCTGTTGAAGCTGCAATGCGTATGGTTGAAGGTACTGCCCGCAGTATGGGAATCACAATCGAAGACTAATATGTATTCGATGAACCGGTCATTCATGACCGCAATATGTGGGAGGAATTTCCGCTAATACCACAAAGGAGGAACATTTCATGGCTAAACATGGTAAGAAGTACCAAGAATCCGCGAAGCTGATCAACAGCGAAGCGACTTACGAGCCTTCAGAAGCTGTAGAGCTTGTGAAAAAGGCGGCAACTGCCAAATTCGACGAAACCGTTGAAGCAGCAGTTCGTCTGGGTGTAGACCCGCGTAAACAAGACCAGGCAGTTCGTGGTGTTGTTGTCCTGCCTCACGGCACAGGCAAAACACAACGCGTGCTTGTATTTGCAAAAGGTGAAAAAGCGAAGGAAGCGGAAGCTGCTGGCGCTGATTTTGTTGGTGATGCTGACATGATCAACAAGATTCAACAGGGCTGGTTCGAATTCGACGTCTGCGTAGCTACACCTGATATGATGAGTGAAGTCGGTAAACTGGGTCGTCTGCTCGGTGGTAAAGGTCTCATGCCTAACCCTAAAGCAGGTACAGTTACTTTCGACGTTACCAAGGCTGTTCAAGAAATCAAAGCCGGTAAGATCGAATACCGTCTCGACAAAGCGGGCCAAATTCACGCGCCAATCGGCAAAGTGTCTTTCAACGCTGAACAATTGAACGAGAACCTTAAAGCTCTTATGGACGCTCTGAACCGTGCGAAACCGGCTGCTGCCAAAGGTGTATACCTTAAAGGTATCGCTATTTCGTCCACAATGGGACCTAGCGCTCGTGTGAACGCAGCTGCTTTCAGATAATTAAAGGTTGACTCCTTGAGTAATCTTTGATAATCTATAACAGTTGTGAACATTAAGGCGATCAATCTTAAATGTGAATATGCTTACCGTAGACAGTAGGTGCCGTAGGGCTTAATTTCCTACCGAGGTGTTGTGATAGAAACAAAAAGTGCCAGGCTCGCCTGATTAACTTTCCGTTTTATCAAGCCTTCGTGAATCTGCGGAGGCTTTTCTAATGCCTGCGTAGGAACGGCGCGGTTTCTCCGGAAGAATCGCCGTGACATAAATTTTCAGGAGGTGTATACAATTGGCAAATGCAAAAGTAATCCAAGCAAAACAGGATGCGGTTGATGTTGTTACTAGCAAACTGCAGAACAGTGTCTCCACTGTTGTTGCAGACTACCGCGGATTGAACGTATCGCAAGTGACTGAACTGCGTAAGCAGCTTCGTGAAGCTGGCGTTGAGTTTCAAGTCCTGAAGAACACATTGCTTCGCCGTGCAACTGTGGCAGCTGAGCTGACTGATCTGGACGCTGTCCTGACGGGTCCTACAGCGATCGCATTCAGCGAGACTGATGCGGTAGTAGCAGCTAAGATTCTAAATGACTTCGCTAAGAAGAACGACGCTTTGAAACTGAAAGGCGGCGTTGTAGAAGGTAAAGTTATCGATGCGGACCAACTGAAAGCACTGGCTGAACTGCCATCCCGCGATGGTTTGCTCTCCATGCTGCTTAGCGTGCTTCAAGCTCCAATGCGCAACTTCGCGCTTGCAGTTAAAGCTGTTGCTGAGAAAGAAGAACAAAGCGCGTAAGCCTTTGCTTCTGGCTTCATAATCAAGACCACAAACCAATTCAAATATAATGGAGGTTCAATCATGAGCAAAGAAACAATCTTAGAAGAAATTAAAGGCATGAGCGTACTGGAACTGAACGACCTGGTAAAAGCAATCGAAGAAGAATTCGGCGTAACTGCAGCAGCTCCAGTAGCAGCTGGCGGCGCTGTAGCAGCTGTTGAAGCTGAACAGTCCGAATTCGACGTAATTTTGACAAGCGCTGGCGCTTCCAAAATCAACGTTATCAAAATCGTTCGCGAAATCACAGGTCTTGGCTTGAAAGAAGCTAAAGAAGTTGTAGATAACGCTCCAAAAGCAATCAAAGAAAAAGTAAGCAAAGAAGAAGCCGAAGCTACCAAAGCAAAATTGGAAGAAGCAGGCGCAGCTGTAGAAGTAAAATAAGTTGATTCAATAGGTACTGCCCCGGAGCAGAAATGATTCTCTCCGGTTCCCGCAACCCCCTTGAACTTGTTCAAGGGGGTTGCTCTATAAGGGAGCCTTGCGGGTATTTGTAGTTCAACGTGAAAGGGAGGATGGTATGTCGCAGCATTATTACTCGCAGCAGCCGGAAGCGCGTCATGACAGACGGAGCATCGATACGGAGCTGAGAGGCAAACGCCTCCGCTTTACAAGCGACGCCGGTGTTTTTTCTAAAGGAGATATTGATCATGGCAGTCGTGTTCTGATTGAGGGGATGGAAATTCCTGAGGATGCGAAGGTACTAGACGTGGGCTGTGGTTACGGGCCTATAGGGATTAGTGCGGCGCATCTCGCTTCTAAGGGACATGTGACGATGGTTGATATCAACAGCCGTGCGGTAGAGCTTGCCCGCGAGAATGCGCAGCATAATGGAATCCGCAATGTTACGGTGATGGAAAGTGATGTGCTATCGGCAGTGCAGGGGCAGACATTCGATGTGATTCTAACCAACCCGCCGATTCGCGCCGGCAAGGCCGTAGTGCATGCGATTTTTGAACAGGCGTATGATCATTTGAATGAGGGCGGTTGTCTGTGGGTTGTCATTCAGAAGAAGCAGGGTGCGCCGTCGGCGGTTTCCAAGCTGGAGAGTATGTTCCCGGTAGTAGAAGAAGTAGGGAAAGACAAGGGCTATAGAATCTTAAAAGCTCAGAAATAAATAATAATACTCATTGACATGCGATGTCCGTAGTGGTATTATTATAAAATGTCAGTATTAAGCTAGGCTCCATGTCTTTAGTTTGCTGAAATGTCAAGTGATATATTGTCGCCCGGTAAGCGCATGCCGCACGGCAGGTTTTTGCGAATTCCGTTCTCTATGTTCCTGTCACGGCGAAGGTCGCCGGGGCAATAGATAATAGCGCATGAACTGTAGCCTGGTGACGTATAATACGCACGTTTTGGGCAAATCTACTGGATAAGGAGTATTTTGGCCGTGGATAGATGTGCTCTTTTTTCGAAAGATTTCGATAAGGGGCTTTTCTGTATTTATGGCCGAATCCTTGTGATATGGTTCCATTATACGGGTCCAAACAAGGGTTCGCAATCAATTTTTAAGTGAGTAGACATGAGGGGTGAGTAAAGTTGGCAGGACATCTTGTTCAGTATGGTCGACGCACTCGGCGGAGCTATGCGAGAATTAACGAGGTACTCGAGGTCCCGAACCTGATCGAGATCCAACAAAAATCTTATGACTGGTTTTTGGAGGAAGGATTGCGGGAAATGTTCCAGGACATCTCGCCGATCCAGGATTTCACAGGGAATTTGGTACTAGAGTTCATTGATTACAGCCTGGGTGAACCGAAGTATACGGTTGACGACGCTAAAGAGCGGGACGTAACATATGCAGCTCCTCTGCGTGTGAAGGTGCGTCTCATCAATAAGGAGACCGGTGAGGTTAAAGAGCAGGAAGTGTTCATGGGAGATTTCCCTCTGATGACGGAAACCGGCACTTTTATTATCAATGGTGCAGAACGGGTTATTGTCAGCCAGTTGGTTCGCTCTCCAAGCGTCTATTTCAGCACAAAAGTGGATAAGAACGGCAAAAAAACTTACACCGCCACAGTAATTCCGAATCGCGGAGCCTGGCTGGAGCTTGAGACCGACGCTAAGGACATCATGTATGTCCGTATCGACCGGACTCGTAAGATCCCGGTAACAGTCCTCTTGCGTGCTCTGGGCTTCGGCAGTGATGCTGAAATCCTGGAACTGCTTGGCAATGATGAATATATTCGCAATACGCTGGATAAAGACAACACGGATTCCACGGAGAAGGCGCTTATTGAAATCTACGAGCGTCTGCGTCCGGGCGAACCACCAACACTTGATAATGCTAAGAGCTTACTGGTCGCACGTTTCTTTGACCCGAAACGTTATGATTTGGCCAATGTAGGCCGTTACAAAATCAATAAAAAGCTGCATATTAAGAATCGTCTGTTCAATCAGCGTCTGGCACAGCCTTTGGTTGACGAGTCTACCGGAGAAATCCTGGCAGAATCCGGCCAAATGGTGGACCGCCGCCTGCTTGATGAGCTGATTCCTTATTTTGAGAAGAGTATGGCTGCTAAAAACTACCGTGTAACCGGCGGAGTGATGGACAGCGAAGATATTCCGCTTCAGACCATTGACGTATTCTCGCCAATCGAAGAAGGCCGTATCATCAAACTGATCGCCAATGGCAACATTGATAAATCGGTTAAGCATATTACTCAGGCTGATATTATATCCTCAATCAGCTACTTTATTAATTTGCTGCATGGTATCGGCAACACGGATGATATTGACCACCTGGGTAACCGTCGTCTGCGTTCTGTAGGTGAGCTTCTGCAGAATCAGTTCCGTATCGGTCTATCCCGTATGGAGCGCGTAGTCCGCGAGAGAATGTCGATTCAAGATGCCAATGCGATTACACCGCAGGCGCTGATCAACATCCGTCCGGTCATCGCGTCCATCAAAGAGTTCTTCGGCAGCTCGCAGCTGTCCCAGTTTATGGATCAGACGAACCCGCTTGCCGAGCTTACACATAAGCGTCGTCTGTCTGCACTCGGACCCGGCGGTCTGACTCGTGAACGCGCAGGCTTTGAAGTCCGCGACGTCCACCACAGTCACTATGGCCGTATGTGTCCTATCGAGACCCCGGAAGGTCCGAATATCGGTCTGATCAACTCCTTGTCCACCTTCGCCCGCATCAATGAATACGGCTTTATCGAAGCTCCGTATCGTTGGGTAGATCCGAAGACCGGCAAGGTAACTGAGCAAATTGATTATCTGACTGCCGATGAAGAAGATAATTATGTAGTTGCACAGGCAAATGTACTGATCGATGAAGAGGGCTCCTTCAAGGAAGACCAGGTTATCGTTCGTTACAACAAGGATTCAGACAACATCACCACCATGCCTAGCAATCGGGTAGACTACATGGACGTTTCGCCAAAACAGGTCGTATCCGTCGCAACGGCGCTCATTCCGTTCCTTGAGAACGATGACTCCAACCGCGCACTGATGGGATCGAACATGCAGCGTCAGGCCGTTCCGCTTCTTATTCCTAAGGCTCCGCTTGTAGGGACAGGGATGGAGCATAAGTCTGCTAAAGACTCCGGCGTATGTATTGTCTCCAAATATGACGGTATTATCGAACGCTCCTCTGCCAATGAAATCTGGCTGCGCCGTGTTGAGGCAGTTGAGGGCAAGGAAGTCAAAGGCGATATCGTTAAATATAAATTACACAAATTCATGCGTTCGAACCAGGGTACCTGTATTAACCAGCGTCCACTGGCGAAACGTGGGGATATCGTCAAAAAAGGTGACATCCTGGCAGATGGACCTTCCACAGAAATGGGCGAACTTGCGCTTGGCCGCAACGTAGTCGTTGCGTTCATGACTTGGGAAGGCTACAACTACGAGGATGCGATCCTGCTGAGTGAGAAGCTGGTGAAGGAAGATGTATACACTTCGATCCACATCGAGGAATACGAATCCGAAGCCCGTGATACGAAGCTTGGACCTGAAGAGATCACACGTGATATTCCTAACGTCGGTGAAGAGGCGCTTCGCAACCTGGATGAGCGCGGAATTATCCGCATCGGTGCGGAAATCAATGCCGGTGATATTCTGGTAGGTAAGGTTACTCCGAAGGGTGTAACTGAGTTGACTGCTGAGGAACGCCTGCTGCATGCGATTTTCGGTGAGAAAGCCCGTGAAGTTCGTGATACCTCTCTGCGCGTTCCACATGGTAGTGATGGTATTGTCGTTGACGTAAAAGTATTCACTCGCGAGAACGGCGATGAGTTGCCTCCAGGTGTGAATCAACTGGTTCGTGTCTACATTGCCCAGAAGCGTAAGATTTCTGAAGGTGATAAGATGGCTGGACGTCACGGTAACAAGGGTGTCGTTGCCCGTATTCTGCCAGAGGAAGACATGCCGTTCCTTCCGGATGGCACGCCGGTACAGGTTGTCCTGAACCCGCTGGGCGTTCCTTCCCGTATGAACATCGGACAGGTGTTGGAAGTCCATATTGGTATGGCTGCACTCCGTCTAGGAATCCACGTAGCTACTCCGGTATTCGACGGAGCTCGTGAGTATGATGTGTTCGATACGATGGAAGAAGCCGGTATGCAGCGTAATGGTAAGACCATACTGTATGACGGACGTACAGGTGAACGCTTCGAACGTGAGGTTACAGTCGGTGTCATGCATATGATCAAGCTGGCGCACATGGTTGATGATAAGATCCATGCCCGTTCTACAGGTCCTTACTCCCTAGTTACACAACAGCCACTAGGCGGTAAAGCTCAGTTCGGCGGACAGCGTTTCGGGGAAATGGAAGTATGGGCGCTCGAAGCTTATGGTGCGGCTTATACACTGCAAGAAATTTTGACTGTGAAGTCCGATGATGTGGTCGGCCGTGTGAAAACGTACGAATCCATTGTCAAAGGCGAAAACGTTCCAGAACCGGGTGTTCCGGAATCATTCAAGGTATTGATCAAGGAACTGCAGTCGCTCGGTATGGATGTCAAAATCCTTAGCGGTGACGAGCAGGAAATTGAGATGAGAGAACTGGATGATGAGGACGAGACGTCAGGCGACAAGCTGAGCCTCAATTTAGAAGGCACAGAAGTCGGCATAGAGTAGTTCACCAGCAAGCCACTAATTTCATTACACAAAAGGACCCGCCCTCTGTTGACTTCAGCGTCAAGAGAGGGCTGTGGTACTAAATCAGGATATAGGTTAAGGAGGGTTGCTCCTTGTTGGACGTTAACAATTTTGAATTTATGAAAATCGGGCTCGCTTCCCCGGAGAAAATTCGTTCTTGGTCCCGCGGAGAAGTTAAAAAACCGGAAACCATTAACTATCGTACATTGAAACCGGAAAAAGAGGGTCTCTTTTGCGAACGTATTTTTGGACCGCAAAAGGACTGGGAATGTCACTGTGGTAAATACAAACGCGTCCGTTATAAGGGCGTAGTATGCGACCGCTGCGGCGTGGAAGTTACCCGCGCTAAAGTCCGCCGCGAACGTATGGGCCACATTGAACTGGCAGCTCCGGTATCTCATATCTGGTATTTCAAAGGTATTCCAAGCCGTATGGGTCTGGCACTGGATATGTCTCCTAGATCCCTCGAAGAGATTATCTACTTTGCATCTTATGTTGTAACCGATCCGGGGGAAACTCCGCTGGAGAAGAAACAATTGCTGTCCGAGAAAGAATACCGCAGCTACCGTGAGAAATATGGTTACGGATTCCAGGCTGGCATGGGTGCGGAAGCCGTCAAAAAACTGCTTCAGGATATCGATA
This sequence comes from Paenibacillus sp. FSL R7-0204, assembly GCF_038002225.1. NCBI lineage: Bacteria > Bacillati > Bacillota > Bacilli > Caryophanales > Paenibacillaceae > Paenibacillus > Paenibacillus sp. FSL R7-0204. The sequence goes on from NZ_JBBOCA010000001.1 coordinate 1,003,590, forward strand.
TCGATAAAGAGCTGGAATTCCTCAAAGAAGAGCTGCGTACCGCTCAAGGCCAGCGCCGCAACCGGGCGATCAAACGTCTGGAAGTCATTGAGGCCTTCCGCAACTCCGGCAACAAGCCTGACTGGATGATCATGGATGTACTCCCGGTTATACCTCCGGAGCTTCGTCCAATGGTTCAGCTGGATGGCGGCCGGTTTGCTACGTCTGACCTTAATGACCTGTACCGCCGTGTAATTAACCGGAACAACCGTCTGAAAAGACTGCTGGATCTTGGCGCTCCTGACATTATCGTTCAGAATGAGAAACGGATGCTTCAGGAAGCAGTAGATGCACTCATTGACAACGGCCGCCGCGGCCGTCCTGTAACGGGGCCTGGTAACCGTCCGCTCAAATCGCTCAGCCATATGCTGAAAGGTAAACAGGGACGTTTCCGCCAGAACTTGCTCGGTAAGCGTGTCGACTATTCCGGCCGTTCGGTTATCGTAGTAGGGCCTTACCTGAAAATGTACCAATGCGGTCTTCCGAAGAAAATGGCACTGGAGCTTTTCAAACCGTTTGTAATGAAAGAGTTGGTTAACAAAGGGCTTGCCCACAACATAAAGAGCGCGAAGCGTAAGGTAGAACGCGTTAGTCCAGAAGTCTGGGATGTGCTTGAAGAAGTGATCAGAGAGCATCCGGTTCTGCTGAACCGTGCCCCTACGCTGCACAGACTGGGTATCCAGGCGTTTGAGCCGATTCTGGTAGAGGGCCACGCGATCCGACTTCACCCGCTCGTATGTACGGCTTACAATGCCGACTTTGACGGTGACCAGATGGCGGTACACGTTCCTCTGTCCGCTGAAGCTCAAGCCGAAGCCCGTATTCTTATGCTAGCGTCTGGTAACATCTTGAACCCTAAGGATGGTAAGCCGGTTGTTACTCCTTCTCAGGATATGGTCCTTGGTACGTTCTATCTGACCATGGATAACAATGAAGAAAAAGGAACAGGTATGATTCTGCGTACTGTGAACGAAGCGGTCTCCGCTTATCAGCGTGGAACTGCCGGTCTGCATGCGCGTGTTGCTATTCCAGCTAAAGCTCTGGGCAAAACCTGCTTCACAGAAGCGCAGCAAAATGCATTGCTGATCACTACGGTGGGTAAGATTATCTTCAATGAAATCTATCCTAGCAGCTTCCCGTATATCAACGAAGCGACCAAAACCAACCTGCTGCAGGGAACACCTGAGAAGTACTTCATCTATGAAAAGGGTGCGGATGTCCGCGAACTGATCATGGCTGCTCCGGAAGCCAGTGCTGTAGGTAAAGAATATCTGGGCCTCATTATTGCCCGCTGCTTTGAAACGTATCACACTACCAAGACCTCAGTAATTCTGGATAAAATTAAGCAACTCGGCTTTACGTACTCTACTCGTTCCGGTGTTACGGTTGCCGTATCGGATGTTATCGTGCCTGAGGAAAAAGTCACCATCCTTAAAGAATCCGAAGCTAAGGTTGATGTAGTGGCGAACCAATACCGCCGCGGTCTGATCACCAATGATGAGCGGTATGACCGCGTTATCGAGATTTGGTCGAAGACCAAGGATGATCTGACTAACGTATTGCTTAAATCGATGGACCGCTTCAACTCCATCATGCTCATGGTCGACTCCAAGGCGCGTGGTAACAAATCGCAGATCACCCAGCTCGGTGGTATGCGTGGTCTGATGGCAACACCTTCGGGCCGAATCTTTGAATTGCCAATCAAAGCGAACTTCCGTGAAGGCCTAACCGTCCTCGAGTACTTTATCTCCACTCACGGAGCGCGTAAAGGTCTGGCCGATACAGCGCTGCGTACAGCGGATTCCGGGTACCTGACACGCCGTCTGGTTGACGTAGCGCAGGATGTTATTGTCCGTGAAGAAGATTGCGGTACTGATAAAGGCTTCATGGTTAGCCGGATTCAGGATGGCAAGGAAGTCATTGAGGATCTTTACGACCGTATTGAAGGCCGTTATTCCTTCGAGACCGTCCGTCATCCGGAGACGAAGGAAATCATCGTTCACCGTAACGATCTGATTGATTCGGATAAGGCTGAAGAGATCGTGAATGCTGGCGTTACCAAGCTGCAGATCCGCTCTGTATTGAGCTGCCGTGCCCGTCACGGTGTCTGCAAGAAATGCTACGGACGTAACCTGGCAACAGGTAAATTCGTGGAAATCGGGGAAGCTGTCGGTATTATTGCCGCACAATCCATCGGTGAACCAGGAACACAGCTTACCATGCGTACATTCCATACCGGTGGTGTAGCCGGAGACGATATCACGCAAGGTTTGCCGCGTATCCAGGAGCTGTTTGAAGCGCGTAACCCTAAAGGTCAGGCTACGATCAGTGAGATTGACGGGGTAGTTAAGGAAATCCGTGAAACCAAGGACCGCCGTGAAATCGAAGTCCAGGGTGAAGCAGAGTCCAAGACGTATTCCATCACTTACGGCTCCCGTCTGCGTGTCAGCGAAGGCCAGGAGATTGAGGCCGGCGATGAATTGACAGACGGTTCAATTGACCCTAAAGAAATGCTGCGTATCAAAGGGATCCGTGGGGTACAGAACTACATTCTGCAAGAAGTACAGCGTGTATACCGTAACCAGGGCGTTGAAATCAATGATAAGCACATTGAAGTTATGATCAAGCAGATGCTGCGCAAAATCCGCATTATCGATGCCGGAGATACCAGTCTCCTGCCGGGTGCTTTTGCGGATATTCATGAATATGAAGCAGCCAACAAGGAAGCCATTCTTGCCGGAAATGAACCAGCAGTCGCCAAACCGGTTCTGCTCGGGATCACCAAGGCTTCCCTGGAAACTGATTCATTCCTGTCTGCGGCATCCTTCCAGGAAACTACCCGCGTCTTAACAGATGCAGCTATCAAGGGTAAAGTGGATAAACTGCTTGGTCTGAAAGAGAATGTAATTATCGGTAAGCTGATTCCTGCAGGTACTGGCATGAATCGTTACCGTAATGTGAAGCTGAGCGACCCGAATGCTGAAAGCAGTGAAGAAGCTTTGGAGCCGGTACCCGCTGAATAATTGAATACTCATGGCAAACAGTATCCGCGTCACGCAGAAATCTGGCGTGACGCGGCTGTCTGCTGTGATTATTAATAAATTAATTGTCGTTTTTCTTGACATCATGTGCTGAGGATGCTAATATGTCTAAGGTGCGTGAGTAGTCTTGTCATTCTTATTCAGTGGAGGTAATGGTTTTCATGACTGATGACAGAGGGTTACAGGATACTCAGGTCAAGATCGGTTCCAAGCAAACCGTTAAGGCGGTGGAGTTGGGCCAAGCCGCAGAAGTCTATGTGGCAGAGGACGGAGATCAACGGCTTACTTCCAGAATTGTAATGCTTTGCAACAAACAAGGTGTGAAGGTCACGTATGTGGACACAATGCTGAATTTGGGCAAGGCCTGCGGTATAGAAGTTGGTGCTGCGATGGCAGCCGTCTTAAAACAATAGCAGCAAGAGAACGTTTTTGTACCGGGGTACACTTCGGCAGCAAGGACTTTTCATTTGTCTTTTTATGAACCACCTGGGTCTGTGGACTTAATGTTTGTAAATTGACTATCATTTTAGGAAGGGGGTGGCACAACATGCCAACTATCAATCAATTGGTTCGTAAAGGCCGTCAAGCCAAAATCGAAAAATCCAAATCTCCCGCTCTTCAAAAAGGGTTCAACGCCCTCAAGCGTGAGGCTACAAATTTGAGCGCTCCGCAGAAACGCGGTGTATGCACTCGTGTAGGCACAATGACTCCACGTAAACCAAACTCAGCACTTCGTAAGTATGCCCGTGTTCGTCTGACGAACCGTCTTGAGGTGACTGCTTACATTCCGGGTATCGGACACAACCTTCAAGAGCACAGTGTAGTATTGCTGCGCGGAGGTAAAGTTAAGGACCTTGCAGGAGTTCGTTACCACATCGTTCGTGGTGCACTGGATACTGCAGGTGTTGCTAACCGGATGCAGGCTCGCTCCAAGTATGGTGCGAAACGTCCTAAAGTCAAGAAATAAGATGAGCTTATCAGAATAATAACCATATAAGAAAGGGGGATATCCATGCCACGCAAAGGTCCAGTTACTAAAAGAGATGTATTGCCAGATCCATTGTATAATAGCAAGTTGGTTACTCGTTTGATCAACCGTATTATGCTGGGTGGTAAAAGAGGTGTCGCTCAAAGCATTTTGTACAATTCGTTCAAGTTGATTCAAGAACGTACAGGTAAAGAGCCGATGGAAGTTTTCGAAGCTGCCATCAAGAATATCATGCCTGTATTGGAAGTTAAAGCTCGTCGTGTCGGCGGTGCTAACTACCAAGTACCTATTGAGGTTAAACCTGAAAGACGTACTGCTTTGGGATTACGTTGGCTTGTAAACTACTCACGCAACCGCGGTGAGAAGACTATGGAAGAGCGTTTGGCGGCTGAGATTATCGATGCTTCCAACAACACAGGCGCTTCCGTTAAGAAACGTGAAGATACACACAAAATGGCTGAAGCGAACAAAGCGTTTGCTCACTACCGCTGGTAGGATTACAGTCGTTCAAATAACTTCTATTTTGAAAGGAGATCCATTTCATGGCAAGAGAGTTCTCCTTAAAAAATACACGTAATATCGGGATCATGGCACATATTGATGCTGGTAAGACTACTACCACAGAGCGGATTCTTTTCTACTCAGGCCGTACGCACAAAATCGGTGAAGTTCACGAAGGTGCTGCTACAATGGACTGGATGGAGCAAGAACAGGAGCGCGGAATTACGATTACTTCCGCTGCTACCACCGCTGCTTGGAAGGGTAACCGCGTTAATATCATTGATACCCCAGGACACGTTGACTTCACTGTTGAAGTTGAACGTTCCTTGCGTGTATTGGATGGGGCAGTAGGCGTATTTAGCGCCAAAGAGGGTGTTGAACCTCAGTCCGAGACTGTTTGGAGACAAGCTGACCGTTATAGTGTTCCGCGGATCGCCTATGTCAACAAAATGGATATTATCGGTGCTGATTTCCTTAATGTAATTGATTCTATGCGTGATCGTTTGATGGCGAATGCAGTTGCTATTCAATTACCGATCGGCGCAGAGAATGACTTCATTGGTATTATTGACCTGATCGAGCAAAAAGCTCATATGTTCAAAGACGATCTGGGTCAAAACATTGAAGTTACGGATATTCCGGCTGAATACCTTCCGAAGGTTGAGGAGCTTCGTCTTGAGTTGATCGAGAAAGTTGCTGAACTTGACGAAGAACTTACTATGAAGTACCTTGAAGGCGAAGAACTAACAATTCCAGAAATCAAAGCTGCGTTGCGCAAAGGCGTATGTGAAGTTAAGATTTTCCCTGTAATTGTTGGGTCCTCTTACCGTAACAAAGGGGTTCAACTTATGTTGGACGCTGTTGTTGATTACTTGCCATCGCCTCTTGATGTACCAGCTATTGTTGGTCATCATGATGATGGATCTGAAGGGGTTCGCCATTCTTCGGATGAAGAGCCTTTCTCAGCTTTGGCATTTAAAATCATGACAGACCCTTATGTGGGCAAGCTTACGTTCTTCCGCGTTTACTCTGGTGTTCTGGAGTCCGGATCATACGTAGTCAATGCTACTAAGAACAAACGTGAGCGTATCGGCCGTATTCTACAAATGCACGCGAACAGCCGCCAAGAGATTTCCATCGTGTACTCTGGTGACATCGCTGCTGCAGTAGGATTGAAAGATACTAGCACGGGCGATACTCTGTGTGATGAGAAGAATCCAATTATCTTGGAATCCATGAACTTCCCTGATCCGGTTATCGAAATCGCTGTTGAACCAAAAACCAAAGCCGACCAAGATAAATTGGGCGTTGCTCTCGGTAAGCTGACCGAAGAAGATCCAACTCTTCGTGCTCATACTGATGAAGAAACTGGCCAAACTATCCTGGCAGGTATGGGCGAACTTCACTTGGATATTATCATTGATCGTATGCGCCGTGAATTCCACGTTGAAACTAACGTTGGTAAACCACAGGTTGCTTACCGTGAAACATTCAATGCGCCTGCTCGCGTCGAAGGTAAATTCGTTCGTCAATCCGGCGGACGCGGTCAATACGGTCATGTATGGGTTGAATTCGAACCTCTTGAGGCTGGTACTGGCAACCAATTCGAAAGTAAAGTAGTCGGCGGTTCTGTACCTAGAGAATATGTCGCTCCTGCACTTGCGGGTATTGAAGAAGCTATGAAAAATGGTGTTATCGCAGGCTTCCCGCTTGTTGATGTTAAAGCCACTATCGTAGATGGTTCTTATCATGATGTTGACTCCAATGAAATGGCGTTTAAAGTTGCCGGATCATTGGCGCTTAAGGCTGCAAAAGACAAGTGTAAACCTGTCTTGCTCGAGCCAATCATGAAAGTGGAAGTAACTGTTCCTGAGGAGTATATGGGCGATGTTATGGGGATGCTTAGTTCCCGTCGCGGTAAGATCGAAGGTATGGACTCCCGTGGTGGAGCTCAGATTATCCGGTCTAAGGTGCCTCTCTCCGAAATGTTCGGTTACTCTACAACACTTCGTTCCGGTACTCAAGGACGCGGCGTATTCTCAATGGAGCTTTCTCACTATGAAGAAGTTCCAAGAAGTATTGCAGAAGAAATCGCAGCCAAGAATAAAGGCGGAGAATAATTCAGAGTTTTTAACTTGCCGTCCGGATATACCACTTAAGACATCTTAGAATTGCAAATAGGCGGACGGCTCAAATATATGGACCCCACAATAAGGAGGAACTGTTCAAATGGCAAAGGCAAAGTTTGAACGTAACAAACCGCACGTTAACATTGGTACTATTGGTCACGTCGACCATGGTAAAACAACTCTTACTGCTGCAATCACAACTGTATTGTCCAAAAAATACGGTGGTGCTGCTGTAGCATTCGACCAGATTGATAAGGCTCCTGAAGAACGCGAACGCGGTATCACTATCTCCACCGCTCACGTTGAATATGAAACTCCTAACCGTCACTACGCTCACGTAGACTGCCCTGGACACGCCGACTATGTTAAAAACATGATCACTGGCGCAGCGCAAATGGACGGAGCAATCCTGGTTGTATCCGCAGCTGACGGCCCTATGCCACAGACTCGTGAACACATCCTGCTGTCCCGTCAAGTAGGCGTTCCTTACATCGTTGTATTCCTGAACAAATGCGACATGGTTGAGGACGAAGAGTTGCTTGAATTGGTTGAAATGGAAGTTCGCGATCTGCTTAGCGAATACGACTTCCCAGGCGATGACACTCCAATCGTTCGTGGATCTGCTCGTGAAGCTCTGCAGAACCCTGATGGCGAGTATGCACAGAAGATCGTTGAAATGTTCGAAACGATCGACACATACATCCCGCTTCCAGAACGTCAGACTGACAAGCCTTTCTTGATGCCTGTCGAAGATGTATTCTCCATCACTGGCCGCGGTACTGTGGCAACTGGTCGCGTAGAACGCGGAACAGTTAAAGTCGGAGAAGAAATCGAAATCGTTGGTATTCACGAAGAAACTAAGAAGTCTGTAGTTACTGGCGTGGAAATGTTCCGTAAATTGCTTGATTCCGCTCAAGCTGGCGACAACATCGGCGCATTGCTGCGTGGTGTTGACCGTAACAACATCGAGCGTGGCCAAGTATTGGCTAAGCCTAACTCCGTTAAGCCACACACTGAGTTCACTGCTCAGATCTACGTTCTGACTAAAGAAGAAGGCGGACGTCACAAACCATTCTTCACTGGTTACCGTCCACAGTTCTACTTCCGTACAACTGACGTAACTGGCATCATCAACCTGCCAGAAGGTACTGAAATGGTTATGCCTGGTGACAACATCACTGTAACTGTTCAACTGATCTCCCCAATCGCTATTGAAGAAGGTACTAAATTCTCCATTCGCGAAGGCGGACGTACAGTTGGTGCCGGTTCCGTAGCTTCCATCCAGAAATAATTCAGGCTCTATCCGTTAGGATAGACCGAATATAAGTCAGGCCCCCTTCATTTGAAGGGGGCCTGTTTTGTTGTTATGACAAAGATTATGAATTAGATTTCTTTCGCATACTCCGCATTAGGCAGCTTGGACAGAACGACATGCAGGCTGGACGGGGAAGAACTATTATTCGTATAAGCGAATGACTCGTCACCGGCGATGTAGATGGTCTCTCCTTGGATGAAGGAGAACTCTTCCTCATTAACATGAATGGTACCGTCACCGTGTAAGGCAAGGATGTAGACATCTGCTCCGGGGTGTTTGTGAACGGGAAGCTTTTGACCAGGCATGAAATTAAGCACGAATACGACGCTATCCCCTTTTTGGAAAATGATCTTTTTGGTAAAGCGGTCCTCTTGATACTGTACTGCCTCAGCTATTGTTTTCTTTTCCATTATAAATCCCTGCTTTCATTAATTGTATTGTTCAAAGCTTAACTTCATACTCGCAATGCTCATGACCGGTGACATTACATTTGATCTCTTTCACTGATACCTTACGGCCAAGAATCCGGCACAGCGCACCTTCAATGATAGCTCCCTCTAGATCACAGACCATTCTTTCATCTTCAAGGGAAGGTAGCCCTTTGCAAAAGCAATCGTCAACAGCGATATTAATTCTGCGCTCATCGGAATGAACAATTCGGGGGATCCCAATTTTGAGCTCCTCAAAGATCTGAAGCAGTTCTTCTACGGAATGGACAGGCAGGCTCCCGCCGATTTTTCTGCCAATGGTCACAGTCGTTCCCTTTCCCCCTAACGGAAGTCCCTGGTTCATTCCAATTAGACGGATGGTCCGGAATAGCTCAAGGGGTACCATATTGCCCAGAGTTGTTCTATTCATCTGGCGCATATCCTCAAAAGTGTATTGCTGCAAGCCCATCAACTCCTTTTCTCTCTATGAACCTATTGTATAGACAGACGGAACGTTAATCCTTGATATAGATCAAGTTTTATGAAAATCTGTGCGTTCAGTCACCCGGCAGCGCTTCGATCATTGATATGGTGGGATAAGCGACAGTAGAGGAGGAATGAGGTATGGATTGTAATACGTGCAGCTCTCATGCTTGTGTGCGCCAGGTTCCGGTATTCAGGAGTTTATCCGATGAAGAATTGGTTATCATAGAATCAATTACAGAATCCCATTCTTATAAAAAGGGCAGCCAGGTCTGCAGAGAAGCAGAGCCGTCTGAAGCGTTGTATGTGGTGAAGAGCGGTCTTATCAAACTGACGAAGAACAGTAAAGAAGGCAAGCAGCATATTGTCCGCTTTCTTTTCCCGGGGGATTATTTCGGGCAGTTTGCCCTGCTTCACAATAAAAATAATGATGTAACGGCGGAGATAATTGAGAGCGGAGTGGTCTGCCGGATGCACCGGAAGGATTTCATTCCCCTACTGGAGCAGAATGCGGGTCTGGCGTTTAGCTTTCTGATGTCTGTCAGTGAGCAACTGCATCTGGCGGAAGAAACAGCAGGGGCATTGCATATGTTTGAAGTTGAAAAACGGTTAGCCCGGCTTCTGGTCTACTTATACATGAGAAATCTACCAGAACCAGCAGTGACTATGCAAGACTTGAGACATACCGTAGATCTCCCGTCGGCGCAAAAAGAAGTGGCAGCAATGATCGGCACTACCGCCGAGACCCTAAGCCGTAAGCTGAACAAGCTGGAAGCGCTGAAGATCATCGCTATGCATAAAAGAACCGTGAATATTCTGGAGATGGAGGCTCTAATTCAGCTCGCTGAAATCAGTAATTAATAATTTTCAGATAAAACCGTGTGTTTTATAATTTTTTTTCTGGAAAAGGTGATTTGTTTTGCAAAGGCTCTTGCAATATAGCCGCCTATTAGATATAATAATAAATGTTGTTCTGAGACGTTGCGATGATGTGAGAGGTTACTGACACACCCGGCCCCTTTGCCATGGAGTCGACGTCAGAAAATTTTCACGGAGTATGTCCGATAATAAATTGGGCGATAGAAGGAGGGACTAAAATGGCAAAGCAAAAAATTCGTATTCGCTTGAAAGCATACGACCACAGAATTCTTGATCAATCCGCAGAGAAAATCGTTGAAACAGCAAAACGTTCGGGTGCTGGTGTATCCGGGCCGATTCCGCTGCCAACTGAGAAGCAAATCATTACCATTCTCCGTGCGGTACACAAGTACAAGGATTCCCGTGAACAGTTTGAGCAACGGACTCACAAACGTTTGATCGATATTGTGAACCCAACACCACAAACTGTGGATGCCTTGATGCGCTTGGATCTACCGTCCGGTGTAGATATCGAAATCAAATTGTAATTCATTAAGTAATCAGGAAAAGAAAAGAGGTGTCAACATTGAAAGGTATCTTAGGAAAAAAACTCGGTATGACTCAAGTGTTTACTCCAGAAGGTAACGTAATCGCGGTTTCTGTTATCGAAGCTGGACCTTGTGTGGTACTGCAAAAGAAAGACCTGAATATCGACGGATATGAAGCAGTGCAGTTGGGCTTTTCCGATAAAAAGGAAAGTCGCTCCAACAAGCCTGAACAGGGTCACGCCAAAAAGGCAAATGCAACACCTAAGCGCTACGTTCGCGAAATTCGCGGTGTTGACCTCGGGTCACTCGAGGTTGGACAAGAGCTTAAGGCTGACATCTTCGCTGAAGGCGAGTTTGTTGACGTAACAGGTACTTCGAAGGGTAAAGGCTTCCAGGGTAACATCAAACGCTGGGGACAAAGCCGCGGACCAATGGCACACGGATCGCGTTACCACAGAAGACCGGGCTCGATGGGTTCCATCCAGGCTAACCGTGTTCCTAAGGGCAAACGCCTGCCAGGACATATGGGTCACACGACCATAACGGTTCAAAAGCTTGAAATCATCCGGGTTGACGTAGAACGTAATGTACTGCTGGTTAAAGGCGCTATTCCGGGCCCGAAAAACAGCTTCGTGAAAGTTAGACAAACCGTTAAGAAATAATTACTGAAGAAAGGAGGAACATGAAATGCCAAAAGTAACACTTTTCAATACTAGTGGTAACGAAGTTGGCGAAGTTGAACTGAGTGATTCAGTTTTCGGTATCGAACCGAATGTACATGTGCTGCATGAAGCTGCACTTATGCAAAGAGCTTCCCTTCGTCGCGGTACACACAAAGTAAAAGGACGCTCTGAAGTGCGTGGCGGCGGACGTAAACCTTGGAAACAAAAAGGTACAGGTCGTGCTCGTCAAGGCTCCATTCGTTCTCCACAATGGAAAGGCGGCGGCGTAGTCTTCGGACCAACACCACGCAGCTATTCCTGGAAATTGCCTAAGAAGGTTCGCCGGTTGGCCATCAAATCCGCGTTGTCCTCGAAAGTACTTGAGAATGACATCATCGTATTGGATAGCTTGACTCTGAATGCTCCGAAGACGAAAGAATTCGCAGCGATTCTGAACAACCTTAAAGTGGGCAGCAAAGCCCTGATCGTAGCTCCTAGCTATGATGACAATGTAGCACTTTCCGCTCGTAACATCCCTGGGGTGAAATTCGTAGCGGCTGACGGCATCAATGTTCTTGACGTACTGACGTACGACAAACTGATCATCACTAAAGAAGCAGTTCTGAAGGTAGAGGAGGTGTTCGCGTAATGAAAGATCCTCGTGATATAATTAAGCGTCCAGTGATTACGGAACGCACATCCGAATACATGAGCGAACTGAAGTACGCTTTTGAAGTGGATATCCGTGCTAACAAGACCGAAATCAAAAAAGCTGTCGAGGCTATTTTTAAAGTGAAAGTCGTTAGTGTGAACACAATGCGCGTACCTGGTAAACTGAAACGTTACGGCAAATATTCCGGTTATACTCCGGAGTGGAAAAAAGCCATCGTGAAGCTTAGCCCGGACAGCAAGCCGCTTGAGTTCTTTGAAGCGGTAGAATAATACTCTTAAAGTAAGGAGGAAACTATAGTGCCAATCAAAAAGTACAAACCGACCTCTCCGGCAAGACGCAACATGTCTGTGTCTACGTTTGAAGAAATCACAACAAACCAGCCAGAGAAATCGTTGCTGTCCCCGCTGTTCAAGCATGCCGGACGCAACAACCAAGGTAAAATTACGGTTCGTCACCATGGCGGCGGACACAAACGTAAATACCGTATTATCGACTTCAAGCGGACTAAAGACGGCATACCAGGTAGCGTTGCTACAATTGAGTATGACCCGAACCGCACTTCCAATATTGCTTTGATCCACTATGCTGATGGAGAGAAACGTTATATCATCGCTCCTAAAGGCCTTAAAGTTGGGGATAAAGTTGAGTCCGGCCCTGCTGCGGATATCAAAATTGGTAACAGCCTTCCGTTGATCAATATCCCGGTAGGTACAGTTATCCACAACATCGAGTTGAAACCAGGCAAAGGCGGACAATTGGTTCGTGCTGCCGGTACTGAAGCTCAGTTGCTGGGTAAAGAAGATAAATACGTATCTGTTCGTTTAAACTCGGGTGAGGTTCGCAGAATCCTCAGCGTTTGCCGTGCGACTATCGGAGCCGTTGGTAACGGAGATCACGAACTGATCAAGATTGGTAAAGCCGGACGCAGCCGCTGGCTCGGACGTCGTCCTGAAGTACGCGGTGTTGTCATGAACCCTAACGATCACCCACACGGTGGTGGTGAAGGCCGCGCTCCAATCGGACGGAAATCGCCAATGTCACCTTGGGGCAAACCAACCCTCGGCTACAAAACGCGTAAGAAAAACAAAGCATCTGATAAATACATCGTTCGTCGCCGCACAAAATAAGACGCTTCAGGCAAGTTAGTTAAGCGCGAAGCGTCGATTCGCGGTTTTGAAGAACCGGATGAAGGGAGGATTCACACATGGGTCGCAGTTTAAAGAAGGGGCCGTTCATCGATGGCTACCTGCTGAAAAAAGTTGAGGATTTGAACGAGACAGACAAGAAAGTCGTAGTAAAAACCTGGTCCCGTCGCTCAACCATTTTCCCTCAGTTTATCGGACATACGTTTGGTGTATATGACGGCCGCAAACACGTGCCTGTATACGTAACAGAAGATATGGTAGGTCACAAGTTGGGCGAGTTCGCGCCAACACGTACTTACAAAGGCCACGCGGGTGACGATAAGAAAACCAGAAGATAATTGACGTCTTCGTTTGAGAGGAGGGAAAACAATGGAAGCAAAAGCACATGCAAGATCGGTGCGGATTTCCGCTCGTAAAGCGAAACTGGTTGTTGACTTGATTCGCGGCAAGCAAGTGGGGGAAGCAATTGCAATTCTTCGCCACACTCCGAAGTCCGCTTCTCCGGTTGTTGAGAAGCTACTAAACTCGGCGATTGCGAACGCTGAGCATAACTACTCTATGGACGTTAACAGCTTATTCGTAAGCGAAGTTTTCGTTAACCAGGGTCCTACAATGAAACGTTTCCGTCCGCGCGCCATGGGCCGCGCAAGCCGGATCAATAAACGTACCAGCCACATTACTTTGGTGGTATCTGAGAAATAAGGAGGGATAACACGTGGGTCAAAAGGTAAATCCAGTCGGACTCCGAGTCGGTATTATTCGCGATTGGGAATCAAAATGGTATGCAGGCAAAGATTTCGGTACTCTTTTAATGGAAGACGTCAAAATCCGGGAATACCTTAAAGGCAAGTTGAAAGATTCCTCTGTTTCCCGCATCGAGATCGAAAGAGCGGCAAGCCGAGTGAACGTTACAATTCACACTGCCAAGCCAGGTATGGTAATTGGTAAAGGCGGAGCAGAAGTAGAAGTACTTCGCAGCGCAGTTACAACTATCGCCGGCGGTAAGAAAGTGCACATCAACATCAATGAAATCAAACACCCTGAACTGGATGCTATTCTTGTTGCTGAAAGCATTGCACAACAGCTGGAACGTCGCGTATCGTTCCGTCGTGCTCTGAAGCAAGCGATTCAAAGAACAATGCGTTCCGGCGCAAAGGGAATTAAAACTCAGGTTGGCGGACGTCTTGGCGGCGCTGAGATTGCCCGTTCAGAAGGCTATAGTGAAGGAACAGTTCCACTTCATACGCTTCGTGCTGATATCGATTACGGAACAGCTGAAGCACATACAACTTACGGTCTTATCGGCGTAAAAGTATGGATTTATCGTGGAGAAGTTCTTCCCCCAGCTAAGAAACAAGCTGCTCAGGAAGGAGGCAACTAATCATGTTGGTACCAAAGCGCGTTAAACACCGCAAGCAACAACGCGGTCACATGAAGGGTATGGCAAAAGGCGGAACTGAACTCAACTTCGGCGAATTCGGTTTGCAGGCTCTGGAGCCATCTTGGATCACTAACCGTCAGATCGAAGCTGCTCGTATCGCAATGACACGTTACATCAAACGTGGCGGTCAGGTTTGGATCAAGATTTTCCCGGATAAGCCAATCACTCAGAAGCCTCTCGAGGTTCGTATGGGTAGTGGTAAAGGTAACGTTGAGAAATGGGTAGCCGTAGTTAAACCGGGTAAGATTATGTTCGAACTCGGAGGCGTGTCGGAAGAAATCGCTCGTGAAGCGATGCGTCTTGCCGCTCACAAGCTGCCTGTAAAGACTAAGTTTGTGAAACGTGAAGAATTGGGTGGTGAAGCAAATGAAAGCTAATGAACTTCGCAACTTAACCACTGCTGAGATTGAACAGAAAATCGCCGGATTCAAGGAAGAACTTTTCAATCTCCGTTTCCAATTGGCAACAGGCCAACTGGATAACCCGACTCGGATTCGTGATGTGCGTAAGGAAATAGCTCGTGCTAAAACCGTTATCCATCAAAGAGTACTTGGGATTAGTTAAGTGACGGCGGATGCATAATCCGTAATCAGGAAGGAGGCTAATTATGAGCGAAGAGCGTAATGCACGTAAAGTGCTGATCGGTAAAGTAGTCAGCGACAAAATGGATAAAACCATCGTAATTGCTGTTGAAACCTATAAAAAGCACAGTCTGTATCACAAACGCATCAAGTCCACGAAGAAATTCAAGGCACATGATGAAGAGAATGTAGCTAAAATTGGTGATGTCGTGAAAGTCATGGAAACTCGTCCATTGTCGAAGGACAAACGGTGGAGACTGGTTGAAGTGGTAGAAAAAGCGGTAATCATCTAAGACACGACATGAAGCAGATCCCTTTCCGGAAGGAGGAAAATAATAATGATTCAACCATTTACACGTTTGCATGTGGCTGACAACTCTGGTGCGAAGGAACTGATGTGTATCCGCGTACTGGGTGGTACTGGACGCCGTACAGCAGCAATCGGCGATCTGATCGTTTGTTCCGTTAAACAAGCAACACCAGGCGGCGTTGTCAAAAAAGGTGATGTTGTTAGAGCGGTAGTTGTTCGTACAAAACGTTCGGTACGCCGTAAAGATGGATCTTACATCGCATTCGACGAAAATGCAGCTGTTGTTGTCAAAGACGACAGAAGCCCGCGCGGAACACGTATCTTCGGACCAGTTGCTCGCGAACTTCGCGACAAGGACTACATGAAGATCGTTTCCTTGGCACCGGAAGTAATCTAAAAAATCGAGTGATGCTCGGTTGTACTTGATAAGGTCAGTTATAGGAGGTGTAATCAATGCCTAGAGTTAAAAAAGTTCTGGAATCCCATAACAATAAACTGCATGTGAAAAAAGATGATGTGGTGCTTGTGATCAGCGGGAAAGACAAAGGTAAAAAAGGCCGTGTCATCGCTGCTTATCCTCGTGAAAACCGCGTCCTGGTAGAAGGCGTGAACATGGTGAAGAAACACCAGAAGCCTAACCAGTTGAATCCGCAAGGCGGAATCATCGAGCAAGAAGCTTCGATCCATGTGTCCAACGTAATGCACATTGATCCGAAGAGCGGGAAAGTTACTCGCATCGGCTATAAAGTACTAGATAACGGTAAGAAGGTTCGGGTAGCAAAAAGATCCGGAGAGATTATCGACTAATACAGTCCTAATGAAAGGAGGTAAATCTTCATGGCAGCAAGAATGAAAGAACGTTATCTGAATGAAATCACACCATCTTTGATGCAGAAGTTTAACTACACAACAGTTATGCAAGTGCCTAAGATCGAGAAGATCGTCATCAACATGGGTGTGGGTGACGCTGTTCAAAACTCCAAAGTACTTGACGCTGCAGTTAATGACATGCAGTTGATCACTGGTCAAAAGCCAGTTATCACTAAAGCAAAGAAATCCATCGCCGGTTTCAAACTGCGCGAGAATATGCCGATCGGGGTTAAAGTAACACTGCGCGGCGAGCGTATGTATTACTTCCTGGATAAATTGATCAACGTAACGCTTCCACGCGTTCGTGACTTCCGTGGTATTTCCAGCAAAGCCTTTGATGGCCGCGGTAACTACACACTGGGTCTTAAAGAGCAATTGATCTTCCCGGAAATCGAGTATGACAAAGTGGATAAGGTTCGCGGTATGGACATCGTTATTGTAACGACTGCTAAGACGGACGAGGAATCCCGTGAGCTGCTGAATCAGCTGGGAATGCCTTTCACAAAATAAGAATCATCCATTTCTCCGAAAATGTTTAGGAGGTGTCAGTCTAAGTGGCAAAAACTTCAATGAAAGTTAAACAACAACGCGAGCCTAAGTTCAAAGTACGTGCATACACACGTTGCGAGCGTTGCGGTCGTCCACATTCGGTACTGCAAAAGTTCAAAATTTGCAGAATTTGTTTCCGTGAATTAGCTTATAAAGGCCAGATTCCTGGCGTGAAAAAAGCAAGTTGGTAAGAAGTTTATAAACGGGAAGGAGGTTTACACACATGACTATGTCTGATCCTATTGCAGATATGCTTACTCGTATTCGTAACGCCAACACTGTGCGTCACGAGACAGTAGAAATGCCTGCTTCTACTATGAAAAAACAAATCGCGGACATCTTGAAGCGTGAGGGCTTCATCCGTGATGCTGAATTCGTTGAAGATAGCAAACAGGGGATTATCCGTATTTTCCTGAAATACGGCCCAAGCCAGGAACGCGTTATCACTGGTCTGAAAAGAATCAGTAAACCAGGTCTTCGCGTATACACGAAGAGCAATGAAGTGCCTCGTGTACTCGGTGGCCTTGGAATCGCGATTATCTCCACATCTAAGGGAGTTATGACCGACAAAGAAGCTCGTCAATCTAAATCCGGCGGAGAAGTTGTCTGCTACATTTGGTAATAAACGTCACAAGATAAGGAGGTGCAACACATGTCTCGTATTGGTCGCAAACCAATCGCAGTACCTAGCGGTGTAGATGTCACTTTGGACAACACCGTTATTACAGTAAAAGGTCCTAAAGGCACTTTGACTC
Organism: Paenibacillus sp. FSL R7-0204; assembly: GCF_038002225.1. Lineage (NCBI taxonomy): Bacteria > Bacillati > Bacillota > Bacilli > Caryophanales > Paenibacillaceae > Paenibacillus > Paenibacillus sp. FSL R7-0204. The sequence continues at coordinate 1,020,906 of NZ_JBBOCA010000001.1, forward strand.
GTGAGCTTCATAAAGACATGAAGATTACAGTTGAAAATAACGAAATCACTGTTGTTCGCCCGTCGGACAATAAATTGCATCGTTCACTTCACGGCACAACCCGCTCCGTTGTCAATAACATGGTGAGTGGTGTGACTGAAGGTTTCTCGAAATCTCTGGAACTGGTTGGGGTCGGATATCGTGCAAGCAAATCCGGAGATAAAATCGTATTGAACGTTGGTTACTCCCACCCGGTTGAAATTACACCGGAAGCGGGTATCGAGTTTGATGTTCCTGCTAACACGAAGATCATCGTTAGAGGAATTGACAAAGAACGCGTTGGCGCTTATGCTGCCAAAATCCGTTCCGTACGTGAACCTGAACCATACAAAGGTAAAGGTATCAAATATGAAGGCGAGCGTATCATCCGCAAGGAAGGTAAAGCTGGTAAGAAGAAATAACCAGCTCTACCTTAATTGTAAGATACCCCGTGCATCTTAAAGTGAAGCTGTTTACGGCAAACTGAAGGGAGTGAAAGGGAAGTCATGATTACAAAAGAGGATAAAAACAAGGCTCGTCTCAAAAGACACCTGCGTGTTCGTAAGAAGATCCAGGGTACTACTGAGCGTCCACGTTTGAATGTGTTCCGTTCTTCGAAACACATCTACGCTCAACTGATCGATGATGTGACAGGCGTTACTATCGTATCTGCCTCCACACTTGATAAGGAATTGAGTGCTACAATCGGAAATGGCGGCAGCGTTGAAGCTGCAAGCAAAGTGGGTCAATTGATCGCTGAGCGCGCTAAAGAAAAGGGTTATGCAGTGGTTGTATTTGACCGCGGTGGATACTTGTACCATGGACGGATTCAGGCTCTGGCTAGCGCAGCTCGCGAAGCTGGTCTTGAATTCTAGAATATTTCTAAAAGGAGGTTAACGACTTGCGTGTAGATCCGAACAGTTTAGAACTGACAGAAAGAGTTGTACACATCAACCGTGTTGCAAAAGTTGTAAAAGGCGGACGCCGTTTCAGCTTTAGTGCACTTGTTGTTGTGGGCGACGGCAACGGCTACGTTGGTGCTGGTATCGGTAAAGCCGGCGAAGTTCCGGATGCCATCCGTAAAGGCATTGAAGACGCCAAGAAAAACCTGATCCACATTCCAATCGTAGGAACTTCGATTCCTCACCTGGTTACTGGACATTTCGGCGCAGGACGCGTTCTGTTGAAACCAGCATCCGAAGGTACCGGCGTTATCGCTGGTGGACCGGTTCGTGCGGTGCTTGAATTGGCAGGCGTTGGCGATATCTTGACAAAATCTTTGGGTTCTTCGAATTCCATGAATATGGTCAATGCTACTTTAGAGGGTCTTTCCCGTCTGAAGCGCATTGAAGAGGTCGCGAAGCTTCGCGGCAAATCTGTCGAAGAATTACGCGGTTAAGGAGGGGAACGTCAATGGCTAAATTGCAAATTACCCTCGTACGCAGTGTAATTGGACGTCCAGAAACACAACGTGTTACTGTTAAGACGCTCGGCCTGCGCAAAACCAACTCGTCCGTGGTTCACAACGACACTCCTGCAATTCGCGGAATGATCAACAAAGTGAGCCACTTGCTGTCCGTTACTGAAATTGAAGGCTAATAAGCCTCGCATAAATTAACAAACATAAGGAGGTGCAAACGATGAAGTTACATGAACTTGCTCCAGCTCCTGGATCACGGAAAGAACGCAACCGCGTTGGTCGTGGACCAAGTAGCGGTAACGGTAAAACTTCGGGCCGTGGTCACAAAGGTCAAAACTCCCGTTCCGGCGGTGGTGTACGTCCAGGCTTCGAGGGTGGACAAAACCCACTCTATCGTCGTCTGCCTAAACGTGGTTTCGTCAATCCTACCCGTAAAGAGTACGCGATTGTGAACCTGGAAGATCTGAATAGCTTTGCAGAAGGAACAGAAGTAACTCCTGAGCTTTTGCTTGAAACTGGTGTTGTCAGCAACACTAAGAGCGGCATCAAGATTCTCGGCAATGGTGAACTGGCTGTTAAATTGACTGTCAAAGCAAATAAGTTCTCTCAATCTGCGGTAGAGAAAATCGAAGCTGCCGGCGGTAAAACCGAGGTGATCTAATGTTCAAGACGCTTAAGAATATATGGCATGTTGAAGATTTGCGCAAAAAGATCCTGTTTACCCTGTTCGTTCTGATCATTTACCGCATCGGTTCGTTTGTACCGGTTCCCGGTGTGAACAAAGAAGTACTGGAATCAACAAATCAGGGCGGAGACGCTTTGATGGGTCTTTTGAACACCTTCTCGGGCGGAGCGCTCAAAAACTTCTCGATTTTTGCGATCAGCATTTACCCGTATATCACAGCATCCATCATAGTTCAATTGCTTTCGATGGATGTTGTTCCTAAGTTTGCCGAATGGGCTAAGCAAGGGGAGCACGGGAAAAAGCAACTGGCGCAAATTACGCGTTACGGCACAGTAGTGCTAGGTTTGATTCAAGCGTTTGCCACATCTATCGGGTTTAACCGGATTTATGGCACTGAGATGATTCCAAATGCAACCTTTGCGGATTACCTGCTTATTGCGATCATACTGACGGCGGGTACATCGTTCTTGATGTGGTTAGGTGAGCAGATCACTGAAAAGGGTATAGGAAACGGGATTTCGATCCTGATTTTTGCGGGAATCGTCGCCGCCTTTCCGGGATATATCACCACTACGGCGCAATCAAGCTTCATCCAGCCGGGTCAGATGTTCCTGAATATTCTTAAAGTCGTTATTGTACTGATCGTGGTTGTTGCGATTATTGTCGGGGTGATCTTTGTTCAACAAGGTATCCGTAAAATCCCTGTACAATATGCCAAACGCGTAGTCGGTAACAAAATGTACGGTGGACAGAATACGCACATTCCGCTTAAAATTAATGCGGCTGGTGTAATTCCTGTTATCTTCGCCGTTTCGCTGCTTCAATTCCCAATCGTTTTATCGAGCTTCTGGTCCACCCACGCTTGGGCTAAATGGGTCTCGGCTAATCTGGATCATACCAAGCCGCTCGGCATGCTGCTGTATGTAGTCATGATCATCGGATTCACGTTCTTCTATACGTTTGTCCAGATGAACCCGCAGCAAATGGCTGACAATATGAAAAAGAATGGCGGATACATTCCAGGTATACGTCCAGGTAAGGCTACAGAGAAATACCTGACTAGAGTAATGTCGCGTCTGACGATGTCCGGTGCGCTGTTCCTATCACTCATCTCTGTACTGCCAGTGTTATTTGGATCGTTGTCCGGGTTGCCGAAGCAAGTACAGATTGGTGGTACTGCACTCCTGATCGTTATTGGTGTTGCACTGGATACCATGAAGCAGATCGAGAGCCAATTGATCAAACGCCATTACAAAGGCTTCATCAATAAATAGGCGATAGGTTCCGGAGAAGTACCTAAGGATATTAAACTTCCCGGTACCTATTGTGCTGTTTCTTGCTTGGTGGCGAACTTTTGGGGGGAGAAGAGAATCGTGAACATTTTATTCATGGGCCCTCCTGGGGCAGGCAAGGGAACACAAGCCGCTGTTGTTGTTAAAGAACTTGGTATTCCGCATATTTCGACCGGTGATGCTTTTCGCTTGGCAATCAAGCAGGGAACACCGATCGGGCTGAAGGCTAAATCTTACATCGATGAAGGTTTGCTTGTACCTGATGATGTGACTATTGGAATCGTCGAAGAACGGCTGCAGCAGTCCGATTGCGAAAAAGGTTTTTTATTGGATGGCTTTCCAAGAACCCTTTCGCAAGCGGAAGCGCTGGGAGAAATCCTCAGCCGGCTTGGAACTTCACTGGATCACGTTGTTAACTTGAATGTGGACCGCGGACTGCTGATGGCGCGTCTTACCGGACGCCGGATCTGCTCAGTATGCGGAACATCCTACCATTTGATTTTCAATCCGCCGAAGCAAGAAGGCGTCTGCGACATTGATGGCGGAGAATTGTATCAGCGTCCGGATGACAACGAAGAAAGTGTAGGCAAGCGTCTGGATGAGTATGATAACAAGACAGCGCCGCTGCTTGCATTTTATGACGATAAAGGTCTTGTGCGTCAGGTAAACGGAGAATACGAAATCAATGTCGTTTCTTCTGAAATCGTATCTATGCTGCGGGGTTAATGTAATGATCATTTGCAAATCCGAACAGGAACTTGTCTTTATGAGGGAAGCTGGTCGAATTGTTGCCGAGAGTCACCGTCTTATTGCTGAAGCTATCCAGCCAGGCATTACTACCGGTGAGCTCGACAGAATCGCCGATGGGTACATTCGCAGTCAGGGTGCTGTGCCGTCTTTCAAAGGCTACAACGGTTTTCCTGCCAGCATTTGCGCTTCAGTCAACGAACAATTGGTGCATGGATTTCCAGGGAAACGCAAACTGGTAGAAGGCGACATCGTTACGCTGGATATCGGTGCAGAGTACCGTGGTTATCACGGTGATTCCGCCTGGACTTACGGGGTGGGCAGCATTTCCGAAGAGGCTCAGCGTCTGCTGGACGTCACGGAAGGCTCCCTGTACGCTGGACTGGCGTTAGTCAAACCGGATGTGCGCTTGTTTACAATCTCCCATGCAATTCAAGCATACATTGAAGACGCCGGGTTCTCCGTTGTCCGCGAGTATGTTGGTCATGGCATTGGGGCAGAACTGCATGAAGAACCGCAAATTCCGAACTATGGCATAGCGGACCGCGGACCACGTTTGAAGCCGGGTATGGTACTCGCCATTGAACCGATGGTTAACGCGGGAGAACGTTATGTCAGAACGCTGGATGATAACTGGACGGTCGTTACGGTTGACGGTTCACTGTGCGCTCACTTCGAGCATACAGTAGCAGTTACACCGGACGGCATGGAGATTTTCACAAAACTGAATGCGTAGGTGATCTTCACGTGAATACTGGGAGCAGCCCGCAGGTTGGTCAAATCGTGAGAATTCTCAAAGGCAAGGATGCCGGAGAGGCTGCCGTTGTTATCGCAGTTGTGGATAGCAGATTTGTATATATTGCTGATGGGGACAAACGTAAGTTTGACAGCCCAAAGAAGAAGAATATTCAGCACCTGGAGCTCATACCCTCCATCAGCAGTGAGATTGTAGACAGTTTGGAAGAAACCGGCCGGGTCACCAACGGAAAGCTGCGGTTTGCAGTGATGAAGTATGGCGCGCCCGCTGGAAAAAGTGCTAATGAGAAAGGAGACTAACTGTGGCTAAGGAAGACGTCATTGAGGTAGAAGGAACGGTTATTGAGCCGTTGCCTAACGCAACTTTTAAGGTTGAGCTTGAGAACGGTCATCAAATACTTGCCCATGTGTCCGGGAAATTGCGGATGCACTTTATCCGTATCCTAACCGGAGACAAAGTGGTCGTGCAGTTATCGCCTTATGATCTATCAAAAGGCCGTATAACTTACCGGAAATAGATGGGAACTACAACAAAAGTTTTGCTTCGCAAAACTTTGAGGAGGTAATTAACATGAAGGTAAGACCTTCTGTAAAGCCCATGTGCGAAAAATGCAAAGTCATCCGCCGCAAAGGGACTGTTATGGTAATTTGCGAAAATCCGAAACACAAACAAAAACAAGGTTAAGAAGGGGGTGTAGCGTAAAATGGCTCGTATAGCTGGAGTGGATTTGCCACGTGATAAGCGCGTTGAGATCGCCTTGACTTATATTTTCGGAATCGGTAAAACGACTTCCCAGAAAATTCTTAATGGAACAGGCATTGACGTTAACACACGTGTCCGTGATTTGACGGAAGATGAAGTCAGCAAACTGCGTGAAACGATCGACAAAGAGGTTAAGGTTGAAGGTGACCTTCGTCGTGAAATTTCCTTGAATATTAAGCGTCTTACTGAGATCGGCTGTTACCGCGGTGTTCGTCACCGTCGTGGATTGCCTGTTCGCGGTCAACGTACCAAAACCAATGCTCGTACCCGTAAAGGCCCGCGTCGTACTGTAGCAAACAAAAAGAAATAAGAAGAGGTGATAAGAGACAATGGCTAAACCGAAAAAAGTCGTACGTACGAAACGTCGCGACCGGAAAAATATCGAGTCTGGCGTGGCACATATCCGTTCCACGTTCAATAACACTATCGTTACGATCACGGATCCCCACGGAAATGCAATTTCCTGGGCAAGCTCCGGTGGTCAAGGATTCAAAGGTTCCCGTAAATCGACTCCATTTGCAGCGCAAATGGCAGCCGAAACAGCTGCTAAGGCAGCTATGGAACACGGCATGAAGTCCGTTGAAGTTATGGTTAAAGGACCGGGCGCGGGCCGCGAAGCAGCCATCCGTTCCCTTCAGGCCGCTGGTCTTGAAGTAAACCTCATTAAAGACGTTACTCCAGTTCCTCACAATGGATGCCGTCCGCCGAAGCGTCGCCGCGTTTAGTACAATCAGAATTGTGATTGTGGTATAATTCTGACGCATCTGCTAATAATAGGTGTTTAGGCATACTACATGATACACCTGATGGGGTGACTGTTTCATATAGGAGCGACGTTTGAAGGAGGGGTACACTCGTGATAGAAATCGAAAAGCCGAAGATTGAGACCGTAGAAGCCAATGATGATGGGACCTATGGGAAATTCGTAGTTGAACCGCTGGAACGTGGATATGGCACGACTCTGGGGAACTCGCTTCGCCGGATACTGCTTTCCTCCCTTCCGGGAGCCGCAGTGACTTCGGTCCAAATTGACGGCGTTCTGCATGAGTTCTCGACCGTTCCCGGCGTAATGGAAGATGTGACGGAAATCATCCTGAACCTTAAAGCTCTTTCTCTGAAGATTCATTCGGATGAAGAGAAAGTGTTCGAGATTGATGCTGAAGGAGAAGGCATCGTTACCGCAGGTGATATCCGTGCGGACAGCGATGTTGAGATCCTGAACCCGGATCTTCATATTGCAACGCTGGGACCTGGCGCGAGACTGCACATGCGCATTTTTGCAGGCCGTGGTCGCGGCTACGTCCAAGCGGACCGGAACAAACGCGACGATCAGCCAATTGGTGTAATTCCAGTTGACTCTATCTACACTCCTATTTCACGTGTGAATTACGGTATTGATAATACCCGTGTTGGTCAAGTGACTAACTACGACAAGTTGACGCTGGAAATTTGGACAGATGGCAGTATCCGACCGGAAGAAGCCGTTAGCCTTGGAGCCAAAATTTTGAACGAGCACCTCGTTCTGTTCGTAGGTCTTACGGATGAAGCGAAAGACGCCGAAATTATGGTTGAAAAAGAAGAAGACAAAAAAGAAAAAGTACTTGAGATGACTATCGAGGAGCTTGATCTTTCTGTCCGTTCCTACAACTGCCTCAAACGTGCCGGTATTAATACCGTGCAAGAGCTGACTACGAAAACTGAAGAAGATATGATGAAGGTTCGTAACCTGGGCCGCAAATCTTTGGAAGAGGTTCAAGAGAAGCTTGAGGAACTTGGTTTGGGACTTCGTACAGAAGAATAGTACCCGGAGTTCTTGAGACTTGAGTGAAGGAGGGAAAACAAATGGCATACCAAAAATTGGGCCGTGATTCCAGCGCGCGTAAAGCTTTGTTCCGCGATATGGTAACGGATCTGTTCCTATACGAACGTATTCAGACAACAGAAGCCAAAGCGAAGGAAGTTCGTTCCATCGCTGAGAAACTGATCACTAAAGCGAAAAAGGGCGATCTTCATGCTCGCCGTCAAGTAGCTGCATTTGTTCGTCGTGAGACTGTAGATGGTGAACAAGATGCAATCCAAAAATTGTTCTCTGACATTGCTCCACGTTACACAGAGCGTCCAGGCGGATACACTCGTATCCTGAAGCTGGGACCTCGCCGTGGCGATGCTGCGCCTATGGTTTATCTTGAACTGGTAGACCGCGCGTAGTTTCACAAGCTATGATTTCCGGATGTACGCTTTACGTATTTAACGTTATTGTACTGCAGGGCATATTACCCTGCCGTGCAAATAACCGCGGGAATCACCTTGTATAGAGTAGAAGGAGCTCCCGCCGGGGCTCTTTTTTTTGAGAGTAAATCAAGTATATGGATCAACAGGAGAATGAAATGCGCAATCTATTGATGAAAGTCAATTATGACGGCACCCACTATGATGGCTTTCAGACCCAGCCTCAGGGCAATACGATTCAGGACAAGCTGGAGCATGCTATTCAGCATCTGACCGGTGAGACGCTCAAAATCACGGGCTCAGGACGGACTGATGCGGGGGTGCATGCTTATGGCCAACCTTTTAACTTCATAACCTCCTCCCAGATTCCGCTGGAGCGCTGGTGCCTGGCTCTAAATGCCAGACTGCCGCAGGACATCGTGGTTACAGAGGCCGCTGAGGTTCCGCTCTCGTTCCACTCCCGTAGAGGGGCGAAGCGTAAAACCTACCGGTACACGATTAACGGCAACCGGTTCCCGGACCCGTTCCAGCGGCGCTGGCAGCATCATCATCCGATGAAGCTGAACGTTCCTGCGATGGAACTGGGGCTAAACGCACTGCTGGGTACCCATGATTACACCTCGTTTGCTTCCAGGAAGTCCACTAAGACTTCGCATGTGCGGACCATTTATGAGGCTTATCTTGAAGTTGACCGCAGCATGTGCCGCCCGGGCTCTCCAGACCAGGGAGTGATCCATACCTATATTACAGGCAGTGGCTTTTTGCAGCATATGGTGCGCATTATTATGGGGACGCTGATGCAGGTCGGGCAAGGTAAAATCAGCGCAGATAGAATGCCTGCCATTCTTGCGGCTTGTGATCGTGCAGCAGCCGGACCTACGGCTGTGTCAAAGGGGCTGGCACTCTGGAGTGTGGAATATGATGAGACGGAAGACTAAACGGCCGGCACTATATTTTTTATAAAAATAGTACTGAATGTTTAAAAATCACTTGCGCTTGTCATGTTTATACTGTAATATAAAAGTTGTGTTTTCTTGATGGCTATCCCACAGCCCCGATCAAGGAAATGCCAACAAATAAGTTTTTTAACTCACTAAATTGTAATTCAATCGCGAAACAAGATATACGAAACAGATGATTTTCGTACGAGAACAAGGAGGAAACATTCATGCGTACCACCTACATGGCGAAGCCGAACGAAGTTGAACGCAATTGGCACATCATTGATGCCGAAGGCAAAACACTTGGCCGTTTGGCAAGCGAAGCCGCTGCCCTGATCCGCGGCAAACACAAACCGCAATTCACTCCACACGTTGATACCGGTGATTTCGTAATTGTTATCAACGCTGAGAAGATTCACCTCACAGGTAAAAAAATGCAAAACAAGAAATACTACCGTCACTCGATGCACCCAGGCGGCTTGAAGGTTACTGTTGCAGAAGACCTGATCAAGACCAAACCTGAGCGTATGATTGAATTCGCAGTTCATGGCATGATTCCTAAGACTCGTCAAGGTAATCACATGAAGCTGAGACTTAAAGTATATGCAGGCGCTGAACATCCACATGCAGCACAAAAACCTGAAGTTTACGAACTTCGCGGATAAGAATAAAGGAGGACAGTTTCATGGCACAAGTACAATACTATGGGACAGGTCGTCGTAAACATTCGGTAGCACGTGTTCGCCTTGTACCGGGTGAAGGACGCATTGTCATTAACAAACGTGAGATGGACGAATATTTCGGTGTTGAAACACTGAAAATGATCGTAAGACAACCTTTGAACCTGACTGAAACTCTGGGCAGCTACGATGTAATCGTGCTTGCACATGGTGGCGGCATTTCCGGTCAAGCTGGCGCAATCCGTCACGGGATCTCCCGTGCATTGCTCAAAGTAGACCCTGAATATCGCGGTACGCTGAAGAAAGCCGGCTTCCTGACACGTGACCCACGTATGAAGGAACGTAAGAAATACGGCCTCAAAGCTGCTCGTCGCGCTCCACAGTTCTCGAAACGTTAAGATTTCCATGTTCTCAAGGAATGAAAGCTCCTGGCCTTTATGGTCAGGAGCTTTTTTATCTTTGCGTGCCGTATTAAATTTTGCCTTGCGCAGAAATTCACAGAAATCTTCGTATCGTACTCTGATCTGCTTCGAGGATCTGTTCGATGTCCCGCATCTGTAATACAAAATTCCCTTTAGTTAATCCGTAACGATAAACAAGCTGATGAATTTGTAAAGTAAGCTGACCATCGAAGCAAATTAAATCCCCTCTCGTTGCTGACTCAAGCGCAATATTTTTTAATGCATCCAGCTCTATCTCCTGAAACCGTTCTTCCATCGGGACGATCCATTCATGCTGAGTGGACAATGTTCTCTGATCCAGACAGACAATAAGCTGATCGGGACCATCCAAGGTGCTATAGGGATCGTAATAAGCAAAGATTACAGGTTTATCTATATGAGCCTCTAAAATCGGTTGACCAGAATGAGATGATTTATACTCCTCGTAACCCCTAGGCAACATTTCACCCTCATACTCACGGCGCAATATTTGATCGAAGCGTATTTTTGCCATATCTCTGGATACCCCAAATATCTTAGAAATCTGCTGGATGGCTATATTGTAATCTGCAGATAAATTAAAGGGCTGAATCATGAAAAAAGGCATTGTGGCATAAAGAACAAACTTTTCAGCATCTTCTTCTTGTGCTTTGATAAAAGGAACAGGAAGTACCATCTGATTCCCGGCATGTCTCAGCATGTGGCATAATTCATGCAGAAAATCAAATCGCTGCTTCATTGGTGTAGAACGGTTGTCCAATAATATACAGCGCAGACCCGATGAAGATTCGTATGCACGGCTTGGGACAGGAGCAAAATCTGTATGTATATTTAGCTCAGCTGAAAGCCTGGAAATCGTAATGTCTTCAGGTTGGAGAATGGAATGATTTATATAGAGATTTTCTACGAAATTTTCTAAATGTGTTTTTTTATAGTGAATAAACATATGAAACCTCCGAGTGGGAATGTATGTTCGTATATATAGATATGAGGAATCAGCCCGTTGGCTGAAACCACGATTTTCCTGCACATATTAATTAATGTTGTCTGAAGATTCTGCTTTTTTCTTTTCAAGATCTTTAATAAAATGCCAAAACGTTAACATTTCCCGTTTACGTTCTTCTGGTGCATCTAAATAATCCTTGAAGAACAGTCCATGCTCGGGATTGCTTAAAAAGGCTTCAAATTCAGAAAGCTCAGGAATTGGTGATGCGCCCTCCACTTCGCTAGACCCAAATGCAAGACGCTCCATTTCTTCAGCAGTTATGCCTAGAGCACGACAAACCTTAAGGACATTATCGACGGAAGCTCCTCCTACACCTCTCATTAAGATGGATCTCAGTGTCGTATAAGGAATCCCCGCTTTTTCTGAAAAAGCCTTTGTGTTCAGGCCGGTTTCTTCAATTAACCTCTTTAAGACTTCAGCCCGCTGCACATGTAGCCCCTCCCCATAATCATCGGTATATACGCTACTTCGTATTATTTACCTTTATTGTAGAAGCTTTAATGCGAATTGTAAATATGCATATTCGTATTTTTAGGCAAACAAGTCTTGACATAATGCGAAATTGAGCATATTATGATCTAAAAATACGAAATTGAGTATATTATCGATATTTTAACAGGAATGAGGGATAAAGATGAGTATTATCGAACAGGAGCACATGGTATTTGAAAATTCTGATTTAGTACAAAGAATGCTTCCGGAATACCAGATTTCATTAAAAAGTGTAGAGCGGTTATACAGAGTTGCAGACGAGGATGATAAAAAGATAATCGCCGGGATGGTTAGTGACTGTAAATATGTGATTGATTGGCTGAGCCATGGCCGGCGACCGGGAAATAAGCGGGGAATTGAACGCCGTGCTGGTTATGAGCGGGAAATTCTTTTAGAGCCTATTCGTATGCAGAACTTCACCTGCGACTTCAAAGCGATCCCTTCACAAGGACTGACAGAAGATGAACAGTATCAATTGGACTATATCCTTGGGCTGCTTAGCAGAAGAGAGCGAGAGTGTTATATGCTGGCTAACGGTGAAGGATTCTCGCATGTTGCTATTGCTGGAATGCTCATGATTTCGGCGGGCAGTGTAAGTGAGTATATCCAGCGTGCGCAAAAAAAGATCAGTTCCGTAATGGACGAATTTGGTTCACTTCTCAGATGAAGCACACTGCACGAAATATGAATAATGGGTTTGTCTAGTGAAAGCCCCTAATAAATAGAAGGGAGGTTAATCATCATGAATCCGTTACGTGCGACCCGCACGGTTCAGAAATGAGTCCTAAATACAAGGAGGGCGAAAGTGACCATTACGCTGTTAATTATGGCAATCCAGAAATTTCTGCAAAATGAATTAGCGGATGATACGCAGCCTGTTCCCCCAGTGCTGCTAGGTTATCTTTTGCCGGATACCACTGTAAATCTGGACTATCCGGTAATTATGATTCTGCCTGCTGAAGGAGAAGGAGATTCTGGGCAAGGGAAAATTCAAATTAAACTTCAATTTGGAACCCATTCCGAAGAGGATACAGGCTTGATTATGCTGCTAAATCTAATGGAGCGGGTACGTATCCTGCTATTGCGCCAGAGAGTTCTTGAACAGAAATTCAGTTTGGACGCCGTTTGGACATGGAAGCTTGACGAAGAGCACCCTTCAGCAGTGTGGAGGGGCGAACTTACAACAACCTGGGCATTGCCCCAAATTCGACAGGAGGTAGTATTGTGAATTCTATTGAAAATAATGACCAACCTCAAACCGGGCAGGAGCCCATACAAATTTATCTGGGTCCTAACTTGCGTGGCGGCCAACTGCTGCAAGCGGCCGTATTCCGGTCGGGCATTCCATCTTATTTAACGCCCCTAATGGCTGAACAGCCGGATGTGGCTGAATTGATTGTACCAGTTGAGGAAATGACCGCAGTGCAGGAGCGCATTCTTCAAGCAGGAACCGCAGAATATACAGTCTATCAAAGGCTTTTAGGGAAGGGGATCTAATCAATGTCATTTAAACATGGTGTAAGCATTATTGAACAATCAACTTCGGTTCTGGCTCCGGCAAAAGCAACAAGCGGTATTCCTTTTGCAGTAGGTACAGCTCCCCTCCATATGGCAACGGCGGCTGTACCTGTTAATACTCCTGTGCTTGTGTATAGCTACGCGGAAGCCGTTGCGGCTCTGGGATATAGTGAAGACTGGTCAAAATATACGCTGAGCGAATTAGTGTATTCTCATTTTGCCTTGTACGAGAGAGCTCCTATGATCCTGGTCAATGTGCTTGACCCGGCTATCCACAAAACAACGGTTGCTCCAGCAGCGGTAGTTGTCAGTAACCGGCTGGCAACTTTGCAGGCTGATGGGGTACTACTGCCGACACTGATTGTTAAATCTTCAGATGGTACTTCTACTTATATATCCGGTAAGGATTACACAGCTGCTTTTGATGAGAATGGACATGTGTTAGTCACAACGAAGTCTTCTGGTGCAATTGCATCCAGTATTGATCAGCTTTCTATTGGATATGACAAGCTGGACCCTGATGCTGTAAAAGCTGAGGATATCATTGGGGGCGTAACATCTTCCGGTGAATATACCGGTTTTGAGCTGGTTCATCAAGCTTATCCGCGTTTTGGTATCCTTCCGGATCTGCTGCTGGCTCCGGGCTGGTCGCATTTGCCTGCGGTTGCTGCAGTGATGAAGGCGAAAGCCGGAAATATCAACGGGAATTTCAAGGCGATTGCGCTGACGGATATTGATCCCTCCCGGTCTTACACAGACGCCGGTACATGGAAAGCCAACAATAGTTACACGGGTGCTTTGCAAGTTGCCGCTTACCCGATGCTGACGCTTGGGGGTAAGAAATATCATTTCTCCACCCAGCTTGCCGGCCTTATTGCCGCGACCGATGCGGGTAATGGCGGCATTCCTTTTGTATCCCCTTCTAATAAATCTTTGCAGGCGGACGGCACTGCATTGTCTGACGGGACAAACCAATTCCTCGGGATTGATCAGGCCAGCTTCCTGAACAGTGCAGGCATTGTAACAGCACTTAATTTGGGAACAAGCGGCTGGAAGAGCTGGGGGAACAACACCGCTGCCTATCCGGGCGTAACCGATCCTAAAGACAGCTTTATTCCGGTCCGCCGGATGTTCAACTGGATCAGCAACAGTCTGATTCTGACCTATATGCAGAAGGTGGATGACCCGATGAACAAGCGGCTGGTAGCCGCGGTTACGGATTCAGTTAACATTTGGCTGAATGGCCTGACGGCATCGGGAGCACTGTTGGGCGGTCGGGTAGAGTTCAATGAATCCGAGAATCCGGTGACAGATCTGATGGCCGGTAAAATTACATTCCATCTGCATCTTACGCCGCCTGGACCGGCACAGGAAATTTCATTCCTGCTTGAATACGACACAACATACTTGGCTGCGCTGGTAGCGTAGAAGGAGGAGCAATAATGCCAAACAGATCAGAACGGGTTATTGATTATTCGGTGTACTTGAATGCCGTCGATTACTTGGGAACAGCAACCGCGACCTTGCCGGAAATTACTTACTTGGTAGATACAATCAAAGGGGGCGGGATTGCAGGAGAAATGGCGGCACCTTCCCCAGGGTACACGGGAGCGATGAGTCTGGCGCTTAAATGGCGCACGATCGAGAAGGCAGCAGCCTCTCTACTGGCACCAAAGGTCCACACGTTGGATCTGCGTGCTTCCATTCAGACGTTCGATACCGCGACAAGTGAATACCGCGAGGTGCCGTTTAAGGTTACCGTTCGGGCGAGACCGCTCGGCTTGACACTTGGTAATCTGGAGACTGGAGCCGCAATGGATACCACCAACAACTTCTCGGTTAACTATTTGAAGGTCACGCTGGATGGTGTTCAGGTGTTGGAAATTGATAAGTATAACTACATTCATAAAGTATACGATGTCGATTACCTTGCGGCTACCAAACAGAATCTGGGTCTATAAGGAGAGTGCACGATGGGAACAAAAGAATTGGAGGAGACCGGAGCGGAAGTATACACTTTCGCCCGGCCCGTTAACTTTGAGGGCGATACGTTTGAAAGCCTGAGTATTGATTTTGACAAGTTAACCGGCGAGGACATCCTTACCTGTGACCGGCAATATCAGATGGAATCTGCCCGTCAATCCGGTGGAGAATTGATTAAAGAGACCAATAAAGCTTATCAGGCTTATATTGTGGCCAGGGCTGCTGGTGTTCATGTGGGGCTGATTAAAGCTCTGCCCGCTAAGGATTTCACAAAACTGACCTTACAGGCACAAAGTTTTTTGCTGCTGTAGGCTGCGGAGACGGCGATGGGATCAAAGACATCGCCGTCTCTTTGGCCATGCTTACCCACACTCCAATCCCCTATTTTCTCGGCCTGCCTGTTGAGGAACTGGGGGATTGGGCAGAGCGGGTGGCGAGAATTAAAGGAGGGAGGTAACCTATGGCAGGTTCAGGTTCAGGCAATCCAAGCAGCATCAGTGAGCTTATTGTCCGGCTGAATGTATTGGTGAATCCAAATGTTCCCCGCTCTGTCGAGGAAGTGGAACAGCAAATTAAGGATTTGGAAGACGTGCTTAAGGAGCTGGCCAGGGCGGGCTACTTCGATCAACTGCGCGGAGATGCTGAGGACGCTGGCGACGAAGCCGAACAACTTGGTGACAAACTTAAGGCTGCTTTCGAAAAAGTGGATTTCTCCATGCTGACTAAAGCGGTTGAACCCCTAAAAGCCGTATGGACGGCTGTGAATGATTCTGCCGGGGCAATGGCGCAGCTTCAGGCATCAACCGGATTAACCGCCGCTGAAATGAGCGGAATGAAAGAAATCTCGGATAACCTGTACAGTCAGAATTACGGTAAAAACTTCGAAGATATCGGTGACGCGGTTGGAACGGTGAAGCAAGTTCTGGGTCAAACCGGAGATGAGCTGGAGAAGACCACCCAGACAGCTATGACGTATCGCGATGTTTTTAAGGGGGATATACCAGACTCTGTACAAGCCGTTGACGCGATGATGCAAAAATTCGGCATCTCTTCAGAACAGGCCTATAATCTGATGGCTCAAGGTGCGCAGAAGGGGATGAATACATCCGGCGGGCTTCTAAGTGCCGTAGAGAAGTACAGCGCGGACTTCAAAAAGATGGGGTATTCTGCTGACGAGATGTTTGAATTATTAAGCTCTGGCATGGACAATGGGGGGGATTCCCTTGAGGGTCTTGCCGGGGTTGTGAAGAAATTCAGCTCAACGGTGAAAGAGGGCTCAGATTCCACAAAGGCCGCAGTCTATGAGTTATTTGCTCCTGAGCAGCTGAATCAATTCAGTGCTGCGCTTGTAAGCGGTGGGACGAAGTCGAAGGAATTCGGCGAATTAGTGAAAGTGGCCGGGAAGAATGGAGCTGTTGCCCTGGTCAAGGATTTGAAGGCAGGGGGAGATTCGGCGAGCAAGGCCATGCTTCAACTGCGCAAAACAATGGGCAGCGGGGATGAAATCTTCAAAGGGCTGGCAGACGGGTCCATGACCGGCAAGGATGCCATGAATCAGGTGATTGCGAAATTAAAAGCAGTTAAAGATCCGGTTCATCAAGCGGCCCTTGCCAGCGCTATATTCGGGGCTCAGTTTGAGGAGATAGGAAATAAAGCAGTGTTGTCGCTGGGCCAGACGCGGCATCAGTTTGATATGACCCGGCAGACGATGGATGAAGTATCTGCGATTAAGGACAATACGTTAACAGAGCAGTTCGCAGCTATAGGGCGGGAGTTGATGTCCGGTCTAGTGGTTCCTCTGGGAGAGAGCGTGATGCCTGCGCTTCAGGGGCTGACTAGCTGGGCGTCAGACAACAAAGAAGTGCTGATGGTTATAGGTCTTGCAGCCCCTACTGCAGTGCTGGCAACCAAGACTGTGAAGATTGTTCAGGAGTTCTCGAAGATCATCAAGGCGGCCAGCGGGGCCAGCGGAGCGGCTGGAGGATTTGCGGGTGCACTGGGATTGCTGACGAATCCCGTAGGTCTCGCTATTGCCGGTGTCGGACTGGTCACAGCCGGTGTCATTGCCTTCAAAAAGCATCAGGAGGATGCGCGCCAGGAGCTTTTGAATATGGGGGATGTGCTGGGTGAATCCTATGCTAATTATTCAGCGATTGAGGAGGCTAATTCCAAGACCCAGAATCTAATCACTGAGCATGACCGGTTGACAGGGAAGATTAAGGATGCAAAAACTCCTGCTGATGAATTGTTAGAAGCCAGACGAAAACTGAAGGATGTAGAGCAGAAACTTATCGATATGAATCCGAATATTCTGTCTGCTGAAGGCTCCAAGAATGATAAATTCCGAGAACAGATGGGTCTTGTCGGAGATATTGCCAAAGCCCGAGAAGAAATGGGACGTCGTGAACTAGAACATGAGGCCCTTACTGCACAAGCCAAATTGCCTGAATTAGAAAATAACTATTCAAAGCTGACTCAGGATCTTAAAGATCAAAGTGCCGCCTATGAGGAGATGAAGGTAAAGTATAGGGACTATGTCGTGCTTATGGAGGAGTACAACGAAATAGAATATAGTGATCTCGATCCTAATCAAAAAGGTGAGAAAATTTTAGCGTTTTCTAAAAAAGCAAGCCAAGTGACTGGGAAAGATTATACAATAATAGATCACTTTGAAGATGACTATTCTAAAATGGAGGAATCCATTAATAAAAAGAATACCCAAATTAAGAAAACAGATAGTGATAGGAAAGAGGCAGAAGATGGACTGGTAAATTATTATAATACTCAGAAAAAAATAGTTGAACTTGATCTTGGTGGTACCTTGCAAGAGCAAGCAGCCAAGTACAAGGATATGTCTGCTGCTGAACAAGAGCGATTCAGGCAGGCTCTGGATAAGGTGATGCTTCTTAACGCTGCACTTGATAAGCTGCCTACTGAAATGAAAGTGAATTTGCAGCTTATTTGGGAGCAGATAGGGAAAGTCCCGAATGCTACTGGAGTTCCAGGGGGAGAAGGCAAAGAAGGTGTCAAACCGAAAGAGAAATCATACCACCCGCTCTATGGCGGACCAACCATTGCAGAATACGCTGAAGGCGGTATCGCATACGTTCCCTCTATTTTTGGTGAGGCTGGCCCTGAAATCGCCATTCCCTTAAACCGCAAGCCCCGGTCGAGGTCTTTGCTTGAGAAGGCAAATGATTTGATGGGATATAATAACAATTCCGTTAACAATGGGGATATTCATGTAACCTGGGCGCCTAGTGTAACTCTTCAGGGTGGCGATACATCTGTAGCTGAACAGGTGCGGGAGGCTTTAAGGCAGACAGAGGACGGATTTGAACGCAGGTTCAAGTCGATGCTAGTGCAACAGAGGCGGGTGAGCTTCCAATGATCTATAGAACTGTACAAGGCGATATGTGGGATGGGATTGCTTTTAAAATATATGGAGATGCCCGTTTCCTGACGCTGCTCCTGAATGCTAATCCGGCACATGCTGCTGTCAGTGTATTCGCAGGCAATATTGTACTGAATGTACCAGACCTGCCCACAGACATATCCAGCTCACTGCCTCCCTGGCGAAGGGAGTAAAGCATATGGAAATTATGCAGGACGCACGCAGAGCGGTACTGGAATTGCGCTATAACGGAAAGGATGTTACGGAGGATATCACTAAATCGCTGACAGACTTTCAGTATAATGATGCTGCCTCAGGTTCTTTGGATGATCTTACAGTCACGCTGGAGGACAGGGGGCACAATTGGCAGGGGCCTTGGTCACCGGTTGAAGGCGATCAACTAATTGCTGCCATCCGTACGGTCAACTGGGATAAGCCGGGGGAAATCAAGAAGCTGCCACTGGGCACCTTTGAGGTAGACAGTATTGATTTTAGCGGTCCTCCTGACACGATCTCGATTAAGGCGGTCTCGCTTCCCGTGACCTCCGAGATTCGGATGCAGCGCAGCTCACGCAGCTGGGAGAAAACCAATCTGAAAACAGTAGCTGCCCAAGTGGCCAAACGCGCGAAGCTCAAATTAATCTATGAGGCTCAGGACAACCCCTCTTATGACCGGCTGGAGCAGTCGGAGGTGTCGGACTTGGCCTTTTTGCTGAACACAGCTACGCAAGAAGGCATCGCGATTAAAGTATCTTCTGGAAGCCTGGTACTTTTTGATGAACAAGAATATGAACAAAAAGAAGCGGTGGCCACGATTGTGCGCGGGGAGGACAATGTGACGGATTACAGCTTCGCTTACAATACTGCCTATGCAGCTTTCCGGGCATGTACAGTGACGTATACTCCCTCACAGGGCAAAGAGCCTCTCAAGGCTACGTATACCCCTCTAGGCGCACCTAAGAGCGGCCCTGTACTTAAGATTAATGAACAGGTTGACTCGCAGGCAGATGCGATGCGGCTGGCCCGTAAAAGGCTTCGCGAAAAGAATAAAGAGGGCGCCAAAGGGACTCTCTCGCTTATGGGAGATCTACGGATGGCTGCCGGACTCACAATTAATATCAAAGGCTGGAAGCGGTTTGACGGCAAATACATTGTTGAATCAGCAAGGCACTCAATTGGAAGCAGCGGATACACAACCAGTCTGGACATTCGTAAAGTATTGGGGTGGTGAATGGTGATACTTATTGGCAGGGTATCTACAGCTAATCCGGCAGCCGGAAGTGTCAGGGTTACTTTTGCAGACCGCGATGATATGGTTTCCGGCGAGTTACCGGTTCTAACACCGGGCGGCTGGGGAAAAGGCAATGCAGTACCGTTGCCGGGAGAGCGGGTCGTGTGTGCTTTTTTGAATCATGCGCGTTCCGCTGGCATCTGTTTGGGAACCTATTTTGCGGATGATGGTCAGCCTTCCGGTACCCAGGATCAGCGGGGGGTATGGTTCGAGGATGGCAGCTATGTCTATTACGACCGAACAGCCCAGAAGCTGAATGTTAAGGCAACCGGCGGGGTGCGGATCGAGGGAGACTTGACGGTTACCGGCAAGCTGTCTGCCAGCTCAGTTCATGATGGAGGAGGCAGAACCGGATGAGTAATAAGGGCAGTAAAGAGCAGAAGCAAGATTATAAAATGAATAAGATTGGCAGCCTGGGCCCTGTGGTATTTGTCGTTGCTGAAGGCGCTATTCGTACCATAGATGAATTCAAACGCAGCAGCTCCAGCCGGTGGGCGCAGCATGACATTATCGGCAAGAAGCCCAAGAAGGAATTCCTTGGACCGGGGGCAGATTCGGTTTCTTTCTCCGTTCATTTCTCGGCGGCGCTTGGCCTTAATCCGCGAAAAGAGTTAGACAGGCTTACCGAGCTGGACCGTGCCGGCAAGGCGATGCCGTTAATCATAGGGCGTAAGAATGTGGGGGTTGGGCTATGGGTCATCAGCAGTTTGTCGCAGGATTGGAACAGGTTGGATAGCATCGGCAATGTGCTGGACGCACAGGTCACGATCTCACTTGAGGAGTATGTGAAATGATATATACCATTGATATGACTCAGCCCGCCCTAATTGATTTTAGCCCGGCAACGGTAGAAGAGGAAGTCGCTCAGAATATAAGAATGATCCTTGCTACTCCGCTTGGGAGTGCACCGTTGGCCCGGGGAGTTGGCCTGGACTACTCAATTATTGATGAACCGGCATATATCGCAGAATCCCGCCTGACGGCAGAGATCATCACAGCCATTACAGAGCAGGAGCCGCGTGCGATAGTGGCCGATGTTTCTTTTCATAAGGATATAGAAGAGCAGCTTACAGGCAGTTTGGCCGTTGTACTGAAATATAGCCTGGCAGAGGAGGAGTAGGAATTGGAATATGCAGAATTACCGGATATCCGCTTTTCAGAGGAGGATGCAGCAGCCATACAGCAAAATGTAATCACAGTGTATGAAGGCCTTGCCGGACGCACTTTACAGCCTGCCGATCCGGTGCGGCTTTTTTTGTCTTCGCTCGCAGCTGTGATTATCCAGCAGAAGGTGCTGATCAATCAGACAGCCAAAGGAAATTTGCTGCGCTATGCCTCAGGCACGTTATTGGATCACATGGGGGCTTTTCAGGGAGCGAAGCGGTTAGAGGCATCGGCGGCAATCGTTACGCTTCAGTTTGTTTTATCGATCCCGCTGGCTTCAGCAACTTCGATACCAGCAGGGACACGCGTCGGAGTACAGGGCGGTAAGGGTTCGATATATTTTATAACCATGGAGTACTTGGAGATTCCTCCAGGAGAGACTGCGGGGATGATTAAGGCAAAATGCTCCGAATCGGGGACAACAGGGAACGGGTTCTTGCCGGGGCAGATTAATGTTCAAATGGACCCGCTGCCTTTTGTCCAGTCTGTAAGTAATCTAACTACCAGCTCTGGCGGAGCTGCTGCTGAGACGGATGAAGCCTTCAAGGAACGCATCCGCCATGCGCCGGAATCGTACTCAACGGCGGGGCCTCAGGGAGCATATGAATTCTGGGCTAAGTCCGCTTCCCCGGCAATTAAGGATGTTCATGCTTACTCTTCGGCACCCGGGCGTGTTACCGTTGTTCCGTTACTGGCAGAGGGGGGGATTCCAAGCGAGGATGTCCTGAATTCTATTGCTGAGACTTTGGAAGACCGGGGAATCCGGCCGCTTACCGATCTAGTAACCGTGAGTGCACCGCAGCCAATCAGTTACAATACTTCGCTGGTCTATTATATTAGCCGCAGCCGGGCTGCTGAGGTTCCGGGTATCCAGGCGGCAGTATCGGCAGCTGTTGCTGCTTATCAGCTATGGCAGCGCTCCAAGCTTGGCCGGGATATCAACCCGTCAGAGCTGATATCCCGTGTTATGGCTGCTGGGGCACTCCGGGTGACAGTGACAGAGCCCGTGTATAAAACCATGTCCGCAACCCAAGTGGCTCTGGCCGGCACAACGGCAATGACTTACGGAGGGTTGGCAGATGATTAATATCCAGACTTTAAGCCTGATCGATCTGCTGCCGCTTCCCATTCGTAAGGACCCTGCCATGGCTGCGGCTGCGGCTGCGTTAGATATACAGTTACAAGAGACGAATGCTATGATCGCCGGTTTGAATATTTTTGGCCGGTCAGCGGAATGGACAGATGCGGAAACGGATGAGCTGGCCTGGCAATTCAAGCCACCGTATTATGATCCAGCTCTGCCTGTTGAACAGAAGCGGCTACTGATTCAAAATGCAATACCCTTTCACAGACACAAAGGTACTGCAGGTGCAGTAGAAGATCTGATCGCCATCCTGTTTGGCCAGGGTGCAGTCGAAGAATGGTGGCAATATGGGGGAGACCCCTGTCATTTTCGGGTGGTCACCAATAATGCTGATGTGACTGCTGCACGGGCACAGGAGTTTATCGCCGCTGTTGATGCAGTGAAGCGGTTGTCTGCTGTACTGGATAGCGTCACTATTTCACAAGCGGAGCAGCTGCCTCTTTACTTTGGCGGCTTTTTACATTTTGGGGAACACATTAAGATATAGGGAGGGAATCATGTGGCAGTATTTGGAGGCATGACACTGACCAACAAAGGTCTTGTGCTGCAGGGAAAGGCCCAAGCGGGGGGCAAGTTGAATTATACCCGCATTGCTGTAGGCGACGGTTCACTTACAGGACAGGCTGTTCCGGCGATGAATGGACTGATTTCGCAAAAGATCAGTTTGCCGATTACACGAATAACTACACAGCCGCCTAATAAGGCGATTATTGGTTCGGTGCTGCGGAACGCGGATGTCTCTACAGGATTTTACTGGCGGGAAGTGGGAGTCTTCGCACAAGACCCGGATGCGGGGGAAATCCTCTACGCCTACGCTAATGCCGGAGTAACCGCAGATTACATTCCGCCAGGCGGCGGATCAGACATTATCGAGAAGACGTTCGATTGTGTCGTAGTAGTAGGCACAGCCGCCAATATTACGGCGGTCATTGATGAGTCGCTGGTGTTTGCGAAGAAGTCTGAGCTCAATAATGTTGAAGCTGCCAAAGTGGATAAAGTATCAGGCAAGGGATTATCAGCGAATGATTACACCACAGCCGAAAAGACTAAACTGGCTGGGATCACTGCGGGGGCAGGCGGGGGAAGCTCAGCAACGGATACGGTTATTGGGAGCCGGACGATTTCAGATACTACGGCACCAACAGGAGATAGCGGCACTATTACCAATCTGCTGGGTTGGCTGGCGAACACGGTCAAATCCATCACAGGCAAGTCTTCCTGGCGGACTGCTCCGGCCACAACACTGGAGGCTGCAAAAGCACATGCGGACGATGCCACCCGGCATCTGACGGCAGCGGATCGGACGGCAATCGCCGGGGCTATTCCTTCTTCGCAGAGGAATGTTGCGAACGGGGTGGCTGCTTTAGACAATGCATCGCTGGTAGTGGGCCAAGGGTTGAGACTTGGAGGCAGTGAGCAGTACATCGAAAAGGTGTTCTCATTCCAAACCGTTAATGGTACCGCTAATCAGAAGATAGATTACACATTTGGTCCAGCCGTCATGTCTGGATTTATTGAGGTGACAGTAACTGGGGCTTGGGGTAACTCTTCATCTGAAGGTAGATTGACAAAGCGGATGGATGTTATGGGTAGCACTGCGGGCACCATTAACCGTCAAAGCTCACAATATACCGAGGTTTCTGGCGCTATTAGAGGGCAGTTGTCAATCTCAGATGTGTATTGGAAAGAGGGTAAATGGACCGTAACAGTGGAAGCAAGAACTAGTGCAGGGAACAACTATACTACCCACGTTAAGCATCACGGACCACTTGGGGCTAAAGATTGGGTGCAGGGGAGTATCTACACGGGATCACCAACAACCTTGCCAATAGCAGTGCAGGTTATCTCAGATGATACGAAAACAAAGAGCGGGCAGCAGATTGAAACGGTTATAGGCTCTCAATCTAAGGCAGATGCAGCGCAGGCTGCTGCTATTGCCTACACCGATACAAAGGTAGGTCGGGTAGACCTGACCCAGACTCTGGGGCCGGGCACATCGATAATCCAAGCGGACCAGAACGGCAGCGAGTTGGACCTGACGGTTCAGGGAGTGACGCGGAATAACGTGCTGGCAATCTATGGGGACGCAGAGAGTTTGGCGGGGTGGACCCAATCTAGCGGCGAGCCGGTCATTTTGTCTTCCACTCAAAAGCGATCTGGTAGTTACTCCTTCAAGGCTGTGCCGAATGCGAGTAAGGGCAGTTATGTGTACAGAGACTTCACCACATCTCTGGAAGCAACCAAACAATATGTCTTAGCATTCGCGGTATTTGTGGAGACGTATACCAACGGCAATCAAGAGGTAAGTCTGCGGGACATTGGAACTTTTACACCGAAGTATAATGTCTACCTGGGAGCATCGGTTCCCGTGGGAAGCTGGCAGACTTACTACCTGAAGATTCCGCCAGGTAATACACTGGTGGGCAACGGCTTCAGGCTGTTGGTCGGTGCGGGCGGGGCAATGGTTAACTATATGTATTTCGATGACATACGGATGTATGAAGTCACCGCAGCGGAGTATGCGGCCATTGGTGCAACAATCACCGGAGCCGCGATTGATTCATATTTCCCACATGTTTCAGGCAAGCAGCACGTGCAGGGCGTGTCCGTCACAAAGCAAGGAAAAAATGCAGCTAGTGTATCTGTTTTATCAATGACCAATACAGTTAACGGGGCCACTTTAATTGAAGATAGGTCCACTAACTCCATTACTGTGAATTCCGGCACAGTGGCCGGCTACAACTACGCTGCAACAAGCAGGATACAGGTTATTCCTAACACCGTGTACACTTTGTCTGCAATTTTGACTAATGTATCAGGACCTGACTTACCTTCCCTTAGCGTAAGAAAAGGTAGCGATAATGGAGTGAGTAATATTACAGGATTAGGAGGGGTTGGCTCCAAAAGCTTCAGTTTTAATTCGGGTGCTGAAACTGAAATTATCCTTTTTGCCTATGGATCGGTTGCAACGGCTGCTGTCCAAACAAAGCGTTATGAGAACATTCAGCTTGAACTCGGCAGCGCAGCCACCTCATTCACGCCAGCAGAGCCGCAGTCCGTTATCCTCCCGGTCACGCTTGGGCAGATCGGGGATGTGCGGGATAGTGTGTACTCGCAGGGTACGGAGTGGATGTATGTGGAGCGTATAAAAAAGGGTATCGTTCTGGATGGGGCGCTTGCTTGGACGTATGGTGGAGGTTATCCCGGATTCCATCGTGCCATGCATACGAATTATCCTAATGCTGTTATTTTGAGCGGCTTGTATACCAAATATGATGGATTTACATCTCAATTTAAAGAGACTAGCGCCTCTGATGATTGCGCCAATATATATCCCACCAATGGCGGGAGCTTATACTTATCGCTGCCGCATAGCAAAACAGGGTGGTCGGACTCAATTAATCCGTCTAATAACGCTATCAAGGCCCTCATGAATGGATGGAAGGCAACAGCAAACGATGGATCAGCCTATTCATCTTGGGTGGCTATCCTGGACGGCAGCGCCCCGGCAACGAATACTTCAACCTATGTAGCCGCCAATAAAGCCCCGGGCTGGACGGCATGGGCTACGCTGGATTACGTGCTTGCTTCTGCCGCAGCTCCGGTGCCGATTCCAAACGCTGAGGGGAGCATTACGCTGCACCCGGGCGGGAACCAAATTAATATCGAGACCGGAGTTATTCAGAGAGAAAAGGTTACCCCTGTATTTAATTCTGGTGCCAACTACTGGGAGATAAATCGAAGTGACTCACCTTATGTTGCGTCAAAAACGTCAAAACGGTGCGGGAAATTTGTAGAGGTTTATGCGGGCAGTGAGGCGATACCAAGGGTATGGGCTGTAAATGCGATAGGTGTTGTCGGGACAGATAACGGCGTGCGTATGGGCATCCCCGTAGCCTACTATGACCCATCAGCGACCTACTACGTAACTTACATCGCCCTCGACAAATACGCCCTCACCGCCAATGTCACCGAGACAGCAGCCACATGGCGGACTGGCCTGGGCGGCGCGGTCTCGGATGTTCTCCAGGCTGTCGCGGAGATACGGCAGAATAATGATCTGCAGGACTTTGCCGATGATTATATTGAGGCAAAGGTTGATAACCTGAAGTTAGGGGTTGCCAATGGTTCAGCACTGCCTGCTACCATTCAGAAGTACAAGCTGACTGAGGATGGTGGATGGGCTACGAGGTATACAGGCACATTAAATAACTTGACCACTCCAGGCTACTACTATATACCAAGCACCCCATCAGATGCACCTATCGGCTATACTGATTCCGGTATTTTAGAGGTAATCAGGCTAGCAGACAGCACTACAAATACAATTCAAAGGCTGACTACTTATGGAGCGGGGAGGAGAACATTTACCAGAGGTGGCGGAAATGGCGGTATCTGGGGAGCTTGGCAAGAGACCGTCATGAAAGCCACACAGTTAGCCAATACTATGGACTTAAACACGCTGACGGAAGGAGAGTACTACGCTGTAAGCAACGCCTCTGCTGCAACTCACATAAATATGCCTGCCGAGGTTGCAGGTGTGTCGTATGCCTTGAAAGTTTTAAGGAATGTGGGAGATGGTGTGACACAGCTTTTAACGACTTATCTAGTAAGCTCTCCGAGAATGTTCGTTCGGAGCAATTACAACGGATTATATGGGGCTTGGTATGAAATTGAAACCACTCGTACCAAAAATGTTGCCGGAGGGTATGCCGGACTGGATACAAACGGGGATATCCTACTGACGGCAGTTCCTGACGCAGTTCAGAAGTACAGCCTCACCAAAGATGATGGGAAAGCACTAGTCCTAGCCGGGGGAACCGATCTAAATACTGTTCTTACAACAGGATTCTACTCAGCACAGAGCCTTGTCAATGCTCCCGGAGACTCCAGCGCATGGTTCCACATTATAGTCCAGACTCATTCTGGCAATACAGACGGCACCAGCTATGTGGTGCAAAGAGCGATAAATTTAACATCCGCCGGAACTCCTCCCGAATGGATCAGGAGACGGGTAGCAAATGTATGGGGAGCATGGGTTAATATTCCGAACAGCAGTATGTATAACGTTGCAAACGGATTAGCTTTTCTTGATGCAAACGGCGATCTATCTTTAAATACTATCCCTGATGCGATTATTCAGGGTACGGTTGCTTATGCCGTCACCACCGGTACAGTACCGAATCTCTACGTTCAAATATCATCCTTTTCCACAACTGCCCTAGTCACTGGAATCCGGCTGTCTATCAAGATTCATGTCGCTACCTCCGGCCCGATTACACTCAACGTCAACGGCCTGGGAGCTAAGTCCATCAAAAAGCCAAACGGCAATAACCCTCCGTTGGTGCAGGGCGGGGTGTACACAGTGGTGTACGATGGAACGGCTTTTATCTTACAGGGTGAAGGGGGTGAGTATGGTACAGCTGAAGCAGCACAGGTACTAACCGGCTATAGCGTTGGGAGAGAGTACGGGGTGGTGGATGGCTCCATGCCTAACCGATCCACTGAGAATCATCACATGCCTGCATCGCAATACACGGTTTGGGAGGGGGATCGAGTCTTCCTAAATCCACCTGAGGGATATTACAATGGTTCATCGTGGGTTACAGCTCCCGCGACAGATATTAGACCTGAAAATATTTTAGTCGGCAAGAATATACTTGGGGTGTCAGGTAATGGTAAAAGCCCAATGAAAGAAGCAGTTCGGACGTTTAAGTCTAACGGAGGGACAGTTTCAGTTTCGTTTGAAGGGCTTCCATTTGTCCCTATGCTTTTAATTTGTTCGCAAAATGTAGTATGTACTAACAGCTCTGTTCCGGGAACTTCTGGCTTAACTGAAGGTTACGGATTTGCAGTACGCAACACAGTGTCAGGTACAGCAAGGGGAGGGGCACTTCGTACAGCGTATACTCCGGTTTCTGGAGGATCTTCGTATTCTCAGTTCGGGTCATTCAACGTAACATGGACGGACAATTCAGTCACAATCACCATGTTTGATAATGGAAGTGTGGGCAATAAGGTCGCATTTATTTATGGTATTTAAGAGGAAGAAAGCAGAATGAACAATGGAATAAGCTATCCATTGCAGCCTCTCCAGAAACGGAGGGGCCTTTTTATTTTATAAGCTATCATCTGCCTCCACTCCATACTTTATTCCAAAATGAACAAAACCCATTGACTTCGCTGCATAAACGGATATACTATATCTTATAGAATTAGTCGGGATTAACCTCGTAGGTTTCGATCTTGACGATATCCGGATGGAGGAAACTTAGATGAACCTGCTCGAGAAAGAGGATTTAATCAAAGTGAAAGCGGAAGAGCTGGAGCATGCGGCTCCAGAAGAAATTATCCGCTGGGCGGTGGAGACCTTTCCGAATATAACCTTTGCCTGCAGCTTCGGGGCGGAGGATGTGGTGCTGGTGGATATGATCCAGAAGGTTAGTCCTTCGACAGATGTGTTCTATCTAGATACGGATTATCATTTCAAGGAAACCTATGAGACTAGAGATATTATGGCTGACAAGTACGGTATGGAATTTGTCCGGGTATCTCCGCAGATAACGGTGGAGGAGCAGGCCTTGCAATATGGGGAGGCGTTATGGAATACTGACCCTAACCAGTGCTGCGCCATCCGTAAGGTGGAACCTTTGACCCGTATTCTCTCACAATACGACGCTTGGATTACCGGGATTCGCCGGGACCAAGCCCCTACCCGTGCCAATGCGAAGAAGATAGAATATGATAATAAGTTCGGGCTGGTCAAGTTCAATCCGATTGCGAACTGGACTACGGAGGATGTGTGGAATTATATCCGCGAGAATGATGTAATCTACAATCCGCTGCATGACCGCAATTTCCCGAGTATCGGCTGTGAGCAATGCACCCGGGCTGTTATGCCTGGTGAAGATCCGCGTGCCGGCAGATGGTCCGGTTCGGACAAGACAGAATGCGGATTGCACAAATAAGATAGGGCTAAATAAGTATCAGCACTACACAGGCACTGCACAGGAGGAGAGAACAGGGATGACTTCAATACTTCCTCACGGAGGAACGCTGATCCGGCGCATAGCAGACGGAGAAGAGAGAGTAGAACTGCTGAAGCAAGCTTTAGGCCAGCAATCGATTGCCCTTAATACTTGGACCTTATCTGATCTGGATTTAATTGGTGTAGGCGCCTTCTCGCCGCTTACCGGATTCCTGAACGAAGAGGATTATCACTCGGTAGTAAGCAATATGCGGCTGGCTAACGGTACGGTATGGAGTATACCGGTTACACTGGCTGTCGGTGACGAGCTTGCAGCAACTCTTAAGACAGGCGACAGGGTTTCTCTAATCGGTGAAGACGACGGTGTTATCTACGGTCTGCTGGATATTGAGAGTATTTATACGGTAGATCAGCAGGTTGAAGCGCACAATGTGTTCAAAACAACCGATCCAGCGCATCCCGGAGTCAGCAAGCTGCTGTCCCGTCCGGCAACGTATGTAGGCGGACCCATAACGGTACTGAACCGCCCGCAGCCGGAGAAATTCGCCGAATTCTATTTTGACCCCGCCGAGACCCGCCGGATCTTCGCAGATAAGGGCTGGAGAACGGTTGTAGGCTTCCAGACGCGTAACCCGGTACATCGTGCCCATGAGTATATCCAGAAATGCGCTATGGAGGTTGTAGACGCCCTGTTCCTCAATCCCCTCGTAGGTGAGACCAAGTCGGATGATGTTCCGGCCAACGTACGGATGAAGAGTTATCTGGCCTTGCTGGAGAATTATTATCCGGAGAACCGTACTTTCCTAGGCGTCTTCCCGGCAGCGATGCGTTATGCGGGTCCGCGTGAAGCCATCTTCCATGCCATGGTGCGTAAGAATTACGGCTGTACACACTTCATTGTCGGGCGTGATCATGCAGGTGTGGGAGATTACTATGGTACGTATGAAGCGCAGGAGATCTTTGCTAACTTCACCGCCGAGGAGCTTGGGATTACACCGCTATTCTTCGAGCACAGCTTCTTCTGTGTGAAGTGCGGCAACATGGCCTCCAGCAAAACCTGTCCGCACCGGGCTGACCAGCACCTGACACTTTCGGGTACGAAGGTACGGGCACTGCTGCGTGACGGACAATGTCCGCCTCCAGAGTTCACACGCCCTGAGGTAGCACAAATTCTAATTGAAGGTATGTCACCGGAAGTCTCTGTAAACTCCTGACAGCCAGTACTATTTGGCCCTCTTGTCCCATATAGATGAGTAGAATCTATCGGGACGAGGGGGTCTTTGTTATGTCTGGAGGGCAGAAGCATAAAGTCTCGGTCTGGATCTCTTGGCGCGGCATCAAAAAAAGTATCCTGGGCGCAATGCTGCTCACTATAATGATTGGAATCATTGCCTACGACATGCCGACTGCCAAGACGGTCAATTATTGGAGCCTGCCGCTCTCCGGCAAGGTGATTGCCATTGATGCAGGTCACGGGGGACCGGACGGGGGAGCAGTGAGCCGCTCAGGCCTGATTGAGAAGGATATCAATCTCTCCGTGTCTCTGTATTTGCGCGATTATCTGCAGCAGGCTGGGGCGATTGTGGTGATGACCCGTGAAGGGGATTATGATCTGGCCCAGGGCAGCACCAAAGGGTACGCAAGGCGCAAGACGGAGGATCTCAAGCAACGGGTGCGTAGCATTGAAGAGAAGGGGGCCGATCTGTTTGTCAGCGTACATATGAACAGCATTCCTTCCAACCGCTGGAGCGGGGCACAGACCTTCTATTATCCGAGCAACGAAGGGAATAAGGCTTTGGCCGGGCTGGTACAGGATGAACTGAGAGCTACCCTTGAGAATACGGACCGCGTGGCGAAGACCGCGAATACCATTTATTTGTTAAAAGTGTTAAAGATGCCGTCCGTGCTCGTTGAGGTAGGCTTCCTGTCACATCCTCAGGAGTCCTTGCTCCTGGGGGATGATCTGTACCAGCGGAAGGTGGCAACCAGTATCTACAGGGGCATCCTGCGGTACAGCTCCGAGCAGCCATAGCGGCGTAGGGTGGGACTACTCTTCCCTCCGGGGGTAATGCTATAATGGGTACAAATACCGGGGCTTACCGCCGGATAGGAACAGAGGTGCTTTTCCATGCAGACCAGGGAACAAATTCAGGAACTTTTACAGCCGCTTACAGACCCGGAATCCGGAAAAAGCCTGATCGAACTACAGTTAATCCGCGATATCATGATCAAGGAAGACCGTATTTCGTTATCCATCGTATGTCTGGATTCGGATGAGAAGAAGCGGATGGAGCTGGAGCAGCAGGTGCGCGACCTGCTTACGGAGGGCGGGGCAGAACAGATTCACATCCGCCTGCGTGATGCCACCGACTATGAACGGGCTATGCTTCTCGGCGAGGGCGGCGGGGATGAGCCGGATTCAGAGGAAGGGGAGAAGCTCAAAGGACACGCAGCGGGCCTTGAGGGGCATGAGCTGATCAATGAGAACTCAGGGGTGAACTTCATCGCAATTGCCAGCGGCAAGGGCGGGGTCGGGAAATCAACCGTAACCGTGAATCTGGCGGTGGCACTGGCCCGCAAGGGCAAGAGAGTCGGCCTGATCGATGCAGATATTTACGGCTTCAGTATTCCGGACATGATGGGAATTGAAGAAGGGCCGATCGTGGAAGAAGGCACGATTATTCCGGTAGAACGCTTCGGTGTGAAGGTTATGTCGATGGGCTTCTTCATCCGGGAGAATAGTCCGGTCATCTGGAGAGGACCCATGCTTGGTAAAATGCTGCGACAGTTCTTCAGTGATGTCGGCTGGGGGGAACTGGATTACCTGCTGCTGGATTTGCCTCCAGGTACGGGCGATGTTGCCCTTGATGTCCACCAGATGCTGCCGCACAGCAAGGAGATCATTGTCACTACCCCGCATGCTACGGCTGCCTTTGTGGCGGCGAGAGCGGGCTCTATGGCTCTGCAGACGGAGCATGAGATTCTTGGCGTCATTGAGAATATGGCATATTACGAATGCTCCTCCTGCGGCAAAAAGGATTACATCTTCGGCAGAGGGGGCGGAGCCCGTCTGGCTGAGACGCTGCATACAGAGCTGCTGGCCCAGGTGCCGCTGGGTGCCCCGGACAACCATATCTCCGAGCCGGACTTCTCACCGTCAGTATATAAGGCGGATACGGCTACC
This sequence comes from Paenibacillus sp. FSL R7-0204, assembly GCF_038002225.1. Lineage (NCBI taxonomy): Bacteria > Bacillati > Bacillota > Bacilli > Caryophanales > Paenibacillaceae > Paenibacillus > Paenibacillus sp. FSL R7-0204. The sequence continues at coordinate 1,053,041 of NZ_JBBOCA010000001.1, forward strand.
GGAGTATTGTTCGCAGACATTGCAGACAAGCTGATTGCCAAGTACGAGCAATAATCACCCTTTGACCTTGCCGTGCACATAAACAAATAAGGCCTGTCCCTTCCAAGGGGCACGGCCTTATTTTGATTAAGAACCTGAACCGGAACCGGAATCGTCTCCGCCTTCCTGCTTCTGGCTGTCACCGCCCTGCTTGTCCTCCCCGCCACTTTCGCCTTTACCACCATCCTTTTTCTCAACCTTAGGCTGCAATTCATCCTGGACTACGGATTTGAGAAGCGTAAGTACCTCCATACGGAATAGCGGGTTCTGCATGGCTTCCTGCATAATGGTCATGGACTGCTTGCGGTAATCCGGTGTCTTCGTAAGATCGAGGAACATTTTCGTCATTTCGGGCGACTTCATAATTTCTCCAACCGACTTCTGATAAGTAGGGTCCTTGATTAATTGAAGATGAAGTTCCTTGCTCTCTTTGTTAATCGCTTTGGCGAAATCTCCGGCAAACTGCGGATCGGTCATGATTTTTTCGATTTCCTTCTGATACTCCGGCGCAGTGAGGGTATCTTTAACAGCGATGCGGATCTGCTCAGTTGTCTGCATAGGCATCATCTTCATGCTTAAACCACTGGTGGCGCTGCCCCCCTCTGAGCTTGGAGTAGACAAGGCCTCCTCTACAGCCTTTTTCCCTTCATCGCTTTTCAATATATCGACAACCATCGTCTTCATTTCCTTATATCCGCCTTGCCCCGAAGAAGAACTGCTCTGTTCGCCCCCGCAGGCCGTCAAAGTGATCATCAAGCCAAGTGCCAAGCCTCCAGACCAGATAGCCCTCCATTTCATTGGCGCTGCCCTCCTTTATAGAATTACTGCTTGTAGTATGCCGCGCGAGGGAACATTTATGTTGAAGCGGAATGGTTTTTTGACGGTAACCTTGGTAAAATAAATCTGACACGGGGAGGTGAAAGCGCTGAGCTTGAGAAAATGGTTTTATTTGTTCTGGACCACGCTTTTGATCGGTGCAGGCGGGGCGGTCATTGCTGGACTTGCTCTGCAGATAGGGAATGGCGGTATACAATTTAAAGGCACTGCCGATCTTCTCCTGTACTCACTGATTCTTTTGGGCTACGGAGTGCTTGTAAGCGTATACGCCCAGCTCGGATTTTTTGCGTATCTGATCCTCAACTATACGGGCATCGGGGTGTTCCCGCGCAAGGCGTGGCGCTACATACAACTGGTGCTGGCTGTGCTGGCACTGTTTGAGCTGATGTTCCTGCGCACCTTTGTCGGCGGAGACCAGAGCGCCCGGACGGATGTGACGCTAGGTGTGGCTATTCTGTTCACTGCACTTATTGTATCCTGGCTCAAGATACGCAGCACGAACGTGTCGGCCTGGGTCCCGACCTTTTTCTTCATGACAGCCATCACTATAGTGGAGATTATCGGCGTGCTGCGGATCGGCGTGGACAGCGCCACCATCTTTATTCTTGTACCGCTTGTCGCCTGTAATGCCTTCCAGATTCTGATGCTGCACCGTGTACTGAAGCCGGCTTCAATTTGACGATAGCAATCATGCTCAAAACCCCGCCCTCTGTATACAACCAGGGAGGCGGGGTTTTGGCACTGTTTGCACGGGAGCGGTTAGAATGAATATGAAGAGGTTAATCTTAAAGAACAGAGTGGAGGAGGGAATATATGAACATCAAGCGCTATATGATAAAAGACACCAGTGAAACACGCCTGAAGGACCTCGATCCTAATGAACGGGGAGACTTCAAATCCAAAGAAGAAGCCGAAGCCAAAATGGAGAAGCTGATTGAACGGCTGGTCAAACTGCAGGATATCCTTTTTGCACAGAAAAAGCATTCGCTGCTGGTTATCCTTCAAGGAATGGATTCAAGCGGTAAGGACGGAACCGTCAAACACATCTTCTCCGGCATCAATCCGCAAGGGTTCATCGTAACCAGCTTCAAGAAGCCCTCACTGGAGGAGGAAGCACACGATTTCCTGTGGAGAGTCCATATGAAGACCCCGCCCAAAGGCTATATTGCCGCATTCAACCGTTCGCATTATGAGGATGTGCTGGTGCCCCGCGTGCATGGCAGTCTTAGCAAGGAGGATGCCAAGCGGCGGTTCCGCTACATCCGCCAGTTCGAGGAGATGCTGGCGGAAGAGGGAACGACAGTTATTAAGCTCTTTCTGCATATCTCCAAGGAGAAGCAGCTCGAGAAGATTAAGGAGCGGCTTGAAGATCCGGCGAAGCACTGGAAATTCGATGCCAGTGATCTGCAGGAACGCGAATACTGGGACGATTATCAAAAGGCGTATGAGGATGTTTTTCAGGAGAGCAGTATAGATAAAGCTCCTTGGTACTGGATTCCGGCGAATCACCGCTGGTACCGCAACTATCTGGCCCTCAAGATTGTAGTCAAAACGCTGGAGGGGCTTGACCTGAGCTACCCGAAGCTGAATACACCGACGCCTGATATCTCTCAGCTGATCTCACCGCGTCACTGATGCATACACAGGTAAGGGAATTACATTCCTGCAGCGTCTTCCAGGCCATTATTCAGCAAGGCGGAATCGCGGACTTCCTTGCCGTTTGCACTGCTTTGGCTGATTAGCTCGGAGACGGTTACGAACTCATACCCCTGGCTGCGCAGCTTATCAATAATCTGAGGCAGGGCTTCATGCGTTTGTTTGCAGGAGTCGCTGGCATGCAGCAGCACAATATCTCCGGGATGGGCTTTGCGCGTTACACGGTTAACGATGTTATCCACACCTATGTTCTTCCAGTCCAGTGAGTCCGTGTCCCATTGAATGACTTTATAGCCGAGATCGGTCGCCACCTGCAGGACTCTTTTGTCAAAATCACCATTAGGCATTCTGATCAGGTTGGGCTGAGAACCGGTTAACTCCGTCAATACTGAATGGGCCGTACTGATCTGCGTGCGGATTTCATCATTGCTTAAGGTACTGTAGTTCACATGCTTGTGACCGTGGCTGCCAATCTCGAACCCGGCGTCTTTGATGCTTGTAACGATCTCAGGATGGGTTTTGCTCCAAGGTGAGGACAGGAAGAAAGTCGCTTTATCCACCTTTTTGTCTTCCAGCACCTTCAGAATCGGCTCAGGCCGTTTCTCTCCCCAACTGATATCGAAGGTTAAGGCGATCAGCTTCTTTTCCGTCGGCACACTGTAAATGGCAGAAGGGGCAGCTTCAGAGAATACGGTAATATTGCCCCTCTCCACATAGACAACGCCGGCGGTAAGAAGCGCAGCAGCAAAAATGTACAGGAACCGTTTGATCTTTTTGCCGCTAAATACATAAAAAGAATTCATAATGTCAGCGCTCCTCTCCCATGCGAAATGCTTGTTTGTTCTAAATGTATGCTCGTACAGGGCGCTTATGACCTCAGATATGAATCATTCCATACGAATTGCAATCCGGCAGAATCTAAATCAGGAGGTACGCATGTTATCTTTTAATACATTTATCAAGGATCTAAGGACAATTCGCACCGCGCTCCTAATGGCCACAATTCTATTCATAGCCGGGGGATTCTTGGGGTGGATCGGTACAGGAAGTCTTCAGCAGCTGCTGAATGAACAATTAAAGGGAATCAGTAAGATTAGCGGGAACCTCAGAGAGTCGTCCAATCCGCAGTGGAGCTTTTTTGTATTCATTTTTCTGAACAATAGCATCAAAAGCGTAGTCATCATTTATCTCGGTGCCTTATTCGGTCTCTTGCCGGCATTCTTCCTGCTCATCAACGGTGCGGTTATCGGCTATCTGATTCATTTGTCCGCGATACAGGGACAGGATCTGTTCACGCTGATTGTAAAAGGACTGCTGCCGCACGGCATCATTGAGATTCCGGCCATCATCATTGCCTGCGCCTTTGGGCTGAAGTTCGGCAGTAAGGTGCTCTCTGCACTCTTTGGATCGATGAGGCGGAGCGGGGAAGGGGCAATGAATTGGCAGGCCTTTATGCGGCAGACCTTCACCGCTTCGGTCTGGATTGTGATTCTGTTATTTGTGGCAGCAATCATCGAGAGCACAATTACATTTTGGCTTTTATCATAAAATCTTGGGGAATTGTGCATAACAGTAAAGCCGAAACAATTGGATCTGCTGCCAGGTTGAATAAAGAGAGTCCATAAATGGAATTTTCTTATGATAATGGTTATAGGTTCAATACTCCGGTTAATTTAGTGTAAGCACTTCAATAGAGCTTCCCACATCAAATGGCTTTTTTGATTGAGATGAAACGGCGTTTGATGGTTTTGGATAACTATGAATTTCATGAAGGAGGCCAAGCATATGCTCGGAATGTTATTCAATGAGAAGGAATGCAAGGAGCTGGACTATGTTTTGCGCAAAGAGCTGGATGAGATGCTACTGGATATGAGTGATCAGCGTTTAGATCAGAACATTAGGCATGCGATTGCCAATCGATATAAAACAGTTTTCCGTATGTATGCAAGATTTGCTCCACAGAAAGAGCTGTCTAAGTATGCATGGGGTGGACGTTCTTCTCAGTTCAAGCACTAGGCTGAAGCAGGCTGATAACCGGAATAAATAAAATGAATGAAATAGCTTGACGAAAAGGGAGCCGACATGATACATTATATCTCGCGCTCCTTTTGAATGTTTAAAGAGAAGACGCGGGCAAGAAATAATGAAAAATAACTTTTTCAAAAAAAAGCTTGCCAAACCATGAAACACTATGATATATTATGAAGGTCGCCGCTGAGATGCGGTGAAGAGCTAAAACGAGGCATTGATCTTTGAAAACTGAACAACGAGTGAGTGGGAAATCACTTCGGTGAGATCCAAATTAGAGAATGTAACAATTCTCGTCAGATGTTTCAAAATGAGCAATCGCTCTTTCTAAATACCAATTTGGAGAGTTTGATCCTGGCTCAGGACGAACGCTGGCGGCATGCCTAATACATGCAAGTCGAGCGGAGTCTGAGAGGAAGCTTGCTTCCTTTCAGATTTAGCGGCGGACGGGTGAGTAACACGTAGGCAACCTGCCCTCAAGCCTGGGATAACTACCGGAAACGGTAGCTAATACCGGATAATTTCTTTTTTCTCCTGAGGAGAGAATGAAAGGCGGAGCAATCTGCTGCTTGGGGATGGGCCTGCGGCGCATTAGCTAGTTGGTGGGGTAACGGCCCACCAAGGCGACGATGCGTAGCCGACCTGAGAGGGTGAACGGCCACACTGGGACTGAGACACGGCCCAGACTCCTACGGGAGGCAGCAGTAGGGAATCTTCCGCAATGGGCGCAAGCCTGACGGAGCAATGCCGCGTGAGTGATGAAGGTTTTCGGATCGTAAAGCTCTGTTGCCAGGGAAGAACGTCCGGTAGAGTAACTGCTGCCGGAGTGACGGTACCTGAGAAGAAAGCCCCGGCTAACTACGTGCCAGCAGCCGCGGTAATACGTAGGGGGCAAGCGTTGTCCGGAATTATTGGGCGTAAAGCGCGCGCAGGCGGTTATTTAAGTCTGGTGTTTAAACCTTGGGCTCAACCTGAGGTCGCACTGGAAACTGGGTGACTTGAGTACAGAAGAGGAAAGTGGAATTCCACGTGTAGCGGTGAAATGCGTAGATATGTGGAGGAACACCAGTGGCGAAGGCGACTTTCTGGGCTGTAACTGACGCTGAGGCGCGAAAGCGTGGGGAGCAAACAGGATTAGATACCCTGGTAGTCCACGCCGTAAACGATGAGTGCTAGGTGTTAGGGGTTTCGATACCCTTGGTGCCGAAGTTAACACAGTAAGCACTCCGCCTGGGGAGTACGGTCGCAAGACTGAAACTCAAAGGAATTGACGGGGACCCGCACAAGCAGTGGAGTATGTGGTTTAATTCGAAGCAACGCGAAGAACCTTACCAGGTCTTGACATCCAACTAACGAAGCAGAGATGCATCAGGTGCCCTTCGGGGAAAGTTGAGACAGGTGGTGCATGGTTGTCGTCAGCTCGTGTCGTGAGATGTTGGGTTAAGTCCCGCAACGAGCGCAACCCTTGACTTTAGTTGCCAGCAGGTGAAGCTGGGCACTCTAGAGTGACTGCCGGTGACAAACCGGAGGAAGGTGGGGATGACGTCAAATCATCATGCCCCTTATGACCTGGGCTACACACGTACTACAATGGCCGGTACAACGGGAAGCGAAGCCGCGAGGTGGAGCCAATCCCAGCAAAGCCGGTCTCAGTTCGGATTGCAGGCTGCAACTCGCCTGCATGAAGTCGGAATTGCTAGTAATCGCGGATCAGCATGCCGCGGTGAATACGTTCCCGGGTCTTGTACACACCGCCCGTCACACCACGAGAGTTTACAACACCCGAAGTCGGTGGGGTAACCCGCAAGGGAGCCAGCCGCCGAAGGTGGGGTAGATGATTGGGGTGAAGTCGTAACAAGGTAGCCGTATCGGAAGGTGCGGCTGGATCACCTCCTTTCTATGGAGAATCGTCTTCTGCAATGAAGACATTCAAATCGGAAGCTTCGCTTCCACAATAGAACCTTCGGGTTCGGACACTCACTCGTGTTCAGTTTTGAAAGAGCAAGTCTCTTTCGTATGCGTTTGGTGGCGATAGCGGAGGGGTTCCACACGTACCCATCCCGAACACGACCGTTAAGCCCTCCAGCGCCGATGGTACTTGGACCGAAGGGTCCTGGGAGAGTAGGACGCCGCCAAGCGAACAATCAATTCATTGATTGCTTCACAACTGTAAGTTTTGTTATATGGGCTTTTAGCTCAGTTGGTTAGAGCGCACCTCTGATAAGGGTGAGGTCGGTGGTTCGAGTCCACCAAGGCCCACCATATAACAATCTTGAATTGAATAGCAAGTACCGGGGTCCCCAGACAGTAATCGGGATTAACCTCGAAGCTACACCTCGCTTTTTGGGGTGATTATATGGGGCCATAGCTCAGCTGGGAGAGCGCCTGCCTTGCAAGCAGGAGGTCAGCGGTTCGATCCCGCTTGGCTCCACCAATCATTATTTACAAGAGTATATGCAAGAACTTGATCCTTGAAAACTGGATACCGAAACGAATTTGCGTTTTAGAACATTCCTTTAAGCTGAACTTGTGTAAACAAGTTTCAATATTTTAGTGATGCTAAGTGAAGGTTTTTGATTGTGCAAACAAGCAAAACACCGGAACGTTGGTTAAGCTATTAAGAGCACACGGAGGATGCCTAGGCGCCAGGAGCCGACGAAGGACGTGGCGAACAACGAAACTGCCTCGGGGAGCTGTAAGCAAGCTTTGATCCGGGGGTGTCCGAATGGGGAAACCCAGCTGTGGTAATTCGCAGTTACTCGTATCTGAATACATAGGATACGCAGAGGCAGACCAGGGGAACTGAAACATCTAAGTACCCTGAGGAAGAGAAAACAATAGTGATTCCGTCAGTAGCGGCGAGCGAACGCGGAACAGCCTAAACCAAGGGGCTTGCCTCTTGGGGTTGTGGGACGTCTCACATGGAGTTACAAAGGAATATGGTAGGCGAAGAGGTCTGGAAAGGCCCGCGATAGAGGTAAAAGCCCTGTAGCCTAAACTGTGTTCTCTCCGAGACGGATCCCGAGTAGTGCGGGGCACGTGAAACCCCGTATGAATCCAGCAGGACCATCTGCTAAGGCTAAATACTACCTGGCGACCGATAGTGAAACAGTACCGTGAGGGAAAGGTGAAAAGCACCCCGGAAGGGGAGTGAAATAGAACCTGAAACCGTGTGCTTACAAAAAGTCAGAGCCCTCTTTATGGGTGATGGCGTGCCTTTTGTAGAATGAACCGGCGAGTTACGTTTAACATGCAAGGTTAAGGTGAGAAGCCGGAGCCGCAGCGAAAGCGAGTCTGAATAGGGCGACTAAGTATGTGGACGTAGACCCGAAACCGTGTGATCTACCCCTGTCCAGGGTGAAGGTGCGGTAACACGCACTGGAGGCCCGAACCCACGCATGTTGAAAAATGCGGGGATGAGGTGGGGGTAGCGGAGAAATTCCAATCGAACTCGGAGATAGCTGGTTCTCCCCGAAATAGCTTTAGGGCTAGCCTCGGTGAATGGAGTGGTGGAGGTAGAGCACTGATTGGGTGCGGGGCCCGCAAGGGTTACCAAGCTCAGTCAAACTCCGAATGCCATTAACTTCTTGCCGGGAGTCAGACAGTGAGTGCTAAGATCCATTGTCAAAAGGGAAACAGCCCAGACCATCAGCTAAGGTCCCCAAGTGTGTGTTAAGTGGGAAAGGATGTGGAGTTGCACAGACAACCAGGATGTTGGCTTAGAAGCAGCCACCATTGAAAGAGTGCGTAATAGCTCACTGGTCGAGTGACTCTGCGCCGAAAATGTAACGGGGCTAAACACACCACCGAAGCTATGGCTAGATGCGTTGCATCTGGGGTAGGGGAGCGTTGTATATACGTTGAAGGTGTACCGTAAGGAGCGCTGGAGAGTATACAAGTGAGAATGCCGGTATGAGTAACGAAAAGATCAGTGAGAATCTGATCCGCCGAAAGCCCAAGGTTTCCTGAGGAAGGCTCGTCCGCTCAGGGTAAGTCGGGACCTAAGGCGAGGCCGAAAGGCGTAGTCGAAGGACAACAGTTTGAAATTACTGTACCACCGTAATCCGCTATGAGCGATGGGGTGACGCAGGAGGGTAGTGACGCGGACTGATGGATGTCCGTCTAAGCAGTGAGGCTGGTGTGTAGGCAAATCCGCACATCGTAAGGCTGGGCTGTAATGGGGAGCGAAAATTATAGTAGCGAAGGTCATGATCTCACACTGCCAAGAAAAGCCTCTAGTCAGGAGAAGGTGCCCGTACCGCAAACCGACACAGGTAGGCGAGAAGAGAATTCTAAGGCGCGCGGAAGAACTCTCGTTAAGGAACTCGGCAAAATGACCCCGTAACTTCGGGAGAAGGGGTGCCTCGGTAGGGTGAATAGCCCGAGGGGGCCGCAGTGAAAAGGCCCAAGCGACTGTTTAGCAAAAACACAGGTCTGTGCGAAGCCGCAAGGCGAAGTATACGGGCTGACGCCTGCCCGGTGCTGGAAGGTTAAGGGGAGCGGTTAGGAGCAATCCGAAGCTGTGAACCGAAGCCCCAGTAAACGGCGGCCGTAACTATAACGGTCCTAAGGTAGCGAAATTCCTTGTCAGGTAAATTCTGACCCGCACGAATGGCGTAACGACTTGGGCGCTGTCTCAACGAGAGATCCGGTGAAATTTTAATACCTGTGAAGATGCAGGTTACCCGCGACAAGACGGAAAGACCCCATGGAGCTTTACTGCAGCTTGATATTGAATTTGGGTACGATCTGTACAGGATAGGTGGGAGCCGTGGAGGCAGGAGCGCAAGCTTCTGCGGAGGCGCCGTTGGGATACCACCCTGATCGTATCTAGGTTCTAACCTAGTGCCCTCATCGGGTACGGGGACCGTGTCAGGCGGGCAGTTTGACTGGGGCGGTCGCCTCCTAAAGAGTAACGGAGGCGTTCAAAGGTTCCCTCAGAATGGTTGGAAATCATTCGCAGAGTGCAAAGGCATAAGGGAGCTTGACTGCGAGACCTACAAGTCGAGCAGGGACGAAAGTCGGACTTAGTGATCCGGTGGTACCGCATGGAAGGGCCATCGCTCAACGGATAAAAGCTACCCTGGGGATAACAGGCTTATCTCCCCCAAGAGTCCACATCGACGGGGAGGTTTGGCACCTCGATGTCGGCTCATCGCATCCTGGGGCTGAAGTAGGTCCCAAGGGTTGGGCTGTTCGCCCATTAAAGCGGTACGCGAGCTGGGTTCAGAACGTCGTGAGACAGTTCGGTCCCTATCTGTCGTGGGCGCAGGAAATTTGAGAGGAGCTGTCCTTAGTACGAGAGGACCGGGATGGACGTACCGCTGGTGCATCAGTTGTTCCGCCAGGAGCATGGCTGAGTAGCTACGTACGGACGGGATAAGCGCTGAAAGCATCTAAGCGTGAAGCCCCCCTCAAGATGAGATTTCCCAGTATGTAAGACCCCTTGAAGACGACGAGGTAGATAGGTTGGAGGTGGAAGTGCAGCAATGCATGGAGCTGACCAATACTAATCGGTCGAGGGCTTATCCAAATTTCTAACAACGCAGATTCGTTTCGGATTCAGTTTTCAGGAATTAAATTCCTGAAGCATTTACGCTGTAAATGCCCGTTTGGTGGCGATAGCGGAGGGGTTCCACACGTACCCATCCCGAACACGACCGTTAAGCCCTCCAGCGCCGATGGTACTTGGACCGAAGGGTCCTGGGAGAGTAGGACGTTGCCAAGCGGACAATATTCCCTGATAGCTCAGTTGGTAGAGCACTCGACTGTTAATCGAGTTGTCACAGGTTCGAGTCCTGTTCGGGGAGCCATGCTCTCATAGCTCAGCAGGTAGAGTGCTTCCATGGTAAGGAAGAGGTCACCGGTTCGAATCCGGTTGAGAGCTCCACAAATTTACTAAGGCCCGTTGGTCAAGGGGTTAAGACACCTCCCTTTCACGGAGGTAACATGGGTTCGAATCCCATACGGGTCACCATTTTATGGGATGAGAATTCCCAGGGTTCGTTGAAGCATAAACATCGTAAGGAATACTTCGCAATCTCGTAATGGAGTGAAGAGTATCCCATACGGGTCACCATTATTAATTAGTACCCTTATTAGTCACCATACCTATGGAGGCTTAGCTCAGCTGGGAGAGCATCTGCCTTACAAGCAGAGGGTCGGGGGTTCGAACCCCTCAGCCTCCACCATAATGTTCTTGATATTTGAGGGAGATTGTGGGCATTATATAGGTATCTATTGTAGGGGATTCGCCAAGTGGTAAGGCAACGGACTCTGACTCCGTCATCATAGGTTCGAATCCTATATCCCCTGCCAAATATGAGCCATTAGCTCAGTTGGTAGAGCACCTGACTTTTAATCAGGGTGTCGAAGGTTCGAGTCCTTCATGGCTCACTTTTATTGATTCATGCGCGTGTGGCGGAATGGCAGACGCACCAGACTTAGGATCTGGCGTCGTAAGACGTGGGGGTTCAAGTCCCTTCACGCGCACCAATTATTTGCGGACGTGGCTCAGCGGTAGAGCATCGCCTTGCCAAGGCGAGGGTCGCGGGTTCGATTCCCGTCGTCCGCTCCAATATTTTTTGCGCCCTTAGCTCAGCTGGATAGAGCGTTTGACTACGAATCAAAAGGCCGGGAGTTCGAATCTCTCAGGGCGCGCCACTATTCTTTCGAATAGTAACTTGTATTAACGGGATGTAGCTCAGCTTGGTAGAGCACCTGGTTTGGGACCAGGGGGTCGCATGTTCAAATCGTGTCATCCCGATATTTCATTTCACCTGTGCGGGTGTAGTTCAATGGTAGAACTTCAGCCTTCCAAGCTGATAGCGTGGGTTCGATTCCCATCACCCGCTCCATAATAATCTAATAGTTTCGGGATGTAGCTCAGCTTGGTAGAGCACCTGGTTTGGGACCAGGGGGTCGCATGTTCAAATCGTGTCATCCCGATCGAACAGCTTATGGCTGGCAATGAACTCTTACTGCGGTAAGAGTTTTTTGTTGCGTTATTAAAGGAACGTATGTTCCTTTAATCGTCTAAAAAAAAGACAACCTCAGCCGGGATGCCGATCCTTGCATAATAGCTCTGTAGGGATTCATCCTGCTCGATGGCAGTGCCGATTGATAGCAGCTTAACTGCAAATAGGTTAGCCTGCCGCTCCAGCTTGCCTGGAGAGAAGTAAGAATTCTCCTCCAGAAAGAAACGGTTGACCCCTTTGTGCAAACGGTCATGCGCGAGTTCATGGGCGCATACGAACCGTTGCCACTCCAGCGGCAGCTGGTTATGAATGACGATGAACCGTCTTCTTAGCTTACGGTAGTAGAGGCCCTTGGTGCCGTCACCCAGATGCATAAACCGGATGTGAATCCCGAGTGCTTCAGCCAGTTCGAAAGGGCTGCTGGTATTGTATTTTTTGACCAAACGCTTGATTAGCTCATCCATATTCTTCACCCGCAGCATGTTAATAGTAGTTGGATTGCCTGGTACTTACTCTTTACCTGGATGGTGCTTGGGCTTGGTCCGCTTGTTCATCTGCTTCGCCTCCCAGAACAGGCCGGTTAATACGTCCTTGATCCGCTGTTTATCTTCCTTGTTCAGGGGAATCCCGTCAAACATCAGCTCACCGTCATCCTCCAGCATTTGGCGGAAGTCCCGCTTATCCTTGCTGGTGGCCCAGGCAGGGACAGCGCCCTCTGTACTGCTTCCAGTCTCGGTTAAATAACCGGCATGTCCCATCAGTTCCTCGTAAGACACATCGGTCGCTTCAGCAATCTTACGCAGTGTAGCTGGCTTGGGGACACCCCGTAATCCATTCTCGATCCGTGAAATTTGGGCTCCACTGATACCGGCAAGCGCTGCCAGCTGATTAATGGTCAGTCCCTTTCCTTCCCGAAGCTGTCTCAGATAGTATCCGAATTCCTCTGCCATCGATAACCACTCCTTATCCCTAATCACCTAAAAAGCTGTTGTACTAACTATAAGCTATTTATGCCAATAGGTAAACAATAAAGAGTCTATTATTGCCAAAAGGTAAGAATAGGCATGAATATAGCTTGTTTATGCTCCAAAACGGGCTTAAATGAGATTTTACTGAATTGGGAGTTAAGTGGTATATTATCAAAAAAAGCGAACACTATGCGAACAAGTAGAATTTTAACACATTTGGCCGGAAAGGTCCGCAACAAAGTTCTTAAATCTGTATAACATCTAAGGAGTGGTATAAATGATGATGATTCTATCTTCGCTGCCTGAGCTTGACCGCCGCCGGACTCAGGTCACTATAGAGAATATGCTGGAGAAGTACCGGATTTTCAAATCTGTAACGTTCGAGGCTAGAGAGGCTGGGATTACTTATTCCTATACGGAACGGTTCCATGGCGCTACCCATACGGTTACCGATCAGACAGCAGCCATTGCCACGCATAATGTAGATGTGCCTGCTGCAAGACGCGCATACTGTGCTCTAATCGATTCAGTTGTAGAGCGGCTTACCCAGAGGGAACAACAACTGGTGCGTGAGAGGTACATGCGCAGAGAGGAGAGCTATGACTACACTATCTATAATCATGTGTTCGATCCTCCGGTGAGCAAGGATACTTATGTGAAAATAAGATCGAAGGCGTTCTATAAGATGGCGCTGGCGCTCGCCGATCTGCAGCTGTTGTCTCTGGCTACGCTCATGAAGACCCCGTCTGGAGGGAATGGATCTAAGGCGCCGAAATCCTTTTGACAACTTGCAGCTACCATATGTAATTGAGATGGCCGTATTGCCCGCTGGGGTGATGCGGCTTTTTTGTTGAACGGGGAAGAAGAGCGGGTCCGCCTTTTACCATCCCTTTTACCACCGGAAGTTATCGTTAACTCCTCTGTAATAGCGCCTGCGCAAGGTCTCAGGGGGGCTATGATTATAACATGGCAAATGAAGCAGAAGGACACCGCAGGAGCATGAATGCTCCACATCATCGAAGCCTAAGCAGGCTGGCAGATAAGCGCGGTGAAAGCTCCTTCGGTCATTGCCGGGTACAAGACGGTCCTATTCTTCCAATCGAATCCGCGGGTGACTTCAAGAAAGGCAGGAGGGGTTACTACATCTAATCATGAGAGGAATGAAATCATGACGGTACAACAGCTAAGGGGAAATATCACTGCTGCGCTGGTGCAGTTTTTCCCGGATATTCCTGTCTATGTGGAAGGGGATAAGCCGCAGTCAGCCTACTTCAGGCTGGAACTGCTCTCGGCAACCTACGATAGGCAGCGTGAAGGCAGATACATGGCGATCTACCGCTTCGGTATCCGCTATGAGCAAGGAAGTCTGCTGGACGCAGAGGCTATGGCTGACGGGCTCTGTGAGGCGCTGGACACAAGAGAAAGTGTTAATCCCGCTTATCGGGTGGTGCGCCAATCCTGGGTGGCCGGAGCAGAGGGACGGGGGGCGCTGTTCACCGTGGACTATATGCTCTATCTCCAGAAGCAGAAGCAGCCGGAGGAAGAGGCAGAGCTGATGGGACACTTCACAGAAGGGACGCGGCTGAAATGAGTTCTAAGGAAATGACGGCAATTGAGCGGGAACGAGCCAGCGGGGGGCCGGATGCTTTTGGAAAGAAGCAGATGATGAACTCCGCTCTGTTTGCGCCGCGGGAAAAGGATGTACTGGAGGTAGTTCTGCAAGAGGACGGGAGCTATACCTTGGAAGAGGCTAAGCATTTAATGGAGCTGTATCTAAATAAGGAGGTTATCTAATGGCTGGAGGAACATGGACAACACAAAACAAGGTGCGTCCGGGGGTATACGTAAATGTGGCCTCGAACAGCATTGTGGCAGGTAAAATGGGGGAACGCGGTACGGCTGCTTTGGCGCTTGCACTGCCTTGGGGGCCTGCGGGCGTCATTCTGAAGCTTACGGCTCAGGATGATTTCCAGCACAAGCTGGGCTACGATCTGACGGCTGCAGAGCTGCTGCCGGTGAGAGAGGTACTGAAGCGGGCGGGCACTCTGCTGCTCTACCGTCTGAATCAGGGCGTGAAGGCTGCTGTGACCAATAACGGAGTTCAGGCGACTGCGCTGTATGGCGGGGAACGCGGGAATGCGCTTAAGGTAGTGATCGAGAAAAATATCGATGACGCTACTAAGTTCGATGTCCGGACGCTGCTTGATGGTAGTGAGGTGGACAAGCAGACGGTAAGTGCTGCTGCCGGTCTGGCTGCGAATGCTTATGTGGAATTTAAACCGAATGATTCTGGCGCGCTGACGGTGACCGCTGGACTGCCGCTGGCAGGCGGGGCGAATGGTACGGTCACGAATGCGGAGCATAGTGCGTTCTTGTCGGCGCTGGGGGTTCAGGATTTCCAGACGGTAGGTCTGGTATCGCAGGATAACACGCTGAAGTCACTGTATAGTGCCTATGTGAAGCGTCTGCGTAATACGGAAGGCAAAAAGGTGCAGGCGGTCTTGTCCGATTACGCTACGGCTGATCATGAAGGCATTATCAGTGTGGCGAACGGCGTCATTTTGAGTGATGGAACGGTAGTGGATAAAGCGCATGCCGTGGCTTGGGTTGCAGGTGCTACTGCCGCTGCTGCGGTGAACGAATCCCTGACTTATCAGGCCTATGACGATGCTGTAGATGCGGATGTGCGTTTCAGCCATTCCGAGACCGTAGAAGCACTTACAGACGGAGAGCTGCTGTTCACCTATAGCGGAGGCCGTGCAGTAGTGGAGCAGGACATTAACACGTTCACTTCCTTCTCCACAGACAAAGGCAAGGCCTTCTCCAAGAACCGCGTGCTGCGCGTGCTGGATGGGATCGCTGGTGATTTGAAGCGGATTTTCGAGAGCTACTTTATTGGCAAATTGCCTAATAATGAGGACGGGCGCGCGCTCTTCTGGTCGCAGTGCGTCACTTATATGAATGATCTGCAGAACCTCGGGGCGATTGAGAACTTCAATGCGCAAAGCGACATTGTGGTGACTCCCGGAGCGGACAGTGACAGCGTGGTGCTGGAGGTAGCTGTGAAGCCGGTAGATTCCGTAGAAAAAGTATATATGAAAGTGAAGGTGGTCTGAGATGACATTCTTGAGAGCCAGTGATACGCTGTCCGGCCAGGAGGGCCGGGCGTATGCCATGATTAACGGACAGACGGAAGAGATGTTCTATGTCAAAACCCTGGAAGCCACTGTTGAGAAGCAGAAGGCGGAAGTGAAGACGCTGGGACGCCGAGGGGTGCAGCATAAGGCGACCGGCTGGTCGGGCAGCGGTACGATGACAATTTTTTATATGACGAGCCGTTTCCGCCAGATGATGCTGGAGTACATGAAGACAGGGATTGACCAATACTTCAGCATTAACGTGACCAATGAAGATCCGTCCTCAACCGTGGGCGCCCAGCGCATCATGCTGAAGGATGTCAACCTGGACAGTGTCATTATGGCTTCGCTGGATACGGAGTCGGATGCGCTGGAGGAAGAGGTTGCTTTTACCTTCGAGGATGTGGAATTGGTGCAGCCTTTCGCGGCTCCGGCGAATTCCGGCCAATAAAGCATAAGCGGGCTATCCGCAGGTTGTATAAAGAGTATATGACTGAATAGGTTCGGGGGCTCCCGCAAAGTATCTGGAGGATCATTGAAACCATTGCTGCGCTGTGCGGCGGTATTCTGCGGCGGGCCTCTTCGCTGCCCTAACACAATAAGAATCCGGGAGGAACAACATGAGTGAATTAAGTTTGTTTTTTGCGCAAAATGCGGCTTGTGATACCACAGAGGAATTCGCGGTCTCGCTGCGGTTCAAGGACAAGGAAGGTAACCCTGCCGTCTGGAAGCTGCGCAGTATGAATGAGGAAGAGAACCAGGAATGCCGCAAGGCGGCTACCCGTAAGGTCAAAGGAAAGAACGGCACCTACACTACGGACATTGATCCCAATGAATATATGGCGAAGCTGATGACAGCAAGCATTGTGCATCCGGATCTGAAGAATACAGAGCTTCAACGCTCCTACGGGGTGATGGGCGCCGAATCGCTGCTGCGCAAAATGCTGCTGCCCGGAGAATTCGCTGCGCTTGGAGAACGGGTACAGGCCCTGAATGGCTTCGCCACAGACATGAATGAGCTGGTAGATGACGTAAAAAACTAATTAACGAGGGCGATGGTGAGGCTAATCTGGCCTACTACGCCCTCCATGAGCTGCATATTCTCCCGCATGAGCTGATGAAGCTCTCCGTCCGCGAACGCGCGGCGATCTATGCCATGATCTCTGTACGCGTTGACAAGGAAAAGCGGGAGCGCGCGCGGAGCAAGGGGAAGAAGCGATGAAGGGGGTGAAAGAATGGAAATTACAAGTACAGCGCTGGTTCCCGTAACTGCACTAACCGTCTGGCAAAATGTAAACTCACAGTGGGACAGGCTGAACCAGAATTTTAATCGGGCCAGCCACTCGCTTAGTGGTCTGCAGCAGATCCTGGAGCGGGTGTATGAAGAGAAGAACAAGTCTTTCATGGAAGGGTTCATGCAGTCTCAGGATGCGGCCAGACGACTGTCGGAGGAAGGTGCTTCGTCACGATCCCGCCGCTCTGCTGGAGGGGCAGATGATAACGGTCCAGATGACGGCGAGGTCCGTGATGCCAAAAACGGGTTCATGGGTAAAGTCCAAAAAATAATGAAGGCGCTGGATGTCAGCGGGTTTGAGTTAATCACATACGTGGGTGAAAAAGCAGTAGGGTATATTTTGGACAAGAAGAAGGAAAAGGCGGAAGACAAGGAAAAAGAAAAGGCTGAGAAGGAGAAAAAGGCAGCGGAGCCCGGATTTCTCTCTAAAGCAAAGGATTCCTTAGGAGCACTGGACCTTGGGAGCGTATTTGATAAGGTCAAAGAACTGGGCACCAAGGCAGTAGTAGCCAATGCTTCTGACGAAGATAAGGCGAAATGGGGCAAGCTGCAGGGCAACATGGATAACGCAGTTGAATTGATGGGGCAAAAAGCGATCGTTGCGCTGCGTCCGATTCTGGATACCTTGAACAATGCGTTTCAGTCTGAAGGAATGACTACGGCTCTAAATCTGATCGCGAATGGCTTCTTGGTCATTGCTACGGTGATTAGCGAAGTGGTGGACGGCATCATGTATATGTTCACAGCATTTCAGGAGAACTGGGATGTTGTAGGTCCGATCCTTGCGGCCATTGCTATTGTCTTCATAGCGGCGATGATTGTGCAGTTGTATAGTCTTGCTGCCGCGTGGCTTGTAGGCATGTGGCCAATCCTTTTAATAGTTGCTGCTGTAGCATTGCTTATTTACATTTTGCAGCAAGCGGGAGTATCCGTAGACGCGGTAGTGGCTTTTATCGGGGGAGCATTTGGCTGGCTGAGGGCAACCATAGAGAATTTTGTAATCGGTCTGTACAATAACTTCGTCTCCTTTGCAGACTTCTTCCGTAACTTGTTTATTGATCCGACATATGCGGTGCAAAAGCTATTTTATGACCTGGCTACGAACTTCCTGGGCTTCATGTATCAAATGGCATTAGGTGTTGAAAGCTTTGCAGGCGGGTTCGTCAAAGCCATAGCTGAGGGTATAAACTTCGTGCTTAAAGGAGTTCAAACGCTGGCAGGGTGGTTAAGCAAAGTTCCAGGCTTTGAATTCTTGGCTGATTTCAAGCCTAACTTCCTGGAGACGGAGAACCCGCATGTCTTCAGTGATATGATCAAGAACGTTCAAGGGACACTGGTAGAACCTAAATCGACTAAGGATGTATACAATACTCCGAAGAAGGAATTCGTAGATGCCTCCAAGAGTGTGGAGGAATACACGACCAAAGCAAATAATCTCAAAAATAAATTAAATGAAAAGCTGGGTCCGACAAAGCAAAAGGAGGATACTTCTCCAAATACTGCCCAGACCGCTGCCACGAACATGAATAATATCGGCAAGGTGGGCGAGGTAGGCAAAATCAGAGAAAAGGTCGATGTCTCCAGCGATGATCTGGATATGCTGCGGGAGCTGGCGGAGATTCAGGCGATTCAGAATTTTGTCGAGCTGACGCCAACAGTGCAGGTAACAACCGGAAATATTAATAATTCTGGGGATATTGACTCCATTATCACGAAGATTGGGCAAAAGCTGAAAGAGGAGTTCGTCTCTACGGCGCAGGGGGTGTACACGTAACATGGAGGAGTATGGATTCTATCTTAGCTTCAATAATTATGAAGAGGTGATCCGGCTTCCGGTGAACCCCGAGACGCTGGAGATCAAGGAGATTGGCGACAGCAAAAGCTATACGATTGTGGATTTTGGCGAAATCAATGCGATTGCTTATCCGAAGCTGACGGAGATTACGATTGAGAGTATGTTCCCGGCACAGTATTATCCGTTCGTGGTGTATTCCGGTGAGAATGCCGGCAAGCTGCTGAAGCCCTATGAGTATGTAGAGCTGATCCGCAAATGGATGCTCAGCCGCAGGCCGGTCCGGTTTGTTTTCTCAGGGCTGAAATCGGCGAACGTGCAGAATACGCAGACCCCAGACTGGCTGAAGCAGGCCAGGGCACAGGCGCAGCAGGCTTTTACCGGGGATATTGGCATTAATATGGCGGTCAGTATTGAGAACTTCTCCTGGAAGCTGAGTGCGGGGTCCTCGGGGGATATCGATTATACACTTGGACTCAAAAAGTATGTGTTCTATCAGGCTCTAGCTGTGAAGGTGGGCAGCACCGGTGAAGTGAAGAAGCAGCAGAAACGGGCAAGCGAGAAGGCAGCACCCGCTACCTATACGCTCAAAGCCGGGGATACGCTCTGGTCGGTGGCCCAAAAGCTGCTCGGTGACGGCAGTAAATCCAAAACGCTGCAAAAGCTTAACCATATCTCGGACAGCGAACTGAAGAAGCTCAAAATTGGCCGAGTGATCAAGCTGTCTTAGGAGGCCGTGGCGATGGAATTAATCGTAATTAATAAGGAAGGCGCCATCTGGAATATTGCCGGAATCGTGACGGATATCACGTGGAAAACAACCCGGACCGGCAAGCCTGCGACGCTTGAGCTTACGCTGGTGGACAGCGGTATGTATCAGCATAAGAAGTTCGCGATCAGCAACGGGGATATTGTGCAGTTCCGCAGAGATGGGGTCGATGTATTCTACGGCTTCGTCTTCAGCATCGACACGGGTGCGAATCAGGAGATCAAGCTGACGGCCTACGATCAGATCCGCTATCTGCTGGGCAATGGCAGTTATGTGCTTCAGGACGTTACTGCGGCTGAGGTCATCAGCACCATTGCCAAAGACCGCGGCTTGCGGCTTGGATTACTGGAACCGGCTGAGTACAAGATCCCCTCGCTGATCGAAGACGGCAAGAAGCTGCTCGATATTATTATGGGGGCGGTCGGGAGTGAGCTGCAGTATAAGGGGAAGCTGATGGCCTTCTATGATGATTTTGGCAAGCTGACGCTGCGCAGTCCGCAGTCCATGCTGCTGAAGGTGATTCTGGGGGCAGGTCATTACCTGTATGATTATTCGCTGAAAAGAAGCATCGACGATAATACGTACAATACGATTCTGCTCTACCAGGACAACGAAAAGACCGGCAAACGCGAGTTCTATCCGGTCACAGATAAAGAAAATGTAAAGCGCTGGGGTATCCTGCATCTCTACCAGAAGGCGGACGATAATGCCAATGCTGCGCAGATTCAGGAAAAGGCAGGCAATCTGCTCAAGCAGCATAACCGTGAGAAGGTCAGTCTCTCCGTGCAGGCTATTGGCGATATACGGGTGAGGGCGGGGAACTTCATCTATGTGCTGCTGGATGAATTCCAGACGCAGCTGTTCCTGGTGGATCAATGCAGCCATAAAATTTCCGGAGGGGAGCATACGATGTCCCTAGACATTAAGGTGGTGTAGACAACATGCTCGATATTATTAAACAGGCAAGCCTCGGGGCCGTATCGAATACGAATCCGGTGGCTTTTTCTTATGGGACGGTGGTTCTGGCACAACCGCTGCAGATTCAGGTGGAGCAGCGGCTGCTGCTGACGGGAGCCGCACTGGTTGTGGTGGAATCCGTGATGGAGAGCAAGGCTGTGATCGAAGGCCGGGAGATCCTGCTGCGGCGTGGACTTGAAGCAGGAGACCGCGTGCTGCTCGTGCGGATGCAAGGCGGACAGAGTTATATTGTCCTCGATCGGCTGGTGGACCTATGATTCCGGCAATAGGCAGATCCGGTCCGGTGACGGGAGCGCTGGAAGGGAATGTGACCGCTCCGGGGAATGCCCCGAGCCTGACCTACCGGATGGACTGGGAGCGCGGGCGGATCGGCGGGCGGGTAGACGGGCTGGAAGCGGTGAAGCAGGCAGCAATCAAGGTGCTGCAGACCAGCCGTTATGAACACCTGATCTATAGCGCGGACTACGGAACGGAGTGGAAGCAGGTGCTGGGCCAGGACAGGCTGCTGGCCCGGCCGGAGCTGCGCCGCCTGATCAGCGATGCGCTGCTGCAGGATGAGCGGATTCAGGCGCTTGAGGATGTGGAGATTCTTTTTGAAGGAGATACGGTTAGCTTCAGCTGTACGGCTGTCACAGTATACGGTGATTTGGAGCTTAGAAAGGAGGGGATGGCCAGTGTATGAGGATCAGACGTACGAGGCTCTGCTGGAACGCATGTTGGATCGTGTGCCAGAGGGGCTGGATAAGCGCGAGGGAAGTATTATCTATGATGCGCTTGCGCCGGCGGCGGCTGAAATGGCCCAGATGTATCTGGAGCTTGAGGTCAGCAATAATCTGTTCTTCCCGGATACGGCGGACGGCGAATATCTGGAACGAACCATTGCCTGGACGGGACTGAAGCGTCATCCGGCAGGCAAAGCGCAGCTTGGCGCGAGGTTCTATACCAGCGGCGAACAGCCTCTGGACATTCCGCTGGGCAGCCGTTTCTCCCTGGGACTGCTTCATTATGTTGCGGCGGAGAAGCTGGCTCCCGGGACGTACCGCCTGGAGAGCGAGACGGCCGGGGCTGAGGGGAATCAGTATTCTGGCGCGCTGCTGCCGATTGATTATATCCCTGGACTTGCGCGGGGGGAGGTTACGGGCCTGCTGGTTCCCGGCACGGATGCGGAGACGGATGAAGCGCTGCGGCAGCGGTACTTCGATTCGGCCCGGCGGCCTGCAACGAGCGGCAATAAATATCATTATATGGAGTGGGCGCAGCAGATTCAGGGCGTAGGGGGAGCGCGAGTCTTCCCGCTGTGGGCCGGACCGAAGACGGTCAAGGTGGTCATTGTGAACGCGGAGCATCAGCCCGCCTCCCCGCTGCTGGTCTCCCAGGTGCAGCAGTTCATTGATCCTGCACCGGGTCTTGGCGAGGGCCAGGCTCCGGTGGGAGCGGTGGTGACCGTGGAATCGGCCACTGGCAAGGTGGTTGATGTCTCAGCTAAGGTTACGCTGGCAGCCGGCTATGCGTTGCAGCCGATTATTCAAGCTTTTACGGCGCTCCTGGAGAAGTATCGTAAGGAGAAGGCTTTTGCCGCTACCTATATCAGTCAATCGGTCATTGGCGCATTGCTGCTGAATACGGAGGGCGTAGTGGACTATAGCTTACTTAAGCTGAACGGCGGAACGGCAAATATCCCTCTGCTGGAGACAGAAGTGCCGCTGTTCGGCAATGTCGTACTGGAGGTGTAGGCATGGGATATCCGGAGCAAATCGATGTCTTTCAAGATAAGCTGAACAAAAAGGCAAACGGCGGCAGTCATGTTGTTGAGGAGAAGCTTCGGCTTAATAATGGTGTATTCAGCGGACTGCTGGCCCACGACAATATTAATAATCTGACGCTGGCCGTGTACACAGGCTCCCGCTTCAGCGGGACAGAGGTGCGGAATTACTCGGTCTCTTTCCCGGACGAGGCTCCTTGGCGGCGGCTCATTAACATCTATGCGGATGTGCCTGAAGTCTATGTGACTTACGAGACACCGGGAGACACTGTGGAAGCGGATGATGTGAACCAGTTACAGGGCGGGCTTATGGCTACGCAGCGTGAACTGGAGCGGTATAAACAGGCCGGTCTGATTGACGGCGGATCTTTTAGAAGAGAGGTGTAATATGGCACAGACCATTCAGGTCAAACGCGGTACCCGGGCCGAGCTGTCCACTTACGGGATGCTGAAGGCGGGCGAAATGGGCTTCTGTACAGATACGAAGGAGGTCTATATCGGAGACGGTTCATCTAACTCCATGGTGGGCCGGGCCTTGTCCGGTCCTGAAGCTTCGCGTCCTGCGGCAGCCTCGGCGGGGCGTCTGTACCTTGTGAGCAGCGGGAGTAACAACGGGTATTTGTATTTCGATGACGGGACCGCCTGGCGGCGGGTTAATGCGCAGAAATTAACAGATGTGAGCGGTACGGTGGACGATATCGCTGACGGCTCGACATATGCCAAGGTACTCAGGGCGGATGTTACAGCAGGACACCCCAATAAAGTGTCGGACGGCACGAATTCGAAGAGCGCTGCAGAAATTGCAACGCATCTTAACGATGCCGCGAAGCATAGGATGATCAACGATGGCGGTTCGACGATTACAGATCTGTGGTCCGCACAAAAAATCAAAAACGAAATCGAGCTGGCCAAGCATAATATTGAGCCGCAGGCTTCGGTGAAGGATCAGCACCTGACGGCTCCGCCAGGAAGTCCCGTGGAAGCTGACCGGTATATTATTCCTTCCGGTGCTACCGGTGTCTGGGCGGGTAAAACCAATCAGATTGCAGAATATGCCGCAGGTAGCTGGGCTTATTATGTTCCGGCTGTCGGCTGGACAGCCTACGTGGACGATGAGCAGAAAATCTACAGCTGGAACGGGAGCGCCTGGGTGCGGACGGGCGGCGCGCTACAGACGATCACGGCTGGGAATGGTCTTACCGGCGGCGGGCAGGCGGATAGTGTCACGCTGACCGTCGGGGCAGGCAATGGGATCATTGTCGGCTCAACCAGTGTTGCGGCCAAGCCGGGTAAGGGAATTCTGGTAAACTCGACTGGCATCGAGGTCAACATTGACGGATCGAGTATCGTCTACGATTCCGCCAATGGCAACCAGCTCACAGTAAGCACTATCGATGGCGGAACATTCTAGGAGGCGGTGACCATGGCACGGAAGACATTGATTCAAATCCGCCGCGGCCTGGAGAGTGCGCTGGGTACGCTTGCCGCAGGCGAGCTGGGCTACTGCACAGATAGCGGCAAGTTGTTCATCGGCAGCGGCAGCAGCAATATGCTGCTGGCGGCAGGCCAAAGCACAGGCGATATGCTGAAAAGCATCTACGACACGAATAACAACGGCAAGGTCGATTATGCCCAGGCTGCGGATACAGTTCCCTGGTCAGGTGTAGACGGCAAGCCTGCTGTATTCGCTCCGGCTGCACATACCCATGATTATCTGCCCAAAGGCCCGCTGACCTGGAATCAGCTGAAGGGGGTGTAGCTGTGGCTTATGGAGACAGTATCTATGGCCTTGTGGCGTATTCGGCAGATGGTGTGACAGGAGAGGGGCCGGAGATTACCGCTCCCAATCTGATGAAATACCTGCCCGATTATTATCAGGGCGTGCCTGAGATGAAGGCTGTGCAGGCCAGCGCAGGTAGAGCCTGCGGTGAAGCGGCTTACGCCATGGCCGACAGTGACGATCAGAAGACGCTGGAGTCGGCGACGTGGGGGCTGGCCCGCTGGGAGCGGATGCTGGGACTGGCCTCAGATCCGAACAAGTCCTACGCCACCCGGCGGGAGATGATCAAGGCCAAGCTGCGGGGCAGCGGCACGACGACACCGGAGATGATCCGGCGGACGGCGTCCGCTTTTTCCGGGGGAGATGTGGAGGTCGTGGAGGTGCCCGGAGCGTATAGCTTCGAGGTCCGATTCGTCGGCACACTGGGTATCCCGGCCAATATGGCAGGGCTGATTCAGATCATGGAAGAGATTAAGCCGGCACATCTGGACTATAGCTTCGTGTACAGCTACACCTGGTGGGATTCCTTGAAGTCCCTCACCTGGAACGGTGCGCACAGCAAGACCTGGAACGAACTAAGAGTATATGAATAGGAGTGTGAGCGATGAAGACAACGGGTAATCTGGGGCTGAAAAAGCCCGATGGTACAGACATTGTAGATATCACCGACCTGAACGGCAATATGGATATTCTGGACACCGCCGTCAAGGCCGTGCAGGATCATGCTGCGGATACGGTCAAGCACATTACGGCGACGGAACGCTCGGCATGGAACGCAAAGGCGTCTACGGCGGTTGCGACCACGACTGCTGCTGGCCTGATGGCTGGAGCGGACAAGTCGAAGCTGGATAGTGTGGCGCAGGGGGCTAATAATTATGTGCATCCTTCCACGCACTCGCCATCGGTCATCGCCCAGGACTCGTCCAATCGCTTCGTAAGCGATGTGGAGAAGACGGCCTGGAATGGCAAAGCGAATCTAGTGACAACACCGCAGCAGACTACGGCGGATATTACCTATTACGTCCGGACGGATGGAAATGATGGGAATACGGGGCTGGGGGATACGGCGGGTGGAGCGTTTAAAACATGGGCAAAAGCTTATAGCGTCCTGCCGAAAACAATCAATCATACAGTTAATGTTTATATAGGACCGGGAACATACCCAGAAGCAATTTCACTAAAAGGATTTGGAGGTGAAGGTGCACTGAGTGTTATCGGGGTCGCTGCAAGCAGATTTGTACAGAGGGTTGAGATTGTTAACTGTACGATAGTCACGACTATTGACGGTTTTACTTGTACTGCAACAACGGTTGAAGCGGTGAGCATTCGTTCTTCTACTGCCGCAGTCGTGAACCAAGTAATATCTACTGTGAGCGCGACGAATCAATCTGGTATTGTGCTAAATTTGGCAACTGCACGATTAACAGCTTGTGTGATTTCTAATAAAGGGCGGGTTGTGAGCGCCGTTAATGGCGGGAAAGCTTATGCGGAAAATTTCAGTGGCACAGGAAATACACACGGGTATGTAGCAGATTTGGCTGGTCACATATCGTATGCGGGCACTCAGGCATCTTCTACAAATGGGAATTTTGCCGGAGCGGGAGGGATTGTAAATTCAGAGGTGCTCAACCCATGGGGAGATAATACCTTTTCATCGCGTTCATTCGCTTACGGGACTCATACCGTTCAACAAAACTTATCTGCCAACGTATTAACGAAGATAATTTGCAATGCAGAGGGCAATGACAACAGGGGAGAATACAACCCAGCAACAGGTATCTTCACAGCTAAGACAACAGGCGTTTACTTGATTACAGCTGCCGTCCAATTTACAAATGTTCCAGACGGAAGTGAAATTAAGCTAGGAATAGGTTCTGCTACCGGAGGGTCTTTATACGTCTCGCATTTGCGACCAGGCAGTTCGGGTTATGGCTCTGTCAGTGGTGCAGCTTCAATGGGAATGGAAGCAGGAGGCACGTTGGTTTTGTGGGCAATATCAACGGCAAGCGTGGCAACCAATCCAGATCCTGCTTACACATACGTAATAATTACACAAATAGCATAGAGGAGGGGAATCGCATGAATGTAGCGCAAGCAATTATGTATTTATACCCAACCGCCAACCCCCTGCACGACTTCATCGTACAGGACAACGGCCCGGAACCCGTCCTTCGGCCGGGAGCCGAAGCCAAAGGCCGAGTCCGCTACGAGATCAAGCCGCCTGAAATTGGTGAACAACCTGTAGAAGGCGTCCACTACCGCTACGGCATTGACTACAATCTGCTGACCGAAGGCGAGGATTATGATCTGGTAGAGAAAGGGCCATATATTGCGGTCTGGAAGCTGAATGTGCCGCAGCCGACCGAGGCTGAGTTGCAAGCAGCTTGGGAAGCGTACGAGGAGGCTGAGGCGAACAAGCCGCCGGTCCTGACTGAGATGGAGCAGCTGCAGCAAGAGAATATGGTGCTGAGAGCGCAGAATCAGGCGCTGGCCGAACGGGCGGATTTTATCGAGGATATTATTGCTGAAATGGCAACCCAAGTCTATTCTTGAGCGTTCGGCTGGCTTGCCTAAGGTTTCACATATTAATAGAAAGGTGGTGAGAGCAATGGCCTTATTTTTTGCACAACGCGTCACGCTGGGGAAGACGAAGTATAGCGAGGTCCCCGCTACGCTGAAGCCTGCCGTCAAGCAGATTCTGATGGAGAACGGACTTACGTTCCTTGTAACTGAAGAGTAGATTGCCAGAGGCGCCGCTGAGGGCGTTTTTATTTTGCCCTCGGACCCGTCCGGGGGCTAAGTCCAAATGTTCAACGCAGTGACGATGAAGCTTCAAGTTTAAATCTTAAGTGCGTCTTATAGAACTACTTTAATAACTATTTTAATAACCACACAGAAGGGAGTGAAGCAATGGACAGCAACGATGTAGCGAATCTGGAGAAGCTGCTGCCGCTTGCGGATAAGTATGGACTGGCTTATATCATCGCTCTGATTCTGCTCATGATTATGCTTGTGCTTTTGCGGTCAATTGTGAAGGGGAATCTGGTGCCGCGTGAACTGCTGGAGCGTGCTGAGGAAGACCGGGACAGGCTGCAGAATATCCTCGATAAAGAGCGGTCAGACTTCATGGCACCCACGCTTGAAGTATTACAGCGGTTGAAGATAGACCATTCCGCGGGCAACCATACGGGTAGTAATAGTATTAATGAAGAAGACAGGGGGGGATAACGTGCTGAGTGCGTGGATCAAGCGTCTATCGCCCCTGCACCGGGACAGAGAGCGGAGGCTGGCGCTGGCAGGACATAAGGTGTCGCTCTCTATCCGAAGGTACAAGAATGTCTCTCAGGACATTCAGGATGAAATCAGGAACAACGGGTTCGCCCAGTTCCTAATCTATGATCGGGGGGCAGAAGATGAGCAGCATTGATATTGTGTTGTTACTGGCCTATTCCATATCCTTTATCTGTGCGCTGCTGCTGATGGCTGCGCTTTTTTTGTATTTCCGCCGGAGATTCCGGGTGCGCGTAGTTAGTCTGTTTATGCTGGCGGCGTTCTTTTTCCTCGGAGCGTATACGGTGAAAATGGCGGTGGCCTTCTGGATCAGATTCAGCTCCGCTCCCGCCCCGGAAGCTATACGAAGCTCGCTGCAATCGGATACCTGGGCTATTGCCCAGACGGGAACGACCCTAGGGCTAGTCATCCTAACCCTCTTGATGTACACCAGACGTCAGGATCTGTTCGTGGTCCTCTCTGAAATCAGGAAAGGGGAGGAATCGCATGCTGACGCTGGCTCAGCTTCTGAATAAATCTGCTGCCCGGTTAAAAGGGCTTCATCCCGCTGTACTCTCCGCAGCCACCGCACTGATTGAACGCTCTCATGCTTGCGGTGTGCCTATCCTGATTACCCAAGGCCTGCGGACGATTGCCGAACAGGATGCGCTCTATGCCCAGGGGCGAACCCGGCCGGGAGCAATCGTGACCAATGCGCGCGGCGGGTACAGTTATCACAATTATGGGCTGGCGGTGGATTTTGCGCTGCTGCTTCCGGATGGCTCCAGCGTCTCCTGGGATATGAGCAGGGACGGCAACCAGAATGGCACTCGGGATTGGATGGAGGTGGTGCAGCACGCTAAGGCCATCGGGTTCGAATGGGGCGGCGACTGGACTAGCTTCAAGGATTATCCGCATCTGCAGATGAGCTTCGGATTAAGTCTGGCGGAGTTGCGGACGGGGAAAAAGCCTGCGGCTGCGGCCGTGGAGGCGGTGGTTGAACGCATCAAGCCCAAGGAGGAGCAAGCGGTGAAGACTCAGATGAAAGTTGCAGTACAGGTGAATGGCAGGAAGATTGCGGACGGGTGGCTGGAGAATGGGGTTACCTATGTTCCTGCACGTAAAATTGCGGAGGCGCTGGGCGCTCAGATTGCCTACCATCCGGCTGCTAACACCGTGGAGATCACCACCACACCGCAGAAAGGAGCAATCTCATGATGAACCGCGAACTGCTGGACCATGTATTGGCTTTTGCCTCCATCCTGGCCGTATTTATTCTTGCCTTGGTGCAGCTGATCAAAAATAATACCCATTTGCCGCGTAACAGCATCCCTTTTATCGGACTGGGCATCGGGCTGCTGGTTGGAGCGGCGGCGTATCCTTTTACAGAGCTGGAGTTGACCTTGCGTCTATGGGCAGGCGGATTGGCCGGGTTATCGGCTACCGGATTATTCGAATTGGCATTCAACAACCGCTCAGGGCACACAATGAAATAAAAGTTAACCTGTGATGAACGGCCGGCTCTGCGGAGCTGGCTGTTTTTGTCGTTTCACGTCATATAACTTAACATTAACACTGCATAAAGCACATATCAAAGAGAGAATATACCAGGAAGAAATACATAATTTTTTGGGACTGCATAAATGGCCGGTTTGGTGTATAATCGAAATCACTGCACTGCTTTACCGCGCAATAAAGTTGAAGATTTCCGGGCGTTTTTATTGTATGATATGAGGAAGCTTTTCAAATAGACAATGCTAAGAGCATTGATCCGGAAGAGGATGGGGGGAGCAGCATGACCGAACTTACGACTACCGTTAGCAAAAGCAACTCCAACAATCTGCTGCGGCGAGACGTACGGTTCCTGGGGAACATACTGGGCGAAGTCTTGGTACACCAAGGCGGCAACGAACTGCTGGATATTGTGGAGAAGATCCGGGAGACCAGCAAATCGCTGCGCTCATTGTTTTTGCCTGAACTGCACAATGAATTTAAAGAGCTGATCAGCTCACTGGACCCGGAGAATCGCCATCAGGTGATCCGCGCGTTCGCGATTTATTTCCAGCTGGTGAACATCGCCGAGCAGAACCATCGGATTCGCCGCAAACGCGACTACGAACGATCTGCCGGAGAGACTGTACAGCCGGGGTCGATTGAGAGCGCGGTTCAGGAGCTTCGCGAACGGGAATTCTCCCACGAAGAGGTTCTTGAGATCATGAGCGGCATGTCGCTCGAGCTGGTTATGACCGCTCACCCTACAGAAGCTATGCGCCGTGCGATTCTCGATATCCACAAACGGATTTCCGACGACGTCATGGGGCTGGATAATCCGACGCTGACCTTCCGCGAACGCGAACAGCTCCGGGAGAAGCTGCTGAATGAGGTTATTACCTTGTGGCAGACCGATGAACTGCGTGACCGCAAGCCAACGGTGCTGGATGAAGTGCGTAACGGAATGTATTACTTCCATGAGACGATTTTTGAAGTGCTGCCGGATGTATATCAGGAGCTTGAGCGCTGTCTGAGCAAATATTATCCGGGCCAGAACTGGCATGTGCCGACCTATCTGCGTTTCGGTTCATGGATCGGGGGAGACCGCGACGGCAACCCTTCAGTGAAGGCATCCGTTACCTTACAGACCCTCCGTCTGCAGCGCAAGCTGGCTATTCGTGAATACCAGCGTATTATGCGCGAGCTGATGCAGTATCTCAGCTTTAGTACAAGCATTGTGAATGTGACGCCGGAGCTGCTGGAATCCATTGAGGCAGACCGGAATATTATCAATCTCAACCGCGTCGATGCCTGGCGTAATGATAACGAGCCTTACCGGATTAAGCTCAGCTATATGATCTCGAAGACCCAGAATGTGCTGGACGATGAGAAAAAAGGAACACCAGAGCGCTACGCATCCCCGGCGCAATTCATCGACGACCTGAACGTGATTGACCGCAGCCTGCGGCATCATTACGCCGATTATGTAGCAGATACCTACATTAAGAAGCTGATTCGTCAGGTGGAGCTGTTCGGCTTCCACACCTCTACGCTGGATGTCCGCCAGCACAGCCAGGAGCATGAGAATGCAATGACAGAGGTTCTGGCCAAGATGAATGTTACACCGGATTACTCCAAGCTGTCGGAGCAAGAGAAAATTGTGCTGCTGGAGAAGCTGCTGAATGATCCGCGTCCGCTGACTTCCCCTTACCAGTCTTATAGTGAAGGGACAGAGGAGTGCCTGGCGGTATACCGTGCGATCTATGAGGCGCAGGAGGAATACGGCGTACAGTGCATCACTAGCTATCTGATCAGTATGGCGGAGGCGGCAAGCGATATTCTGGAGGTTATGGTCTTCTCCAAGGAAGTCGGCTTGTTCCGCAAAGACAACGACGGTACGGTAGTCTGTACTCTGCAGGCGGTGCCGCTGTTCGAGACGATTGACGACCTGCATGATGCGCCGCAGATTATGCGTACGCTGCTCAGCATGCCGATCTACCGCGATGCGGTTCGTGCGATGAATGATCTGCAGGAGATTATGCTGGGATATTCCGACAGTAATAAAGACGGCGGCGTGGTTACAGCGAACTGGGAGCTGCGTGTGGCCTTGAAAGAGATTACAGCGACTGCCGATGAATTCGGCATTAAGCTGAAGTTCTTCCATGGACGGGGCGGCGCTCTCGGACGCGGCGGTATGCCGCTCAACCGGAGTATTCTGGCTCAGCCGGCTTCCACCATCGGCGGCGGGATTAAGATTACCGAGCAAGGCGAGGTTATCTCTTCCCGGTATTCGATGAAAGGCATTGCTTACCGCAGTCTGGAGCAGGCAACATCTGCGCTGATCACGGCGGCTATTCATGCCAAAACGCCGCAGACGGATCTGTACGAAGCCAAGTGGGATGAGATTATTGCCCGTATCTCTGAAGTCTCGCTGAATAAATATCAGGATCTGATCTTCCGTGATCCGGATTTCCTGACGTACTTCAAAGAGTCAACCCCGTTGCCGGAGGTAGGCGAGCTGAATATCGGCTCTCGCCCTTCGAAGCGGAAGAATAGCGAGCGCTTCGAGGACCTGCGTGCCATTCCTTGGGTATTCGCTTGGACGCAGAGCCGTTATCTGCTTCCAGCATGGTATGCCGCCGGAACCGGTCTGCAGAGCTTCTATGAGGGCAAGGAAGAGAATATGAAGATCATGCAGCATATGTATGCTAACTTCTCATTCTTCACGACCCTGATCGATACGCTGCAGATGGCGATTGCGAAGGCGGATCTTGTCATCGCCAAGGAATACGCGGGCATGGGTAAGAACGAGGAGGCGCGTGCGCGAATCTTCGGCCAAATCGAGGCCGAGTTCAAGCTGACCTCCGAGCTGATCCTTCAGATCACCGGCCAGCAGGATATTCTGGATAATGTTCCGGTCATTCAGGAATCCATCCGCCTGCGTAATCCGTACGTTGATCCGCTCAGCTACCTGCAGGTTCAGCTCCTCGCCGAGCTTCGCGCCTTGCGTGAGGCTGAGGGGGATGACGCTGAGCTGCTGCGCGAAGTGCTGCTCACGATCAATGGTATTGCCGCCGGTCTTCGGAATACCGGCTGATGGTTTGCGTTGATCACCGTAGCTGCACTTTACTCTACCGATCTTGTTCTTCAAAGTCGGCGAAGCCGCTTTAGGGTTTTGGGTCTAAAAGTCGGCGAAGCCGCTTTAAGGTTTTGATTTTCCGGTCTTAGGTTTTGATCTCTCGGTCTTGAATCTTTGAAGCCGGCCCTAAGGCGCTTTAGAAGTTCCCGCCCACCTCCTAGCCGGAGGTGGGCTTTTTTTATAGGAAATTGGCGGTCAGGAAGGCGCACGGGCCAATTGTATGAGGAAAACCGAACACATTAGAAGGTCGTGAAGTCGCATGGGCCAAATACAGTGGGTCCGCATACCGCCACCCGGCGCAATGTAGTCAGTTTTTCGATTACATTTGGACCACACGGCACCATCCGGCGCAATGTAATCGGTTTTTCGACTACATTTGGACCGCATACCGCCACCCGGCGCAATGTAGTCAGTTTTTCGATTACATTTGGACCGCACAGCACTCGTCCGGCGCAATGTAGTCGGTTTTTCGATTACATTTGAACTGCACAGTACTCGTCCGGCGCAATGTATGCCAAAAACCGAATACATTGGGTGATCTGAGGGTTATCGGCAAAATGTATGCAAAAAACCGAATAGAAATAGAATGAGGATGAAACAGGTGGATGCAAACAAGTGAGGTGCTGCCCTAAGAGGGGCATACGGCACGGGCATGCTTCATCTGATAGGAGGTTTTGCCGTTCCAGGGAGGCCGGGGGTCAGGGACCCGGCCGAGTCCATGCCCCACCCCATTGTTGCCTGAGATATACTTGGGCAACAAGAAAAGCAGTGGGGGGAACCAGGCTGATGGAGTGGGCGAAGCGGAAATTTGGAACTGTAGGAGCGATAGCGTTCGCCTTTATTGGCAGATTTCAACCGCATCTAGCGGTTCTAATCAGGAAATCCGCCAATAACAGCGACCGGAAGTCCAAATGTTCTGCGCAGCCCCCGACTAATCAGCCGCCAGGGGGCCAGGGGGTTCCATCAGCGCAACCCGGCAGCAAGCTTTCCCAGCACATTATATAGAAGGTAACAATACAAACCTTGATTTTTGAACACACATGATTTACGATTTAAATGCTTGTACCGTGGTCTTCGAAGAGCTGACAGTCCAAGGGCGGCAAGTCTGGGGGAGTTAACAGGTGGAGAATCTGGAAGGCAGACTGACAAAGCTCGCCCTGAAGGGTGACCAAAGGGCATTTGCCGAGCTTGTGGAACTATATAAAGACAAAATTTATCATTTGGCTTACCGTATGCTGAATAACCGCCATGAGGCGGAGGATGTTGTTCAGGAGACTTTTTTGCGCGTCTACAGAAATCTGGACAGGTATGATGATAAGCAGAAGTTCTCGACATGGATCTACCGAATTGGCACGAACCTCTGCATTGACCGGCTGCGTAAGCGGCGCCCGACCTATTCCCTGGATGCCGAGATGAACGACCAGGAGGGGATTGACGGGTATTCGATGATTCCGAGCGATAATGTGACCCCGGAGACGGAACTGCTGCTCTCGGAGACGCAGAGACTCATCTATGAAGCCATCGACAGCCTGCCCGTGAAGTACAGGTCGGTGATGATTCTGCGGTATTTGCAGGATTTGTCACTACAGGAGATCGGCGATGTGCTGGATATGCCCGTGACGACGATTAAGACCCGGGTGCACCGGGGTCGTGAGTTTTTACGTAAGAAGTTAGGACCCAAATTGTAAAAATAGATTATTTTTTATGAAACTCCTGCAGGGCAGGGACGTATGTAAGTTAAGCAAGTCTTATGCACTAAATTAGCACGTATGAAAGGATTGGCTCCTATGGAATGCAAACTGGCCGTCTCTATGATGCACGACTACCTGGATGACGACTTGCCCGACCTGCAGCAGAGGGAATTGAAGGAGCATCTTTTATCCTGTACGGAGTGCCGTGCGAGGTTCAAAGAACTGGAACAGACCGATATGCTGATGTTTTCCCTGATGCACCAGACACCTGTGGCCTCGGAGGATTTGGTTGGCCGGATTATGGATTCATTACCGAAACCCAAGAAGGAAAGAGCCTTCATCACCTGGATCAAGCGACATCCGGCCCTGACGGCGGCGTCTATGTTCATTCTTGTAATGCTGATGAGCTCCGTAACCTTTTGGAATCAGGATCGGCAGCTTGTGGTTAGAGGGGCAGACCTCGACCAGGTTGTGATCAAGGGGAATACGGTGATTGTACCCTCCGGCAAAATTATCTCCGGTGATCTGACGGTGGAGAACGGTAAGACTCAAGTCTACGGGGAAGTCAACGGGAACGTAACGGTGATCGACGGTTCGCTGTATCAGGCTTCAACCGCCCATATCTCCGGGCAAGTCAAAAGTATAGACCAAGCCGTAAGCTGGATCTGGTATAAAGTGACAAACATGTTCTCTGAAGTTGCCTACCGATAGCTAAATGTTGGTCGCTTGTAGCAGATAACTCATTTGCGCCTCTTTTTCCGGAAAGATGGCGCTTTTTTGTTGCCTGAAATTACAGGTTCTTCAATTTACCAGCCGCTAAACTTGCAACCGGAGGCGGAACGTTATAACCTAGAATAAGATTCAAGCTTAACAGACAATTTACATAAACCCAGCTAATTTGAAATGACGGGGGTTTTCGGCCATGAGCTACTTTACTGACCTTACATGGAAAGAATCCATTAAAGATATAATCGATATTCTAATTGTCAGCTATATTATCTATAAAGTGCTCAATATGGTGCGCGGGACGCGGGCAGTTCAGTTGCTGAAGGGGATTCTGGTGCTGGTCGTGATCTGGGGCGGCAGTACGCTTCTCGACTTATACACGCTGAAATGGCTGATGAACCAGATGTTTACGTTCGGGGTGTTTGCGATCTTTATTATTTTTCAGCCGGAGCTGCGGCGGGGGCTGGAGCAGCTCGGCCGGGGCAAGTTCTTCGGACGAAATGCGGAGAGCGATGAGGAGATCAGCAAATTAATCGGTGAAGTGATTAAAGCCGTGAATTATTTGGCTGTCCGCAAAATCGGGGCATTGATCGTATTCGAACGGGCCACGGGGCTTAATGAATATACGGAATCCGGGATCGCCATGCGCTCTGAGGTCAGCTCGGAACTGCTGATTAATATCTTCATCCCCAATACGCCGCTGCATGACGGGGCGCTGATTATGCAAGGAAGCCAGATCGCGGCGGCGGCCTGTTACCTGCCGCTCTCTGAGAATCCGTTCATCAGCAAGGAGCTGGGAACCCGGCACCGAGCCGCCATCGGTATCAGTGAGGTCGCTGACTCGGTGTCTGTGGTCGTCTCCGAGGAGACGGGGCAGATCTCACTGGCCATTAATGGACAAATTGTCCGGGATATCAAGGAAGAATCCCTGATCTCGAAGCTGCACCAAGAGCTGAGTGCAAGCAGCTCGCCCCTGATGGAGAAGAGCTCTGCTTTCTGGAGACGGAGGGGGAATAAAGACAATGGATAAATGGATGAAGAACAACAACTTCAACAAGATCCTTGCCCTGGCTCTAGGGATTATTCTGTGGACCATTGTGCATGTGGATACAGCGCCAACGTACCAGACTACGGTTAATACTGAAGCTAAGACGATTGAGAATGTCAAAGTGGAGATTGAAGGCTTCGACAGTGAGAAGTATGTACTGACCAAGGATGTGGATAGCGTCAGGATGGAGGTAATGGGCAAAAAGTCTGATCTGACCTATAAGTTCTCCGATGCTTATCGGGTATGGCTGGATCTGAAGGATGTGAAGCCTGGCGATAACACGCTTCCGCTGATGTATTCGACTCCAAGCGGTGTAACCCTGGAAGCTATGGTCCCGAATCAGGTGAATGTGCATATCGAGGCGCGGACGACCAAGTCTTTTCCCGTCTCGCTGAATATTACGGGAGAGCCGGCAGCAGGATATGAAGTAGGCAGTCCTGTAATTGATCCGGTATCCGTGGAGGTTACCCTTCCTGCAAGTGATCTTGGACGGGTAGCGAAGGTGCAGGGGAAGGTGGAGCTGGACGGGCAGAATGAGACTTTTAGCGAGAAGAGGCTGAAGCTCTTCGCTCTGGATAGTAAGGGGAATGCGCTTGAGGATGCGGTCATTGAACCCTCTACAGTAGCGGTAGAAGTGCCTGTTACCCTCCCTTCCAAAACCTTGCCGCTGGACATCAGCTTCACTGGCAGTCTGCCGGGTTCACTGGTGCTCTCTAGGGTAACGCCTGAGCAGGATATGGTAACAGTGTACGGCAGTGCAGAGACCCTTAAGACCTTATCCTCGTATGAGGCAGTGCTGGATTTGAGTACTATCAAGAATGCAGGTACAGAGCAGATGAAGCTGGAGCTTAAGCCGCCCGAGGGCACCGGCAAGATTGAGCCTGCAGCAATGACCGTAGCGGTCTCTGCGGCGGAGATTACCCAGCGGACCCTCTCTGCTATCCCCATTAAGCTGGAGGGCGTCAGCACCGGGCTGACATCCCGTGTCATAGATCCTGGAAGCGCCACTATGGATCTGACCCTATCAGGTGCGCCAACGCTGCTGGATCAGCTCGACCAGGATAGCATCAGCGTAGTTGCAGATGTCGGAGGGCTTACGGCTGGCGTTCACGATATTACGCTGCAGGTGTCGCTCCCCCGGTTCATTACCCTGCAGAATACCGCCTCGCAGCTTGTTGCGAAGGTGGAGCTGGTGGCACCTGCTGCTCCGGCCGCGACTGCCGCGCCGGACAGCAGCCCGGTCTCCTCATCGCCTACGCCGGAGCCCAGTGCTGAACCTGCATCCGGGGACGAGACGCTCGTAGAACCGACCCCGGAGCATACAGGTGAGGTTATAGAGGAGACCCCGGCGCCGACACATATTCTGCCGGAGACTGCTGAACCAACGCCGCCCGCAAGCGGAAATAATGCCGACAGTACGGGCGGAACGTAACTTTTCATGTACGTATGAGTCTATTTATATGCACCTGACATACACGAATTATCGAATCATTCATACTATAATTTATTAAGCTGAAGCAGCGTATTCTAAAGGAGAAAAAAAGATGGGTAAGTATTTCGGAACAGATGGCGTACGCGGGGTGGCTAACCGTGAATTAACAGCAGAAATGGCCTACAGTATTGGACGCTGCGGGGGATATGTGCTGGCAGGAAATGTGGAAAAGCCTAAAGTGGTCATCGGGATGGATACACGGATCTCGGGTCCGATGCTGGAATCTTCACTCATTGCGGGTTTGTTGTCCATTGGGGCAGATGTGATCCGTCTGGGTGTAGTCTCTACACCTGCTGTTGCTTATATCACAAGATTGCTCCAGGCGGATGCCGGAGTTATGATCTCTGCTTCACATAATCCGGTGGAGGATAACGGAATCAAGTTCTTTGGCGGAGACGGCTTCAAGCTGACAGACGAAACGGAGCTGCGGATCGAGGAGCTGATGGATGCCGAGCAGGATGAACTGCCGCGCCCGGTAGGATCGGGTCTGGGCACGCTGCAGGTGGATGATCAAGCGAAATACCTCTATTTGGAGTATCTGAAGACCACCATCGATCAGAGCTTCAAGGGCACGAAGGTGGTGCTCGACTGCGCGCACGGCGCAGCTTATGAGCTGGCGCCGCGATTGTTCAAGGAACTGGGCGCAGAAG
Organism: Paenibacillus sp. FSL R7-0204; assembly: GCF_038002225.1. NCBI lineage: Bacteria > Bacillati > Bacillota > Bacilli > Caryophanales > Paenibacillaceae > Paenibacillus > Paenibacillus sp. FSL R7-0204. The sequence continues at coordinate 1,090,565 of NZ_JBBOCA010000001.1, forward strand.
TGATTGCCATTGGGGCAGAGCCGGACGGGCTTAATATCAATGACGGCTTCGGCTCCACACACCCGGAGACTCTGCGTGCAGAGGTGCTGCGCCATGGTGCGGATTTGGGACTTGCTTTTGACGGGGATGCGGACCGCCTGATCGCTATCGATGAGAACGGCGACGAGGTGGACGGCGACTTCATTCTCTGCATTTGCGGGGATGCGATGAACCGTGCAGGGAAGCTGAAGGATGGCACCATTGTATCTACAGTAATGAGCAACATCGGGTTCTACAAGGCAACAGAGAAGCTGTCGCTGAATACAGCGAAGACTGCGGTCGGCGACCGTTATGTCATGGAAGAGATGCGCCGCGGCGGCTATAATCTGGGCGGGGAGCAATCCGGCCATGTTATTTTCCTGGACTATAATACTACTGGTGACGGAATTCTGACTGCGATTCAACTGGTGAATACCATGAAGTCCTCCGGCAAAAAGCTAAGCACACTGAAATCCATGATGACTAAATATCCGCAGGTGCTGGTCAATGTGCGTGTGCAGGACAAAACCAATTATCCGAACAATCCGGCCATTGAGGCCGCGATCATAGAAGTGGAAAGCAAGCTGGGCGACAACGGGCGTGTCCTGGTGCGTCCTTCGGGAACCGAGCCGCTGATTCGTGTAATGGCCGAAGGGCCGGATAAGGCGGAGCTGGATCTTTTTGTAGGGCAGATTGTTGAAGTGGTTCAGCGCGAGCTGGTGTAAACACTCACTGAATTAGCAGGAACGGGTAGCCGGTGGATGGAGCAATCCAATTCGTTCACCGGCTGAATTATTAATAAGGTCATAGCTGTTTGGAAAAAATGTGAAATGGATGAAAAAGGTTTTCTTCGCCACATCGTTGCAAAATCAGTAAGAGGTGCATATAATAGACTAAGTGTCATTCCAGAAGGAAAGCGAGGATTGTAAGGTTATTGCAACACAAGCGCCAGAGCTTGATTTGCGCGGGAGAGAAGGGAGGACCGGTGGCTGCGTAAGCAGTGCAGGACGGTCTGAACGGATCACGGCAGATGTAAGCTGACGAGGTGGAGGTGTTCGAAATGTTCGGCGGGGACCTCCCGGTGATGCACCAGAGCCGTAAATGGAAGCGGAAAATGCGAGGGCGACCTTGCACACAACGCTTTTGTGGGTGCCAACTTAAAGATGTACAAATCATGGGTATGCGCATTTGCAGGAACGCAGACAGTTCTGCCACGGCAGAGGAGAAGACTGTGCATAATCGTGACTAACGATGTAATTGACAGGTTATCATGTTGGTTGTAATGGACAACATCATATTTGCTTTTCTTCAAAACATGCCGCACGGCACGTTTCTTTCCTCATGCGCGCCTAATTACGATAAATTGGACGGAGGAAATTATAATGTGTGGTATTGTAGGATATATTGGTAATCAGAATTCGCAGGGGATCTTGGTAGAGGGTCTGAAAAAGCTGGAGTATCGCGGGTACGATTCCGCAGGGATTGCCGTATTCACGAAGGATGGTCTGCAGGTGGTAAAAGCACAGGGACGTATGGCGAACCTGGAATCCCGTCTGGACGCGACTCCGCTGACAGGCAGTGCCGGTATCGGTCACACTCGCTGGGCAACACACGGCAAGCCGTCCGATGAGAACTCTCATCCTCACACTGACAACAGTCACAAATTCTCGGTAGTACACAACGGGATTGTCGAGAATTACCTGGATCTCAAAGAAGAGCTGATTGCCGGAGGATGCCACTTCACTTCGGAGACAGATACAGAAGTCATCTCTCACCTGATTGCCCGTGAGTACAAGGGAGATATCGTTAAGGCTGTACAGCAGGCGATTTCTTACATGCGCGGAGCGTTTGCCCTGGGTGTATTGACTGAATATGAACCGGATAAGCTGGTAGCTGTGCGTCAAGCCAGCCCGCTGATCATCGGTCTTGGAGAGGGCGAGAACTTTATCGGGTCGGATATTCCTGCACTGCTGGAATACACCCGCAACGTATATATTCTGAACGACGGCGAAATGGCTGTATTGACACGGGATGCTGTCGAACTGATGACGATTGAAGGTAATTTTATTTCTCGGGAAATGATTACTGTCGATTGGGATGCCGTTACCGCAGAAAAGGGCGGTTATGAGCACTTCATGCTGAAAGAAATCCACGAGCAGCCAAAGGCATACCGCGATACAATGCGCGGACGGATGAACGCGGAAGGTAACAAAGTCATTCTGCCTGAGCTTAACCTGACAGAAGAACAAATCAAGAACATCCGCAATATCCAAGTGGTAGCTTGCGGTACTGCATATAATGCCGGTCTGGTTGGACGTAACCTGATTGAGTCCCTGGTACGTATTCCTGTAGAGAATGATATCGCTTCTGAATACCGTTACCGTTCGCCAATCGTAACTCCGGAGACACTGGTGATCGTAGTCAGCCAATCAGGTGAAACTGCAGATACTCTGGCCGCTCTTCGTGAAGGTCAAGCAAACGGAGCCCATGTGCTGGCGATCACCAACGTAGTAGGCAGCTCTATTGCCCGGGAAGCAGACAGTGTACTGGTTACGCTGGCTGGTCCAGAGATCGCTGTAGCCTCGACCAAGGCTTACACTTCCCAGCTGATCGCATTCACTTTGCTGGGTCTGTATCTGGCTGAAGTACGCGGCACACAGACTGAGGCTGAGGTTACCAAGATTCTGGCCGCTATGCAGTCTCTGCCGGAGCAAGTTGAAGTCATTCTGGGCCAAAAAGACGCGATCGAAGCTTACGCTGAGCAAATCGCTGAGCACAAGCACCTGTTCTTCATCGGCCGCGGCGTAGATTACGCTGTAGCGCAAGAAGGCTCGCTGAAGCTCAAGGAAATCTCCTACATTCACTCCGAAGCCTATGCTGCGGGTGAACTGAAGCATGGTACCCTGGCATTGATCGAAGAAGGCGTTCCTGTCATCGCTCTGGCTACCCTGGAATCCGTGCTGGAGAAGACCGTCAGCAACATCAAAGAAGTGAAGGCACGCGGCGCCCATGTCATGGCCATCACCCACGAAGAGCACAAAGACGACCTGCTCCGCTCCGTTGACCAGGTGTTCGTGATCCCTCAGACCCTGCCGCTGCTGACCGCTGCACTGTCTGTAGTTACCCTGCAGTTGCTTGCTTACTATGCATCTCTGGCCCTGGGTCACGATGTGGATAAGCCAAGAAACTTGGCGAAGAGTGTTACTGTGGAGTAGGGTTTGGGGAAGTGGTTATATTTTTGATTAAAGTTGATATAGAAATATTCTATAATTAAGTTAATTCATCTTGAGCCGCCCTGAGAAATTAGGGCGGCTTATTTTTTTTGATGGGAAGATACAAATAAATAAATCAACTTCATCGTTAATTCCGGTAGAGTCTGCTATGATATGTAAGCGATTACGCTCCGCGGTCCCTAGGGTAGTTAAGGTATCATCATATTCAAACAGACAGTAGGCATAGAACAGTAAACAGGTTGTCATGGAGGAGGAAATCCATATGCTGTATATATTCGGCGGGTTGCCAGGCACCTGTAAGTCTACATTAGCATCAGCTTTAGCAAGTGAACTTCGGGCACCGTATCTTCGGGTTGATGTCGTAGAACAGGCTATGCGCGTGGCCGGGGTTAAGGTTGATGGACCTGAGGGTTACATCGTTTGTTACGAGATAGCGAGGCAGAATCTCATTTTGGGTCTGGACGTGATAGCGGACACGGTCAATCCCATTCACTATACCCGCCAAGCTTGGCGTAATGTAGCAGAGTCTCTAGAAATTTCGTTTGTCGAAATTGAAGTGGTCTGCTCGGACGAATGTACGCACAAGCATCGAATCAGCACTCGTACAACCGATATTCCCGGCTTTACCCTGCCCACTTGGAATGAGGTGAAGAACAGACATTACGAGCCTTGGGACCGTGACCGCATCGTGATTGATACAGCGCATCAAACCGTGACGGAAAGCTGGATGTCGTTACGTGAACAGCTAAGTCTGAAGAAGTTAGCTACTTAGATAATCCAAGAATCCCCTGAACATCGGTCGCCGGAGGTCTCCCATATTGGCGGGCATATTCGCGGCTGAATTGGGAGGGGCTCTCATAGCCTACGCGGAAGGCGGCATCGGAGGCTTGGAGGGATTCGGTCAGCATGAGGCGGCGGGCTTCCTGTAAGCGGATGACCTTCTGGTATTGCAGCGGGCTCATGGCGGTGACGCGCTTGAAATGCTTATGGAAGGCGGATGTGCTCATGTTTACAGACTCTGCAAGCTGTTCAACGACAAGGGATTGATCGTACTGCTTGGTGATCACTTGGATGGCCTCAGCAATCCGGTGTGCATGGCTGCCGATGATGGCGAACTGATGCAGGTGGGAGCCTTGGTCGCTTTGAAGAACGCGATAGAGAATCTCACGGATAATCAGTGGTGCCAGAACAGGAACATCCTGCGGCACATAGAGCAACTGGATGAGCCGTACGATGGCTTCGAGTAAGGGCTCAGAGGTTCGGGCAACCGTGATGCCAAGCGAGGTTTCACCCCGCACAAGGGTGGGGTCTGCCATTTCTTTCACAATTTCCAGGATGGTGCCAGAATCGAAGCTTAGCTTGATGCCCAGAAACGGATGCTCAGGCGAAGCCGTGGTAATTCTACCGTTGATCGGCAGCTCGACAGAGGTGACCAGGTAAGTGGAAGGATCGTAATGATAAGTTTCGCCGGACAGGGTGGCTGCTTTGGCTCCTTGGGCAACGACGCAGATCGATGGCTTATACACGGATTCCAGCGGTTCAGCTACATCAGTGGCGTGCATCAGCTGCAGGGAAGGGATAAGCGTCTGGCGGGTACCTGCCGATGGAGCATGGCGGAGGATCAGCGCAGCCAATTGCTGCAAAAGTGGCCCAGTCCGCAATGAATCGTTCAAGTTAGAAGCCTCCTTTTCCCATACTCATGGGGTTTGCTGTTAATCATAACGAGTTGAAGAGAAATAGGCAAGAAGTGAACAGGTCTGTTATAACTGGATGCTGGTCGATTGATTTACAATGGATCCATAAGGCCAACCGATCATCATCCGGCCTAAGCAAATTTAAGGAGAGTGGTCCTAATGAGTCAGAATGGAAAAGTAGCCATCGTCACAGGTGCATCAAGGGGTATTGGAAGACAAATTGCTATTCAATTGGCCGGGTTAGGAATGAAAGTGGTTGTCAATTATTCATTTAATCCTGGGAAAGCGGACGAGGTCGTCCAAATCATTAAGGAGTCTGGCGGGGAAGCGATAGCCGTTCAAGGCGACGTAAGCAAGGTGAGCGAGGTCGAAGCGCTATTCTCGGAGACAATCGGGCAATTCGGGCGTATCGATATTCTAGTGAATAATGCCGGGATTATGGAATGCGTGCCTATTGCGGACGTAACAGAGGAGATGTTCGACCGGCATTTTGCTGTAAATGTAAAAGGCACTTATTTCGCTTGCCAGCAAGCGATGAAGCATATGGAGCAGGGCGGAACGATTATTAATTTCTCGACCTCGGTATCAGGAGCGATGCTGCCAACCTATAGCGTCTATGCCGCAACCAAGGGGGCAGTCGAGCAGTTAACCCGCCAATTAGCAAAGGAATTCGGAGCGAAGGATATCGTCGTGAATTGCGTTGCACCCGGGCAGGTATCGACGGAGTTATTCCTGAACGGGAAGTCCGAGGAACTGGTGGATTCCTTCCGGCGGATGAATGCTTTTGGACGGCTTGGGGAGCCTGAGGATATTGCGAATGTGATCGACTTGCTTGTCAGTGACAAGGCCCGCTGGATCACAGGTCAGACGATTCGCGTCAACGGCGGGTTTAACTGAAGCAGATGATGAGTTCCGTCCTCTATCGCCTATGGTTTATAATGGATGGATGAATAGGAGGGGACGAAATGAATAAAGGCATGTTGCTTGTTCTAAATGGAACTTCAAGCTCCGGGAAGAGCTCCATCTCGGCTGAATTGATAAAGCAGAAAGAGATTCCATTTTATCATGTATCGATTGATGATTTTTTCATGAACTACAATGATTTCATTAATCATAAATTTCCAGACGAGCCTGTACGGGAAATAGACCATCAGGCGGTCTCGCAAATACTTGATGACTCCATAGTCTCCGTGTACTATTCGACGATTAAGCTGTTATCGGAAATGGGCTTCAATGTCATCGTGGATACCGTATTCGACAACGATAAGAGATTTAATGAGTTTTGGGATCATTTTGCTGATCGGACTACTACGCTATTTGTTGGTGTCCTGTGCTCCCGGGAAGAACTCATCAGAAGAGAGCAGGCCAGAGGCGACCGGCAGATTGGACTGGCGGATGCGCAGTTCGACATCGTCTATTGTTTTGAGGAATATGACCTCGAAGTGAATACGGAAGAGCTGAATCCGGCAGAATGCGCCGAACAGATCCTTAACTACATTAAGTCCAATCAGGAATTCTCGGCATTTCAGAAATTGCGCAAAAGAGATGCAGATCTTAATAGAACGCTACTGACATAACGTTGTCAGGAAGGGTGGGTATAATGAAGACTATATTAACCTACAAACGCGAATATTAGGAGGCTATTATGTCAGTCATTGGACCCGATTTCATCTCACTTCAGGTCAGCGATCTTGAAGGCTCTGCTGAGTTTTATCAACACTATCTTGGACTTGTTCGTTCACAGGCGGGCCCGCCTCATGCGGTGGTTTTTGACACCAAGCCTATTGCTTTTGCACTTCGTGACCTCCTGCCGGGAGTCGAACTCAGTAGGGGGACTCAGCCTGGACTTGGTGTTGCGCTATGGCTCTATGCCCCGGATACACAAGACATTCACGATAAGCTCGCAGCAGCAGGCGTGAAAATTACATCCGCCCCCATCGATGGTCCCTTCGGACGTACCTTTACCTTCGCCGATCCGGACGGTTACCTGATTACTCTGCATAGTAAAGGCTGATCCGCAACATAAGAAGACAGTGTTTCTGCACTGATTTGCTCCCCATATGGTAGACAGGTGAAATAATAAAGCCTGTTGCTGTATGGGGAGTTTTTGTGTGACCGAATTCTATTTTCTTAGTGAAATCAGATGCGTGAGAGTAGTTTGTGGTGAATTATTTAAGAGGAGGAAATATTATGATGAAAAGATGGACGATTGCATTGCTTTTAACAGCATTTCTTATGCTACATTTAACAACTGGGTCTAGTTATGCGGCAGAGGCACAAGCATCTACAACGATTAACAATGGTCAAATCAACAACGGACGAGTATTAATCCCCTTACGTGCTGTCTCCGAAAATCTTGGCGCAAGTTTGGAATGGTTTCAAACAGATAAAGTTGTTAAAATCAAAACCGGCAATTCGACGATATGGCTTGCAGCAAATTTCAAACGTGTGATTATTGAATCTGCTCCATCGAGTGAAGATCCAGATACACCATCGCGGAAATATGTTGATTTGGATACTGCTACACAAGTCATCAATGAAACTACTTACGTTCCTCTTCGTTTTGTTAGTCAGTCGTTAGGAGCAACGGTATTATGGAACCAGCTGTCTAAACAAGCAACAGTAACAGCGGGCAACAAAGGATTGGTTGTTAATATGGAGCCCCCATCTATTCAAATTCCTGAAAAGAATAAAGTTTCTGAAGCACGTTTGAAACTTCTATCAGATAAATTAAATCAAGCCTCAAATCTATCTTCAATTAAAAATGTGAATTTAACCCTCAAACCGTACTTCACGGATAGATTAATGAAGTCTATTATTCAGAATAAAGGATTGAAAACGACGGGTACTTATGAAACACCTGTCACTTTACCCATGTATACCAGTAATAATTCTGCCATACTTTCACAATCTGTAATAGTGGCCAATGGTCTTACAGGTGAAGATCAATATGCAGAAGATCGTACAGTCTCGCTAATATTCGCGAACGGAACTTGGAAGGTGGATAGCGTCACCAAGGGGTCTAGAGTTCTGATTTCGGGATTCTCTGATTATCATCCACAGTGAACAGGAGGTGAGGCATTTGAGTCCAGGGGTGAAGTGGTCGGCCTTTTTCTTATCGCTACTGGGTATTGGACTAAGTTTTCTGTTTCTGTTTGATAACCCATACAGTGATCAGGTGGTAACCATCAGAACACAAGTGATTGTGGTCCTCATGCTCATAGTACCTTCAGCCGTCATGGCCATTTCAATCTGGCTTGGTCTTCGCGTGTTTATGGCCATTTCGTTGGTCTGGCTGGCACCCTATTCATTCTACTTGGCTATGGCATCCATTCCGAGCATTTGGAACGTATTTTTTCTGATTCTATTGGTTCAATTTATAGCTACCATTTATTCTTCCAAACAATGCACAACAAAACCGGTACAATCACCGTCTAACCTAAAGAATGGAAAATAGCCTCTGAGGAGAGTGGACCACAGGTGTTTAAAAAGCTGGCTTTAACCCTACTAATGACGACGATGGTGTTCAGTGCAAGTGTAGCGGGTCCATCGCAATCGCAGGACAAGGCCCAGGCCGCCAGTGAGGGCACTGTGCAGGCGAAGACGGCCGATCAATTGTATCCGATTGAAGTGAACGGGAAATACGGCTTCATCAACGGCAAAGGCACAGTAGTCATCGAAGCGGTGTATGACGGATACGGGTATTCAGGAGTGCCTGGAGGAACGCTGTATGTCGAGGACCATGCGGCTAAAAAGCAATATTATTTCAGTTCAGCAGGCACCAAGCTGTTCGAATATAAGCTGAGAGACGCCGGCATTCTTTATAATGACCGCGCGCTGTATACGGCGAAGGTTCAACTCGCTGGCGGGACTACGGCGACACGGTACGGGTATATCGATAGCCAAGGCAAGGTGGCCATACAACCCATCTACGTCCGGGCATTTAACTTCTCCGAAGGCCTAGCCCGGGTTAATATGGGTAAAGCCTCCGGGTACATTAACACGAAGGGCGAGCTTATCGTTCCGTACCGGTATAGCTTTACGTCTGATTTCTCCGATGGCATGGCAGCCGTTACGCTTGCCGTTGGCGGCAAATACGGCTATATCGACACCACCGGCAAGCTTCGCATTACACCCCGGTATGATTACGCCACATCGTTTGCCGACGGGGCGGCAGTCGTGTATGTGAACGGCAAATACGGCTACATCGACAAAAAAGGTAATTACCTGATCAAGCCGCAATTCAGCATGGCGCAGCCGTTCTCGGAAGGACTGGCGTTTGTTGAACGCAACGGAGTCACCTTCTATATTAATAAGAAGGGCGCCAAAGTCATCCAGGGCTTTACGGCCGGAGGGTTGTTTAAGGGCGGTCTGGCTTCGGCCAGCCCGGGGCAGCGGTACGGCTATATTAATACCTCCGGCCGCTTCGTGGTCAAGCCGCAACTCTATTGGGCCGCTGATTTTAACGGTGAATTGGCGGAAATCACCCTGCTGGTTCCGGATACGCGCGAGGAAATCAGAGGGTACATGAACCGCAGCGGAACCATCGTCTGGCCGCCGGCTTCCGAGCTTCCGGGCGGAGTGGTGAAACCGTAACTAAATTAATCGATCAAGGGTAGAGGAGGCAATCATATTCCATGGGCAACGACTTATACAGAAAACTAGGGGCAGCCTTTCTGATTACGGCCGCGTTAATCTACACTATCGAGCGTGTATGTACATTGATCGCTCGAAATTATGAAATTTCTGCGTTATACGCGCAAATTTACGATGTCCAGCCTAAAACTCATGTCGCAGGCTTCTTCGATAATATCTTTGTGCCAATCCTTACGTTAATTGGTGTGATACTATTCGTCTACGGTTTTCCGAAGAAAACAAAATAGGAGAGTGAACAGCGATGAACAGTGATGAAAGGTTTTCGAACCGGGTCGATTCCTATTTGAAGTACCGTCCAAGCTATCCACAAGAGGCTATTGATTATTTGTACGACAATATTGGTCTGCGCCCGAACAGTAAAATAGCAGATATCGGTTCTGGCACTGGGAGCCTGTCCAAGCTGCTTCTGGAACGCGGCAGCGATGTAATCGCGGTCGAGCCCAATCAGGCCATGCGAGAAGCCGCAGAGCAAAGGCTCTACAGCAATCCGAACTTTCAGAGCGGATCAGGGTCGGCGGAAGCTACCGGGTTACCGGATCGGTCGGTTGATTTTATTGTCTGTGCTCAGGCATTTCACTGGTTTGACCGGGAAGCCGCGCAAAAGGAGTTCCGCAGAATACTACAGCCTGGCGGGAAAGTCATACTAATATGGAATTCCCGGCTTACTAACGGTACTTCATTTCGTGAAGAGTACGATCAACTGCTTCACACCTACGGCACTGACTATGAACAAGTAAATCATAAAAACATTTCTCAGGCGATGCTTCGCTCCTTTTTCAAAGAGAATACGATGCATAAAAGCCAGTTTGAAATGACTCAGGAGTTCGATTTCGAGGGTCTGAGCGGCCGTCTGTTATCCTCCTCCTACAGCCCTGTTCCGGGGCATCCGAATTACAATCCGATGATGACAGAACTGCAGAATATATTTGACCGGCATAATCAGGGCGGTGTGGTTCCCTTCGAATATGAAACTGAGATTTTTTGGGGAGAAGTATAGTCAAAAAGTATACACATGCTCACCGGCATCCGCCCAGGCCAGCGTTCCATCCGGCATCCAGCCCAGCAACGTGCCTGCGGATACGAACGTGAAGGTCCGCTCTTGTGTGTCGTAGACCTGTATGGCGCCTGTGCCGGATTTGAAGGCTGCGAATCTGTTGTCCGGTGACCACTTCAGGCCGGATAGCAACAGGTCATTATGCGGCTGCCGCTCATGCTCTGCGAGATCCTTCTTTAGCTGGTCCGTGATGCGCTCATCCTGCATAACCGAGGAGTCCCCGCTTCCGGTATTGTACCGGTTTTGGCCCAGCGGGTTCTTCTCATTTCTGTCTACGGGAAGAAGCAGATGCGAATCGTCCTCCCAAGTCAGAGAATAGACGAACAGGAAGCCGTCACTATGGGAGATGAAGGCGGCGTTCTGCTGCGAATGCAGTAATTTCCCCTTCTGATCCAGCACCGTCAGATCCGCCCCAGGTCCAATGTATTCGTCATGAGCAGTTAATACAGCTATGCGCTTGCCGTCAGGCGAGGAGGACATGCCGTAGACCGGCTTGCTGAATACATGAAGCTTCGTACGGGTGAAGTCCTTCAGGTCTAAGCGATACAACGTCTTATTGCCCGAGATCATATAAGTGAAGTCCCCATAGAAACGGTCGGAATACATCTCATGGTAACCGTAGTCATTACCGTAGGCATCCTTCTCCTGGGGAAAAGCCGGAATCTCCAGCGCCTCGCCCGTCAGGGCATGCACCAGATGGTGCTTCTCCTGCCCATAGAACAGATAGGAGGGGGCCACCGATTTCGGGGTCTGAATGGACTTAATCCAGCCCGTGTTCCAGGCAGGTACTACGCGCCGGGTACCGGAGGTGATGCCTTGGAACAACAAACTGCCCTTGCCATCCTGGGCTCTGATCACTACCGTGTTACGGTACGGCTGCTCGGTGCTGGCATACTTGCGCCCGTCTGTGGTGACGGCTTCATCCAGATTGAACGTCCCGGACCAGGCGCTGCTCTCATCCAGATGCAGGCGGATTTGTAGAAAGCGCGGAGACTCCCATTCCAGTGTATAGCTGAACTTAACCTCCGGGGCACTGGTTTGTAGACTATTTTTCAGTGCTTGCTCCAATGATTTCTGGTCGATATCAATGTTGGATTTCACCTGCACCAGTTGTCCGCCTCCGCCGATCATTCGCAATTGCTCAATATATAGCAGCGGCTCTTCCTCGCTTGAAGGTGCTGGAGCGGAAGGTGTGGCTGACACAGCCGTGGGTGATCCGATGGTTGGGGAAGCTGTGGGTGGCGTTGGGGAAGAGCTGTTTACAGTGGCCTTGTCCGCCCCCTGACACCCTGAGAGCAGAGCTGCCGCCAGCACAATTGCTGCCATATAGCGCATATAGAAACCTCCTGTAATGTTCGATTGTCCTATTGTTTTCAGAGAATAGATAGATTTTCCATATTGTTATGGACGCGGTTGCTGCGGAGAAGTTGCAGATGCGGGTTTGACTTCACAATCCGGCTTGGCTACCATGGAAGCAAAGATCTGGCTGTTATGCCACAAACAGAGGTGATCCTAAATGATAAGAGAAGTAGAGATGCAGACTCATTCCTTGAAAGAAATGAAAGACTTCTATGAGGATACTCTTGGGCTGGCGGTAGTCCAGGAAGATTTAGCCTCCTTTAGTGTACAAGCATGGGCGTCTACTCTAACCTTTACTGAATCTGATCCAGGCAGCCAGCCGAAATATCATTTTGCTTTTAATATTCCTGAGAATCAGATAGATGAAGCGTTGCGGTGGATCACTCCGAGGGTCCGGATTATTCCGAGCCAAGGACAGGAGATTGTGCAATTCGAGTCCTGGAATGCCGACTCCATCTATTTCTATGATCCGGCAGGTAATATTGTAGAGCTGATTGCCCGGCACAATCTGAACAATTCCTCCAATGAGGCGTTTTCTCCAGCCAGTCTGTTATGTGTAAGTGAGATCGGCCTGCCTGTATCCGATGTGGAGGAGGCCTTGCTCAAGCTATCCCGGGTTGGGATCGTCCCTTGGCAGGATTATAGTAGCCAGTTCGCTGCTGCCGGTGACGAGCACGGGCTGATTATTGCTGTGAAGCAAGGCCGGGTCTGGTTCATGTCTGACCAGGAGGAAGCTTATCCGCATCCGCTGACGATCAGAACGGATGTCTGTGAGGTTACGCTGGATGCTTCGGCGGGGATGAAGATCCGGGGGTTTCGTTAAGCTAACCGTATAGAATGAGTATAACGGTTCTTTCTTTTGACTTCCCGGCTCCAACACTCTAGCCTGAAGTTACATAATAAGGGAAGCGAGTGAACTTATGAATAGAAGCGCTGACAGGCTGAACGTTGTCGATCGGGACACGGAAGGGGTTAAGCTGTCACGCCAATCCACTTCCGTGTAGGCACAACAGATACGGAGGTATAGCTTTTGAAGAACACACAAGCAAGCTTTGAGTACAGTGGGGATTATTATGAAGCCATCGGAGATTTCATGCGGGAGCAGTATTTGAAATACGGTTTCGCCCAGGGAACGATGCAGGAAGCAGACTTTTTAATGGAGTTAATGAATCTGCGGCAGGGGACTCGCATCCTGGATATTGGCTGTGGTCCGGGTCGGCATAGTCTGGAGTTGGCCCGGCGCGGAATCAGAGCAGTAGGCGTGGATATTTCTGCGGAATTTATCAGGCACGCGAATCGGGAAGCTGCGAAGGAAGAGTTACAGGCAACATTTCTGGTGGCGGATGCCCGCGAGTCAATGTTTGAGCAGGAGTTCGATGGTGCGATCTGTCTCTGTGAAGGGGCTTTTGGACTGGCAGGCAGTGAAGAGAATCACCGGAAGGTCCTTAGAGGAGTTCATCGGGCGCTGAAGCGGGGTTCTCTATTTGTTCTTACGGTAATTAATGCGCTTAACTTAGCCCGGCGTATACAGGATGAGTCGTTATTTGATCCGTATTCCTGCACCGTAATCGATAAAGAAGAGGTCTACAGCCCCGAGGGCGAATCCAAAGAGGTATTGATCTATACTACCGCTTTTACCTTCCGTGAATTGCAGATGCTTCTGGTTAGTGAAGGGTTCGCAGTGGAGGCCGCATATGGCTGTAGCCCGGGACAATTCGGGAATCATCCCTTACAGCTCGGCAGTATGGAGATTATGATGGTTGCCTGCCGTAAGTAAATAGTAGTGTGGTGAATAAGCAGCGGTAGCCGGGACTCTTAAGGGGCCAGGGCTGCCGCTGTATTTTGATATGCGCCAGTCTGAGTTAGTTTACTGGACCTGAAAAGAGCTTCAAAAAAGAAACTGAGTTGAGAAGATTATGCAACTTTTGGAAGAGCGGTTCAGTCTATTATGGTGAGGTGACAAATCAACAAGTGGAGGATATTCCATGAACTACAAAAGGAAAGTCGTGTTTATTGGTTTGCTGCTTGGTGCTTTATTAGCAGGATGCAGTCAGAATGTAAATTCATCTTCAAATACTCCTGCAACTGAAAATTCCGCCAATAATGAAGGTGAAGGAATGACAGAAGCCGAGCCGTTCTCTTATACCGCAGAACAAAAAAATGAAATTAGTGAAGCTGCTAAGAAAGCCGGATTAGATAAAGTCTATATCCCTACAGTAGAATTAGGTGTCGATGATTTTCTGGATCGTGTTGAAGCTAAAGACAATCAAGTCCGTATTGTATTTTTTCGTGGTGCAATCACTCAATCCAAAGAAGAACTTAAACCAACTAACGAGATTGCTTCGACTAAAAAAGTTGAGCTTTCTAAAGATGTATCTGGTGAGTGGATTGCTCAAGAGAACGAAGTACCGTATTTATACTTTGAGAAAGACGGATTATATTTCAGTATGAGTTCAGCTAGAACCTTTTTTCAGGCTGATTATGAGAGAGCAGCCGCTTCGCTTGAACCATTAACAGTTCAAGATACGGCAGGGACGAAAACAATTCCTTACGCCATTACAAACAGTAGCGCCATTAGCTACGGAACATTTTCTGAAATGGATGCACAAACAGATATTGTTGTTAAGGGAACGAAGGCAGGGGCTCAGGAAGTAGTTCTGAAAAAAGAAGATGTGGACGGATTGGTTATTGACAATCGCACATTATCCGAATTTGTACTGAGCGATGTATTTAGAAATAATACCGGTCACACGTTGTCTAGCGGGGAGACCATCACCGTCCAAGAAAATGCAGCGGCCGACTCATCAAGAGTTTACAGCACATTTGGATATCAGTTGATGAATGAAAATGAAGAATACTTGCTGTTTTTGAGAGAGAGCCTCACTGATCCTGGTGTATACATTATCCGTGGCGTTGTTTATGGTAAAGTACCTGCTGCGGGTGAAGGCATTCAATCTAAGAGCACTGCTGATGATATACAGTTTAAAGGAGACGATTACACCAGGGTACAATTAGATACTATTTTTGAGGACGCCCGGAAAGCATATCTAAACTGAGTGTAAGTGATCTTTGTATAGCAAATGAACCTTTTCCCCGCTCTATTTGTTTATAACTTGCCAGGCTCTGAGTAGTGAAGCTTAACAACCAAAGCGGGGGGATTAAAGGTGTCTATGATATTGGCTATGCATATTGCTACACATCTGCTCACGGGCAGTTTTATTGTATCGATTGTGCTTATGCGCAAGGCGATTTCTTTTAAGGAAAAAGTGGTTCTGCTCGGACTGGCCTCATTCCTGGGAATTGTGCCGGATCTCTTAGGTAACAGGTATGTATCTCCATGGTCGCATTCCGTTGTAGTTATGGGGCTGGTTATGGTTCCAATGGTGTTCATATTCAAGCTGCTATTGAAGAAATATTCGTATATCCAGTTATATCTGTGTCTGGCGGGGAGTGTGCTGGGGCATATTCTGGTGGATTATTTGGGACATGGGGTTCATTTGATCTATCCTCTGTCCAGTGAAGCTTATACGCTGCCATTGATCTATCTGGGTGATCCAACAGTATGGGTGCCTATGCTTGCGGGTGTGATGAGTTTTGTGCTTCCGGTGTCGTTGGGCAGGAGACGGGTGTTTAGTACGGGCTGTGCGGTGTTTATTGTCCTGTATCTCGGCCTTAAGCTTGCTATGCTAGTGCAGCTGGAGCAAGGGCTTCCACGTAAATTCACGCTCACTCCACAGGCTGCCATACAGGTGTCTCCGCTGGGAGATAATCAGGTGCACAAACTGAGCGATTTTTGGAAAATGGGGTTTGATGTCATCGACTCTCAGCGAAGGGTGCTTGGGGTGTTGCCTGTCTTGGGCGGAGAAGTCCAGTTGGACGTGAATATGCTCTTTGCCGCGAAGGGTGATATTGTTCGAAGTAATATGGGAAAAGACGGACTGGAGTACGTATACCGGAAGCCTATTTCTGAGGATGAAGCAACATTTGAAGTGATCGAGGAGAGCAGACAAGGGCCGGAAGGGGAGATTGCTGCCCGCGACCGGGAGGGAAATCCCCGTTATTTCATCTATAAGGATGGAGAGTGGCAGGAAACAAGCGGAGGCCATGGCTCGACCAGCCTGCTCCAATATCTTAATGCAATCTTAATGTCTTTGCGTAATCCTTAACGCTATATTAATGCCGGACATGATATGTTGAACACCACAGAATAGTCTTCTGTGGTCTTTTTGTTGTGTCAGGGAAACGGGGGATATGGGGTTTCAACCAAGATCCTACAAATAACAAGCGAGTGGTGAAACTGAGTGATTTCATTTTTAAAACGATTTTTAATTGGCAGGCCCTTAAAGTCCAGTGAACTCGGAGAGCAAAAGTTAAATAAAAAGAAAGCGCTGGCTATACTGTCTTCTGATGCGCTGTCATCCGTTGCCTACGGGCCGGAGCAGATTCTGATTGTTCTGGTTACGATTGGGGCCGCCGCCTTCTGGTATTCAATCCCGATTGCGCTGGGTGTGTTGGTCCTGCTGACTGCGCTCATTCTGTCCTACCGGCAGATAATTTTTGCTTATTCCCACGGCGGGGGCGCCTATGTGGTGTCCAAGGAGAACCTGGGCAAGTATCCGGGGTTAATTGCCGGCGGTTCGCTGCTGGTTGACTATATTTTAACGGTTGCTGTAAGCATATCGGCGGGTACGGATGCCATCACCTCAGCGTTTCCAAGCCTGCATGAGCATAAAGTGGTGATCGCCATTGTGTTTGTGCTGCTTATCACGATTTTGAACTTAAGAGGGGTCACGGAATCTGCCTCCGTCCTCGCGTATCCGGTCTATTTATTCGTCCTGGCCTTATTCATCCTGATTGGTACAGGTCTGTATAACATCTTGTCAGGTAACGTTCCGGCGGAACTGCATACCTCACTGGGTACTCCGGTAGCGGGGATCAGCCTATTTCTATTATTGCGCGCATTTTCTTCCGGGAGCTCTGCGTTAACGGGGGTCGAAGCGATCTCCAATGCCATACCGAATTTCAAAAGTCCGGAAGCGTCCAACGCGTCCAAAACCTTAATCGCCATGGGAGTGTTACTGGCTGTGATGTTCTCAGGCATTGTGGTGTTAGCCTATTATTACGGGATTGCTCCCCGTGCTGACGTCACTGTGGTATCGCAAATTGCCGAGCAAACCTTTGGCCGGAATGCGATGTACTATTTTATCCAGGGAACGACTGCATTAATCTTGATCCTGGCTGCCAATACCGGTTATTCCGCCTTTCCATTGCTGGCTGTGAACCTTGCCAAGGATAAATTCATTCCGCGAATGTTCACCATGCGGGGGGACCGGCTGGGTTACTCCAACGGTATTATCATATTGGGTGTTCTGTCCATGCTTCTGATTTATGTCTTTGAGGGGAAAACGGAGCAGCTGATTCCTTTATATGCTGTAGGTGTGTTCATTCCCTTTACGTTGTCGCAGAGCGGGATGATGGTGAAATGGCTCCGGGAAAAGCCAGCAGGCTGGGTGCAAAAATTCATCATCAACACGGTTGGCGCTCTAATCAGCTTCGTTGTGACGATGATGTTCTTCATGACCAAGTTTACTCAGGTATGGCCGGTATTTGTCTTTCTGCCGATTCTGCTCCTGGTGTTCCACCGGATTCATAAGCATTATGAGGCCATTGCGGACCAGCTTAGAATTTCGACCTGTGAGGAAACGATCAAGATTGAAGGCAATGTCATTATCGTGCCGGTTGCCGGAATCACTCATGTCGTGATGAACTCCCTGGAATATGCCAAGTCGCTGTCTCCGCAGCAGATAATAGCCGTCTACGTGCCCTTCGAGCGGGAAGATGAAGCGGTGTTCGAGGAGAAGTGGAGAAAGTGGCAGCCGGACGTTAGATTAGTAACCCTATATACTCCTTATAGAAGCATTGTACAGCCGTTGACCAAGTTTATTGATAAAGTGAATTGGAAGGCCGCAGAGCTGAACCATAGGGTAACGGTAATTATTCCACAGTTCATTCCGAAGAAAGGCTGGCATAATATCCTTCATAATCAATCGAGTCTGCTGATACGCGCCCGTCTGCTGTTCCGCAGCGATGTGATTGTTACTACAGTGCCTTATCATTTGAAGAAGTGACGTATAACAGCAAGAAGCCTGCACCCCTATACCGGGCGTGCAGGCTTCTTGCTGTTATTAAGGTTCGTTAACTTAACTAGCTTAAGCAGCCTGCTTCGCAGGCAGCAGACGGCGGATCAGCTTCGCCAGCTCCATCACTATGACTGCGCCTAGGGCGAGTCCGGTGGCGGTCAGCCAGTGGTTCATTCCGAACGTGGCAGGGATCGAGAAGATCTCTCTGACACCTGGCAGGACCGCAATGCCGTAGAAGGCGAAGCAGATCATGACTGCGCCGATTACATATTTGTTGCTGAAGAAGCCGGCCTCCACAGAGGTCTGGCTGTTGGAGCGGGCGGCGAAGGTCTGCAGGGTGCGCGCCAGAATCAGCGTGGTGAAGGCCATCGCAATCCCCATTTCATCCGAATGCTGCAGCCCGATATACTGGGAGATAATCACGGCAATCCCGATAAGCAGACCACGGGTGATCACTGCCTGCATCATCCCGCCTGCGAAGATACCCTCGCTGATGTCCCGCGGCTTGCGGCTCATCACATCCGGCTCGGCTTTTTCCATGCCCAGCGCAATTGCCGGGAGGGAGTCATTCGCCAGGTTAATGAACAACAGCTGAATGGCCGTGAACGGATTGATCCAGTCGAAGATCAGGGCGAACAGGATGGCGATAATCGCACCCAGATTGCCGGCGAACAGATAGGCGATCGCCTTCTTAATGTTATCGAACACTGTCCGGCCAACGGCCACTGCATTGACAATCGATACGAAGTTATCATCGGTGAGGATCATGGCTGCTGAATCCTTGGCCACATCGGTTCCGCTGCCCATCGCAACCCCGATGTCGGCCTGCTTCAGCGCCGGGGCATCATTGACACCGTCACCGGTCATGGCGGTGATTTTGCCCTTACGCTGCCAGGCCCGGACGATCCGGATCTTGTTCTCCGGGGAGACGCGGGCATAGACGCCGATCTGCTCCAGCCTGCTGTCCAGCTCTTCGTCGGACATGGCATCCAGCTCCTGGCCGGTAACGGCGATCTCATGCTCCGCCATCAGCCCGATGTCGCGGCCGATTGCCTGGGCGGTGGTCTTATGGTCCCCGGTGATCATAATCGTACGGATACCTGCTTTGTTCGATTCGGCGATAGAGCCGTATACTGCCTCGCGCGGCGGGTCAATCATCGCCGACAGGCCGACCAGAACCATGTCATGCTCATCGTCTAGGCCCACCTCAGTCACCGTGTCCGGCACGTTCTTATAGGCATAAGCAAGCACGCGCAGCGCTCTGCTGGAGAACTGTTCGTTCGCTTCATTGAAGCACTCCAGGACCTCCAATGACAGCGGAACCTCCTGGCCCTCCAGCAGGACATGGGAACATCTGCTGAACAGAACATCCGGGCCGCCTTTGGTAAGCAGGGCCTTCTGTCCTTCGAACGTATGCAGCGTGGTCATTAGCTTGCGTTCCGAATCGAACGGCAGCTCGGCCTCGCGCGGGAAGTTATCGCGGATCTCGCGGTAATCCCTGTCCTTGTTATTACTGAAGGCAATCAGTGCTACCTCGGTCGGGTCGCCCAGCTCCTTGCCTTCTTCATTAATATTGGAGTCGTTACAGAGTACTGCGATATGCAGCAGCTTGCGGGCCTCTTCTGACCAGTCATCGGCCTTCAGCTTGAACTGCTCCTCCGGGCCTCCGGGAAGGAAATAATCGACAACCGTCATTTTATTCTGGGTTAGTGTTCCTGTCTTGTCTGTACAGATGACGCTTGTTGATCCCAGTGCCTCTACAGCAGGCAGCTTACGGATAATAGCATGCTGCCGGGCCATTTTGTTCGTGCCCACGGAGAGCACAATGGTTACGATAGAAGACAATGCCTCGGGAATAGCGGCAACGGCTACTGCTACAGCGAACATCAAGGCATTCAGGATGGCTTCGGTGGTGTCTACCGTGTCATTCGACAGCCAGACGCGTGCGGCCTGAATGGAGAAGATCAGCACAGACAGCAGCAGGACGGCGATCCCCAGCTTTTTGCCGAAGCTCTCCAGCTTGCGCTGCAGGGGCGTCTGCTTGGCTTCGGCACTCTCGATCAGCCCGGCAATCTTCCCGAGCTCGGTGCCGAGTGCCGTTCCTGTAATGACCAGTGTTCCCCGTCCATAGACGACCAGTGAGCCGCTGAAGGCCATATTGCGCCGGTCGCCCAGCGGAGCCTCCTGCTGGATAGGATCGGTATGCTTATCCACGGCTTCGGATTCGCCGGTCAGCATGCCCTCATCGATCCGCAGACTCCCGGATTCAATAATCCGTCCATCCGCAGGCACATAATCGCCAGCTTCGAGGAATACGATGTCACCCCGGACCAGCTCCCTTGCCGGAATCGACAGTAAGGCCCCGTCCCGCATGACCTTGGCCTCGGGTGCGGACATTTTGCGCAGAGCATCCAGTGAGCTCTCCGCCTTCCGGGTCTGAACCACACTGATTACAGCATTCAGAATCAGCACCACGAAGATGATGACGGATTCCATAATATGTCCCATTACGATCTGAACTGTTGCCGCGATGAGCAGCACAATGACCATAGGATCTTTGAAATTCTCCAGAAACAGCTTCCAGAGCGGGTCCTTCGCTTTGCCCTTCAACTCATTGTAGCCTTCCTTGGCCAGCCGGGTATCTACTTCAGCAGACGTAAGCCCGCTTGTGGAACTGTCGACTTCTTTCAGGGTGTCTGAACTATTGCGGCGGTAATACTCCATCAGGTACAAGCTCCTCTCCCGTTAGTGATTCTTTAGTCTGTATGGTCCAAATTTACGTTATATAGTATGACAAGTTTCAAGAATTTCAGCCTGGACGGCTGTTCTTAGATAATTTCTGAGAATTCTAATGAAATTCAAAGGAAAGTAGGGTATATTTTATAAATATAAACTTTTTTTCTAAATTGAGGAATCGAAATGGAGCTGATTCCGTGAGGATTTTATTAGTGGAAGATGAGCAGAGACTTTCCGAAGCCTTAGTGTATATTTTGAATAAGAATAATATTACGGTGGATGTAGCGAATGACGGAATTATAGGTCAAGGTATGGCTGAGATGGGAGGGTATGATGTAATTGTTTTGGATCGGATGCTTCCTGGCAAGGAGGGAGTAGATATTTTGAAATATCTGCGCTCCATCCAAATTAAGACTCCTGTGATTATCGTGACGGCTAAAGATGCCGTGGAGTCCAGGGTAGAGGGACTGAATGCAGGGGCCGATGATTATCTGATCAAGCCATTCTCCGTGGATGAGTTCGTAGCCAGAGTACGGGCGCTCGGTAGGCGCTCTGAAGCTGCTTTTACAGACAATAAGGTCAAGATTGCCGCACTAACTTTTGATCCGTTGCTGGGTGAAGCTATCTGTGATTCTACTACTATAAAATTCACACAAAAAGAGGCACAACTGTTGGATTTGCTTATCCGTAATCAAGGACATGTGCTGACCAAAGAACAAATCCTGGAGCGGGTCTGGGGATTCGATACTGACGTCGAGATGAGCAGCGTGGAAATCTATATCTATTATTTACGTAAGAAGCTGATCCCCAAGGCATGTGGAATTACCATTAATACCGTGCGGGGCGTGGGCTACTGCCTGAAGGAGGCCTAACATGCTTCAAAAGGTCAGATGGAGATTAACATTTATTAATATCACAGTAATAGGCAGTATAGTGTTATTGTTCTCACTGGCGATTTACTGGAAATCACCCCGCAATCATGATGCTTTGTTTCCTTTGCTGTATAAATCACTTCCACTTCTCCTCATTACGTTACTTCTGGTATTTCTGGGGAGCTGGTTCATTGCTGGGAAAGCGTTGGTTCCGGCGAGAAAGGCATGGCAGAGACAAATTGATTTCACAGCGGATGCTTCGCACGAACTGCGTACGCCAATCACTGTTATTCAGACGAATCTGGAGCTTGTGTTGGGCAACCCTGAGGAGACCGTTGAGAGCCAGAAAAAGTGGCTGGATAATATCTTCATGGAGAATAAAAGAATGACCCATCTGGTTAACGATCTACTGATGCTTTCACGTGCAGATGCCAATGAGCATCCCTTCTCCCTGGTGTGGATGGATCTGGATCAAGTTCTTCTTGAAGCGCTTATCCCTTTTGAACCTCATGCAGCTAATGCAGACGTTACCTTAGTTTTCGATCTTGAACCGAATACATACTGCTGGGGAGACCCAGAGAAATTAAAGCAGTTAATCATTATTTTAATGGATAACGCTCTTCGTTACACTGACCGATCCGGCCAAATTACAGTTCAAATGGTCAAGAAAGACAAGACTGTAGAACTGTCAGTGGCCGATTCCGGTGTGGGAATAGAAGCGGAACATCTGGAGAAGATTTTTGACCGCTTTTACAGGGTTGATAAAGCCAGATCAAGAGACGGTGGGGGATCCGGTCTTGGGCTTGCTATCGCCAAGTGGATTGTGACGAAGCATCACGGACATATTCGGGCAGTAAGCAGCCCGGGGGAAGGGACAGCTTTTCAAATAACTTTGCCGGTGGTTAGAACTTAATGAAGCAGCTAAAGCGTCTTACAGAAGGCTGTTTTTTAATAGGTTGTAAGTTGCGTAGTTCCTTCTGGTCAAGGGTACCCTGTAATGACTGTCTGGATAGATAATTTCGTGATTTCCCGGTATAGAGGGGAACGGAATAACTGCTTGTATATGTATAATATTGGCCAGATAGCTACGGTGGGGAATGAATATATTAGGAGAACATTGCTCTTTGATCTGCTCCAGATTCGTACTGGTCTCTATGACAGAATTATTGGCCATATAAATTTTGAATAATCGTTTGTCTGTCTTTTCTATAAATAAAATATGGTCTTCATTAACATCTATGTCGTAATATCGTTGTTTAATATTGATCAAATGTGCTTTTTCGTGTAGCAACTGGTTGAGAAGTCTTTGTTCATTAAGGTTGGTTTTGGCTTGCCTGAGAGCCTTGTCCAGTCGGGCTTCCTGTATAGGCTTGTTGATAAAGTCCACCAGATTCAGTTCAAATCCAATACTGTAATGTTCGGGCAAAAAAGAGTTTGAAACCACAATAATTTGCAGCGGAAATCCTTGTTTGATTAGATTGCTGCAAGCGGATAAACCATCCATTCTGTCCAAAAGAATATCGGTAATAATGATATCAGGTTTGTACTTCATTACACTTTCCATTAATCTTGTTCCCGAGGAGACGCTATCCAGCAGATTGAGTCCTGCACCTAAGGCAGCCTGAATTAATTGTTTTCTTACATGATAGTCATCTTCTGCAACAATACAAGAATATCGTTCTTTCATGGCGATCTCCTTTTATAATTGAGAATCATATGAGTATTTTCAGTATATTTTATATTTTTGACAGAAAAAAGTCTATGAGTTATTTCTTAGCTATATTATTGGAAGGTACTTTAATAACCTATGAGCGGAGAAGCAGGGGGGGGTGTCTGGGATGCTCAAGCATATGGTATATATTTGTGTGTTTATTTTTATCATTGTTTGTTTGGAAAATGGAGGATATTTTCTTGTTCATAGTAGTCATACCACTTCCTCTTTTGTAGTACTGGACAAGCCGGAGTACCGTCTTGGCGATTCCCCTTATGATGAAAGCGGAGTACCTGTGTGGACCTATCTGGACAAAACTCCGTGGGAGATTTCTAGCTCAACGTTCCTATCCAGAGCACGAGAAACAGAAGAACAGTATGTATGGTTTAAAATTAAACTTCCAGATGCAGCTTGGAAGCATCCTTATCTGTATATTTACCGGGTTCATGATAGGTTCGAAGTATACTCTAACAATAAGCTGCAGTATGCTTCCAGTGATTTGAAGCCGTCTCAACAATCATCTGCCAGCTGGACTTCGCATTATATTGAATTAGATGAAGAATTGCTGGGACACGATGTTTTTTTTCGTGTCAATTCAAATAGCCGACATCTTGGGTTTGAGCCCAAAATAATGATAGGCACTAATTCGAGTGTAATTAGAGAGCTTTTCTATGGGGATCTTGATAACTACGCGGCTGGTGTCATTCTAGGTTTTGTGGGTTTTTTGGCACTCTTCTTTTTTTTTCGATACAAAAAAGAACCTTCACTACTACATCTATCATTGTTTTCTGTAAGTGGTGGCATTATTGCTGTCACTGAGCAGGTGCAGACCCGTTTTTTGTGGAACACTCCGGTGCTGGATTCTTATCTCCATATTACAGCTATTTCTTTTATATGCGTTCCCTTTCTCTCGCTTGTAGAAATGATGTACCAGAAGCAGACGATTAAAAATAAAGTAATAAGAGTGTTAAAGCAAGGAGCTATTCTGCTGTTCTTTTTCGTAATCACATTGATGTGTTTTGATATGGAGCTACTGGACAGAATTAATTATCACATCTTGTTTTCTGTCTTTGTTTTTGTTGTGTTTTCAATTCTGAGTGTTACCTTGAGCCTTTCTCTAATCAAAAGAACAATGGATCAGGAATTGATTATATTAAGCTATGGCGTATTCGTATTTCTGCTAATCAATATGAAAGATCACATTGATCACCTCTTGCATTCTTTTATTTTTCTTCCGGGAAGAGGCATGAATTTGCAGCCTCATCCGGTACAAATTTCCTTGCCCTGGTCCTTATTGTGTATGATGATGACTTTTTCCATATTTCTGTACAGACGCTTTTCGAAAATTTCTGATCAAAATAAGCTATATTTAATGAAATTAGAGGAGCAGAATGAGGAACTACGGGAATTGAATACCATGAAAGATGACTTCTTGTTCAAGACCTCCCATGCACTGCTTGCTCCTTTAAAAGGGATGATTGGGGTTGCAGATTCACTTATAGAGGGCAGAAGCGGCTATTTAGACGAAGTGATTAAAAAGAGCTTATCCATGATTGTGATCAGCGGGAAAAGGCTGACTAATCTCGTTGACGGAATATTGGACTTTACCAAGCTTAAGTATGAAATAACAACCCTGGATCGTAAGGCCATTTCGTTAAGAGAGATAGCCGAACTGGTTATCCTTTCTTGTCGTACTCAGCTTCAGGGTAAACCAGTAAAAATTGCGAATAGGATTGATCCCAATGTTCCGCTTGTAGATGCGGATGAAGGCCGTGTTCAGCAAATCATTTATTATCTAATCGAAACTGCTATTAAATCTACCAATTGGGGAAATATAGAGATTAGCTCGAAGGTAATCGAAGGATATGTTCAGATTGAAATTCGGGATACAGGAGTGGGGATAACGCCGGAGAGGTGTGAAATCATCGAGAGCTGTGTAGAAGCGGATACCCAATTCTTTGCTGATGGAGGAGGCGAGGAAGTAGGTCTGGTAATCGCCAAACACTTGGTTCAATCCCACGGCGGCGACTTTCATCTCATCTCAGACCTGGGAGCGGGAACCACCGTGATATTTACACTCCCCATCTTTTCGGAGCCTAACGGCTGTTCGGTTCACCTTCCTGAGGAAGGCATAGCTGCAGATACATATGATATGACGGACCCGGCTGCAGAACACAATCTGCCTAATGATGCTGGATATTCTCAGAAAACGTTTATTCTCATTGTTGATGATGAGCCAATTAATGCTCAAGCTTTGCTCAACTTTCTGTCATCTGAGCAATATCTGGTTATGTTCGCATTAAGCGGGAGTGAGGCCATTGAGCTGATCAATAAAGGATTTGAGCCTGATCTGATTATATCGGATATTATGATGCCGCAGATGTCAGGATTTGAACTCTCCCAACGATTGAGGCAGATGTATTCTCCTAGAGATCTGCCAATCATTATGTTGGCTTCCTCCAATCTTGAGCAAGACCTGGCAAAGGGCCTGGATGCCGGAGTAAACGATTATTTAGTCAAACCCGTGTCAAAGCAGGAGCTGTTGGCACGTATAAAAATGCATACCCAGTTAACCAAGAGCAACAAAAATATAGAACTTATGCTATCTGAAAGAATAAGTAGAATCAGAAACATGTTAGATCATGCGGGACAAGGATTCTTGCAATTTGAAGACGATCTTCAGGTTCAAGCGGACTACAGCCGGGAATGCCTGGCGATATTCGGTTTTTCTATTGAACAGTATGATTTCCCCAGATTAATTTGCCCGCATCATGCGGAGAATCAACAATTTGTTAGGGATCTTCTTAAGAAGCTTTTTCATTCACAACTTAAAAAAAATCAGTTAGATACCTATCTTACCCTATTGCCGGATACGTATGAAGTAGATGATCTGCTCTATAGAATTCAGTACCGGTTCTTTACTTGCAAACAGACAAATAAAAAGATTTGCCTAGTTACCATCAAGGACATCACCCAGCAACGATTGTTGGAGCAGCAGCTGGAAAAGGAACGGCAGCAATTGAGAATGATAGTACAGGTAAGAAGCAATCATAATCTCTTTTGTGATTATTTACAGCAATACCGTGAGTACTCCCTTTCTCTAAACTACCTGATTGAAGGCAGACACGAATTGTTGTTAGAGGAGGTGATGGGGATATATAAGACCATACATACGTTCAAAGGATATTTTAAATCATTTCATATGCATACAAGTTCATCCAATATTTACGAGATGGAGAAACGATTATATGAATTCACAAGGAGAGCACATAAGGAGCAAGGCGATTTAACAACAATAATAGATGAATTGAAATTATTTGATACATGGATTCAGAAGGATATGGAGCTGCTTGAAGAAATTTTTGGGGAAACCTTCTTGGAGCAGGCGCATGTGTCTGGGAATGAAACAACAAGCTTAAAAAGTATTTCAGAGGTAACAGATTTAAATTCAAAAGAATTGTTAACACTGGCAAGAGAAATTGGCAAGAACATAAATCCGTTAGTCGTTACAGGCGCGGATATTGAAATTAATGTGGACCTTCACCGCGGAATCTCACAAATCCTGACCCATCTGCTGCGAAACTGTATTGTGCATGGAATTGAGATTTCGGGTGAGCGGATAAGCAGGGGCAAGAGCCCTTACGGCACCATTCAATGTCATTTTTCACTACACCACGATAATGAAAGGCTTCACTGCATAATTATGGATGACGGACAAGGCATTCGAGAAGACTTAGTCAAAAATATTTTTGAAGAAGGTGTTACAACGAGCTTTGGGCTGAATTCTTATGCTGGTCATGGGCTCGGGTTATCAGTAGTCAAAGAATTGATTGAACGGCTAAATGGTTCTATTACAGTGATCACCGAACCGGGTGCAGGAACAGAAATGCTGATAGACCTTCCGTACCTTATTCATGATTATTCAAGGCGAAAGCTTAACGTATATTAAAAAATTTCAAATAAGAGAGTGGGAGAATATCCTGCTTTCTTTTTTTTATGGAGTCTTCCGAAGCATCCATTCTACCGAAAGAGGTCGAATTTCCAGCCTAATTGTCCATTTTTAGTCCTATCTGGACAAAGGGGTTATTTATACCTACTTCTCCCTTTATAGTTAGTACATTGGGAACGTAATACAGATTTTTCTGGAAAGAGGGAGGAGGTCACTGGTATATGAAGTTATTTTGCTTTTCTTATGCAGGCGGCTCGGCCATGTTTTACGGGAATTGGAAGGATTATTTTCAAGGCGTGGTATCCGTTATTCCAATGGAATTGCCAGGTAGAGGCAGCCGTTTTACAGAACCGTTATGCCGCAGTATTGAGGAAATGGTGGATGATGCCTTTAATAAGGTTCGGAGGCAGCTGGATGGCTCTGCGTACATATTATTTGGTCACAGTATGGGGACTATTGTCGTTACTGAGCTCATTAACAGGTTATTGCTTGCAGGATACTATGAACCTCAGCATGTATTTCTCTCCGGGAGATTTCCGCCACATTTGGGTACTAAACGTCCTATAAGTGAATTCCCTGAAGAGCAGTTCATCGACGAAATCTACCGGATAGGAGGAACTCCACGGGAGCTTATTGAGAACAAGGAGTTATTTCAGATGTTCATCCCGATTTTGCGGGCCGATTATAGAGCGTTAGAAACATATTCATATAGAGATAGGGGCTTTCTCTGGAACTCGGATATCACTGTATTAACTGGGAAGGAGGATGCAACACTTACCGAATCCGATAACAAAGCCTGGAAGAACTATACTCTTGGAAGCTGTAGCTTCATCGAATTCCCGGGAGGGCATTTCTATCTTTTTGAGCAAGCCAAGAGCGTTACAACATTAATTAATGAGACACTGCTGAGCAGAAAATATGCTGAAAGGAGTATGAGTTACTAATGAGAACAATAACTGCGCATAAAAAAGAAACCGCACCACTGAATTATCTTACGGATGAGGAGAAGAAGTTTCAGAATCATGTAAAGCATTTTGCCCAGACAGAAGTTAGCCCGCTTATCCATCAAATGGATAATGATGCGAAGATGGATAAAGGACTTACAAACAGTCTGTTTACAGAAGGGCTGATGAATATAGAAATTCCTGAGGCGTATGGGGGATCAGCACATCCCTTTTTCTATTCGATCCTGGCGATTGAGGAAATGGCAATTGTTGATCCGGCAGTAGCCGTCTTTATCGATGTGCATAATACACTGGTAGTTAATGCATTTATACGCTGGGGAACCGAGTCGCAGAAAGAAAGGTTTTTGCCAAGATTGGCGAACGGCACTGTAGGTGCATTCTCCATTACGGAAGAAGAAGCGGGCAGTGATGCGGCCTCTTTGACCTGTCGGGCAGAGAAGGTAGACAACGGGTATATTTTGAACGGTAAAAAACACTGGGTAACCAATGCGGCTGAAGCCGAATTGTTCATCATGTTCGCGAAGGTTCCTTCCTCCAATCCAGCACAGTCATCCAGCAGCGGGCATTTAACCGCATTCATCATTGACAAGAACGTATCTGAAGGAATAACTGTTTGTGAGCCGCAATTAAAAATGGGAATCCGGGCAAGCTCCACCTGCGACATGATTATGGATAATGTGTTTGTACCCGATGAGAATGTTTTGGGTTCTCGAAGCAAAGGGCTAATGATCCTGCTTGAGACGTTGTCAGATGGAAGAATTGGTATAAGTGCTCAAATGTTAGGCCTTGCGCAAGGCGCTTTTGATGAAGCTGTGAAATATTCAGGAGAACGAATTCAATTTGGAGAATATATCTCCACTTATCAGGGGGTACACTTTCCTCTTGCTCAGCTGGCAACGGAAATTCAGGCAGTTCGATTAATGATCTACAATGCGGTGCGGATGAAACAAGCTAAATGTAACTTTAGAGAGCTTGTCCTTCATTCAAGCATGGTTAAGCTGTACGCTTCTCAGGTGGCGGAAAGAGCTGCCTCGCAATGCCTGGAGATTATTGGCGGGAAGGGATACATGAAAGGAAATGTATTAGAAAAGTTATATAGAGATGCTAAAATCGGAACGATTTATGAAGGCACATCGAATATACAGCTTAGTAATATAGCAAGGCATTATGTGAAAATTAAATAGTGGAGGGTATATTGCATGAGAGACTTATATGCTGTGGTCCAAGCGTCGGATACTCTTGATTCTGAGGAATTGAAAAAGAACTCAACAATTGTCGAGATACTGCAAAAACGTGCAGCGATCCACCCGGATCAACCAGCTTTTTGTTTTCTCACATATTTGAGTGACAAAAGACAGGAGCATACGCTGAACTTTAAACAACTGGATACAGGAGCACGCAAGGTAGCTGCTTATATGCAAAGCTTGGGGTTGTCCGGGAAACGGGCCATTCTAATGTATCCGGATGGTTTGGATTTTATTGTCGCTTTTTTGGGTTGTCTTTACGCGGGAGTAACTGCCGTCCCTCTCTATCATTTCATTACCAGAAGAAAGTCTGACCGGATGTTGTCTATCATAGAGGATTGTGATCCCCAAATCTTTATGAGCGATAGCAAGCGCATTTCAACGATCAAAAAATTTACCGATAATCAATTCTCCGGCACAACCTTTAATTGGTTAACAGTGGAACAGGCGGAGGAAGTGAATCCGGACGATTTCAAGCCAATGAACTACCAGCGAGATGAACTGGCTTACCTGCAGTATACTTCAGGCTCCACCTCTACACCTAAGGGAGTCATGATCACGCATAACAACATCATGCACAATATGGATGTTAACCAATGGAGCTTTGACCTTACACAGGATTCCATTGGCGTGTCATGGATTCCTCATTATCATGATATGGGACTTGTGCTCACGATCTTACAGCCCATTTATTCAGGATATCGCCAAGTCTTCATGCAGCCGGCAGATTTCGTATCAAGACCGTTCCGGTTTTTGAAAGCGATATCCGATTTTAAGGGTACCATGACACTTATGCCCAACTTTGCCTATGAACATTGCGTTCTCCATGTTACAGCCGAACAGAAGCAGGAGCTAGATTTATCCAGCATTGTTATAGCCATTAACGGTGCTGAACCTGTTCAATATTCTACTCTGGAAGTGTTCAATCAGGCCTTCCAAGTATGCGGCTGGAAGGAGAATGCTATGGCCCCTGCATGGGGGCTGGCAGAGGTGACACTTACGGTAACAGCCCATAAGCCGACGGGTGGTCCGGTCCGGGTATTGGATGTAGATCAATATAAGCTTGAGCAGAATATCGCTGAACCGGCCGGCAAGGATTCAGGTACGATACGTTACTGCAGTGTGGGAGCAGCGAGAGCGGATACACAGGTGGTGATTGTTAACCCTGATACCCTGACAGAGTGTCCCGAGGGGCATGTCGGAGAGCTTTGGGTATCATCAGATAGCGTCGCTATTGGATATTGGAATAAACCTGAGAGCACTAACGATACGTTCGCAGCTTATTTGGCTGTAACGGGAGAAGGGCCTTTTATGCGTACAGGCGACTTGGGTTTTGTATGGGAAGGGCAGCTATATATTAGCGGCAGAATAAAAGACGTAATTATTATCCGGGGTTCGAACTATTATCCAAATGATATTGAGTTTACGGCAGCCCATTGCCATCCCCAGCTTGTACCTAACAGCTGCGCAGCATTTGCTGTCACGGAGGGGAATCAGGAATGCTTATATATCGCCCAAGAAATTAAACGGACGGAGACCAACCGGATAGATGCACTGGGGATCTGTGACAGCATACGTAAATCTGTTGCTGAAATTCATGGATTACAAGTACAAGGGATCTTGTTATTGCGCTTTGGAGGGATACATAAGACATCCAGTGGAAAAGTTCAACGCAAGCAGTGTAAAGAAGCCTA
The DNA here is from genome assembly GCF_038002225.1 of Paenibacillus sp. FSL R7-0204. Taxonomy (NCBI): domain Bacteria; kingdom Bacillati; phylum Bacillota; class Bacilli; order Caryophanales; family Paenibacillaceae; genus Paenibacillus; species Paenibacillus sp. FSL R7-0204. The sequence goes on from NZ_JBBOCA010000001.1 coordinate 1,121,890, forward strand.
CTTGCAGGGTGAGCTTGATGTGTTGCATACCAGTATCGCCGGTCAGGACAATAATGATGTGACAGAACCATCCGCTGAATTAAAGCAAATCGAGAAGTGCCTCCTTGAGCTAGTTGGCAGTTCAACCCGTATAGACTGCAAGCAAGTCCGTATTACAAGCAGTATGGTGACTATGGGACTCGATTCAATGGCGATGATGATGCTCAAGCAAAAAATCGAAGATATGTTCCTGTGCCAGCTTGAACTGGCTGATCTATTCAACTGCACATTGGCGGAATTGGCATGTATTATTAAGGATTTCACCCATTCGAAAGAAGGGTCAATACATCCATTAGAGGATTTGGCAGCGCTCGGTTCTATTAAGGACGTAGAGAGTGAAACCTTCCCTTTGACGGAGCTTCAGAATGCCTATTGGATGGGGCGTAATGAAGGATTTGAGATAGGTGGAATTGCCGCTCACGGGTACCTCGAAATAAAGGTGAAACGAATGGATGTGGATTATAAGCGATTAAACCTTGCATGGCAGAAAATTGTAAAGCGCCATGAAATGCTCAGAGCTATGATCACTTCAGACGGAAAACAGCTTATAGTAGATTCGAACTCAAGCTATGATATTACTTACCACGATTTAAGTACACTGCATTCAACCCTTCAACAAGATCACTGCGAAGAAATAACACGCAAACTCAGTCATCAGGTTATCCCTCTGGATACTTGGCCGATGTTTGAAATTCATCATAGCAAGCTAGGCCCACAGGAAAGTATTTTGCATTTCAGTATTGATCTAATGATTGCGGATATCTGGAGCATCAATCTGCTATTTAAAGAGTGGTACCAGACGTATGTAGATCTGGAAACATCGCTCAATGAATTAAATTACACCTTCCGGGATTATTGCCATGCGTTAGAGCTGCTTAAGGGAACTGAGTTATATCGGAAATCTGAGATTTATTGGAAAAATCGTGTGGAGCAGCTGCCTCAGGCCCCCGTCCTGCCATTGGTTAAGTCGTTAATGAATCTGGGTGAAATCAAATTCCATCACCGGAGTTACACACTTCCTTCACACCTGTGGAACAAGTTAAAGGAACAGTCTTCCTTACACGGAGTGACGCCCTCTGTAGTTATTCTTTCGGCGTACTCCAAAATACTCGGAATGTGGAGCCAATCGGCACAATATTCACTGAACTTGACGCTCTTTAACCGGCAGCCCCTTCATCCCGATATTCACCTGCTCGCTGGCGAGTTCACTTCAGTTCTGGTGTTTGGAGTAGACCTGGCACGAGCCGAATCCTTTGCGGACTATGCGCAACGGATACAGCGCCAACTGGCTGAAGATATGGATCACCGTTATTACAGTGGTGTTAATGTAGTTAGGGATCTTGGTCATAAGTGGGGGAAATCACCATATGAGTCTGTTCTACCGGTAGTCTTCACAAGTGCGATATCCAGCGAATCCTCCATGGTATTCGGTGGAGGCGACAATTTTTTTGGAAAGGTAGAGACCCAATCCCAGACGCCTCAGGTGTACCTGGATCACCAGGTGTATGAAGAGGGAGACGATTTGATTCTAAGCCTGGATGCCATAGAAGAATTGTTTCCAAATAAGATGCTGGATGATCTATTCCATGTGTACATTAAATACCTGGAGGAACTGGCCTTACATTCGGAGAGATGGAGCAGTCTGGACGGCGGTCTTCTGCCTGAGAAGCAGTTGGAGCGGAGAACTACGTATAACCGGACCGAAGCACAGTTGTCCGAAGTGCCTGATGAGATGCTGTACAGCCGGTTTGTGAAGCATGCGATTCAAAAGCCGGGGAATGCAGGAATCATTACATCTGCACGTACATTAACGTATGGGGAAATATTGAACGGTGCCAGTTTTATTGCAGCTTCATTAAAAGCACAGGGAGCTAGACCGAATGAATTAATTGCTGTATCTATGGAAAAATGCTGGGAACAAATCGTAGTTGTTCTGGGAGTTGTAATGGCAGGAGCCGCTTATGTGTGCATAGATCCTGCATTGCCTAAAGCGCGTCAAGAATATGTGATGGAGCATAGCAGTGTCAGGTTTATTTTCGCCCAACGCCTCCTTAAGGGCCTGCCTCCCGGCATAACCTGTTGTGTCGTGGATGAGACTATTTTACAGGAGCAGGTCAAAATTGTAGAGACTGATGCCAGTCCGGATGATTTGGCCTATGTGTTATATACTTCGGGATCAACAGGACTGCCTAAAGGGGTGTCCATCTCTCACCGGGGAGCACTTAATACGATTCTGGATATTAATCATAAGTTTGAGATTCATGAAAAGGATCGGATTTTGGCATTGTCTTCTCTCAGTTTTGACTTGTCGGTGTACGATATTTTTGGAATTCTCCTGGCGGGAGGAGCTATTGTTATCCCTGATCCGTCTACGGAACGCAACCCTGCACATTGGTTAGAGATGATGAACCGGCATAAAGTTACGATTTGGAATTCGGTTCCATCCTTGATGGAGATGCTGGTGGAGACAGTAGAAGCGATGCGATGCAGCATCCAATTAAGGACGGTACTAATGAGTGGTGACTGGATTCCATTACATCTTCCTGAGCGTATTTGGCGGCTTGGGCCTGCTACGGAAATTATCAGTCTCGGCGGAGCTACTGAAGCATCTATCTGGTCGATCTACCATCCTCTCCGTTATATAGATTCTTCTTGGAGCAGTATTCCGTACGGGAAACCTTTGTCCAATCAAAAGGTTTACGTGCTTCACCCGGATTTAAGTGATTGCCCGGAATGGGTGACAGGCGAATTGTACATTGGCGGTGCCGGAGTCGCTTTGAATTACTTTGGGGATCAGGAAAAGACGAAGAGGTCATTTGTGCAGCATCCTGTTACAGGTGAACGGATCTATAGAACAGGAGATTTAGGGCGTTTTCATCCTGAGGGTCATATCGAATTCCTGGGCCGTGAAGACTTCCAGATTAAGCTGGGCGGCTTCCGTATTGAACTGGGCGAAATCGAGAGCGTGATTCATCAGCATCCGAAGGTAAGAAGAGCTGTAGTTAAGAAGGTCTTAGGTAAAGAAGGAAACGCCAGCTTAGCCTCCTATCTTGTTCTGCATTCAGCGGTTGAGTCAGAGGACATGGCAAAACAAGGCGGAGATGATTTCGGCCGCAATATGTCACAAGAGCTGCGGGACGACAGCTTCATTACTGACAAGCAGGAAAGGATTCTTTTTAAACTAAGCCACAAGGGACTTAGAGCGCCTGAAATGTTAATGCGTGAAGCCGGAGAAACGGGAGAACACACGATAATGCTGGAGGCGCAACCATTCGATCATGACGATTATATTAAACGGTCCAGCTCCAGACGTTTTCTGGATACTCAGGTGTCTCTGCGGACTCTTTCCAGCTTCTTAGGGTGTCTGCAAGGCAGGGAAGTTGGGGATGCAGAACGTTTCCGCTATGGTTCGGCAGGACATTTATACCCTGTGCAGGTGTATTTATGTATTAAGGACAATAAGGTAGGTGGATTAAGCGGAGGTACTTATTATTATCATCCTTTGGATCATACGCTGATTCCTCTCCGTACCTCCAAGGAAATGAATGGGGATCTGCATGTCATTGAGAATAGAATGATATACGAATCGGCGGCCTTTACGATTTTCCTGATAGGAAAGCTCCCGGCGATTGAACCCTTGTACGGCAAACGTTCCAGAGACTATTGCCTGATTGAAGCGGGTCTAATCACACAGCTGCTGGAGACCTCTGGTATTCAGAACGAAATTGGAGTATGCCAAATCGGTGCATTAACCGATGAGCGTCGGGTTCCCGAACTATTGGCGTTGGATTCAGATCATATCCTTCTTCATACTTTATTGGCTGGAGGGGTTGATTATGCAGATCCGCTGCGGGGAGTTCCTACGGAAGCGAAAGACAACTTACCCATTGAGTCCTTCCCAGAACGAGTAGAAGAGGAAATTCGTAAATATTGTACTCAAAAGCTCCCGCATTATATGGTGCCTTCATCCTTTACATTTATGGACAGATTGCCGCTCACGCCGGTTGGCAAGGTCGATCTGAAGGCATTGCCGGAACCGGCAATTGAACGGCCAACGGATCAGGGCAACACGAACCCGGCAATGAATGAGATGGAAGCTCTAATCCATCGTATATTTTTCGCGAAATCAGGCATGAATGCCCAGCTTGATGTCCACAAAAGCTTCCTGGAGCTTGGGATTGATTCATTGACAATCACCCGGGCTTGGAGAGAGATCGTACAAGAGACCGGGATTCAGTTCCCCGTTGTCCGCGTTTTTGAAAAACCTACGATCGCCAGCTTGGCCGCCTTCCTAATGCAGCAAGATGCAGAATCGCAGAGTAAACTGCTTGTAAATGAAGCCATTGCGGATACAGCGGTTAGCGAGAAAGCGGCGAAACAGAGACAAGCATTAATCAATCGAAGCAAACGCCGCTGACATTATATGGGCAAGCCACAGAAAAGGAGAGAGTCATGGATAATAATTTTGGTGCATTAGATATAGCCGTAATTGGTATGGATTGCCGATTTCCTGATGCTGCAAGCCCGGAAGAGTTCTGGGGTAACCTGGTAAGCGGATTAGAGTCTGTAATTCCCATATCGGATGAAGAGCTACTATACTCAGGCATTCGGCAGGAGACGTTAGAACATCCGAATTATGTGAAATACGGCTCCTTTATAGATCATTATGATAAGTTTGCCGCCTCCTTTTTTGGATACAGTGCCAAAGAAGCGGCTATGATGGACCCCCAGCATCGAATATTTCTGGAGCTGTGCTGGCATGCTCTGGAGAAATCCGGTTGCGATTCTGAGCAATACAATGGAAGTATCGGGGTATTTGCCGGCTCGACCTTTAATTCCTATTTGCTGAACAATGTACTGAATGGAAGGGGGGCAGGCAGTAGTGCTGATAATTTCTTTGTACAAATCTCCAATGATAAAGATAATTTGGCAACCCGTGTTGCTTACAAGATGAACTTATCGGGTCCTGCTCTATCCATTCAGACAGCGTGTTCTACTGCCTTGGTGGCCATCCATTACGCTTCCCAGAGTCTGCTGAATCAGGAATGCGATGTTGCATTGGCGGGCGGAGTTACTGTGCGCAGTCCTCACAAGACAGGTTATATGTATCAGTCAGATATGATCTTATCTAAAGACGGACATTGTCGCCCTTTTGATGCTGATGCTTCAGGAACTATATTTGGCAGTGGAGCAGGGGTAGTCGTCTTGAAACGGTTGGAAGATGCTGTTCGGGATGGCGACATCATTCATGCTGTGATCAAAGGTTCCAGTGTTAATAATGATGGCGGCGAAAAGGTGGGTTATACTGCACCGGGAAGAAAAGGGCAGGAGACGGTTATTAAGACTGCGTTGGCACTCGCGGACATTCCGCAGCATAGTATTACCGCTGTTGAGGCTCATGGTACCGGTACCTTTTTGGGAGACCCGGTCGAGTTCGAATCGCTAAACCAGGTGTATGGTTCCAGTCATCATCAACAGCAGATTGCTCTCGGCTCGGTAAAAAGCAATTTGGGACATTTGGAGTGTGCAGCGGGAGTTGCGAGTTTTATCAAGATGGTGCTGTGCCTGAAGCATAAAATACTTGTTCCGAGCCTGAACTATCAGACGCCTAATCCTCATTTGCAAATCGAGAAATCACCGTTTTATGTGAATACGCTGGTCAAGGATTGGGAGCGGGTAGAGGGAGAACCGCTAAGGTGTGCCATCTCATCTTTTGGGATCGGAGGAACGAATGCACACTTGATTTTGGAGGAATGGACCGAAACGAAGAACTCCGCGGCTTCCTCTCCAGAGCTTGTGCTGCTGTCTGCACGAAGCCAGCACGCATTAAGCGAAATGTCAGCAAGTATGGCCTGCTTTTTAAGGTCAAATCCAGAGGTGAGTTTGGGCGATGTAGCTCATACCCTAAGAGTTGGGCGCAGAGCATTTGAGTATCGGCTGGCAGCTGTTGGCTCCACTGCCTCAGATTTGGCTGGTGTACTTGAGGATTACGAGACAAAAAATAAATGGATAGGCTTCATCAAACAGACTAAACCGAGAATTGTGTTTATGTTCCCGGGACAAGGTTCTCAATATATTCATATGGCGAAGGAACTGTACGATAGTGAGCTTGTATTCAGACAGTTGATTGACCAGGGAGCTGATCTGTTACAGGAATTTATGAAGATTAATGTGCTGGCCGTGCTCTTTCCGTCAGAAGGGGAAGAAGCAGAGGCAGAACGTCTGCTCACATTAACTCATATTACACAACCGGTGATGTTCCTGATTGAATATGCGCTAGCCAAGCTCTGGATGAGCTGGGGAATCAACCCGGATGCATGCATAGGACACAGTATTGGTGAATATGCTGCTGCCTGTCTGGCAGGTGTATTTACATTTGAGCAGGGACTGATGCTGACGGCTAAAAGAGGCGAGTTCATAGGTAATCTTCCCGCTGGCTCTATGTGCGGTATTTCGGCCTCTGAGCAGGATATAACTCCTTACTTGACTGAGAAACTATCTGTTGCTGCTGTGAATGGGCCGGGGTTTACGGTTGTAAGCGGACCGGAGAATGACATAAGAAAGTTCATGCAGACCATTGAGGAGAATGGCATAAGCTGCAGTAGGCTGCACACCTCTCATGCTTTCCATTCATGGATGATGCAACCGGCTTATGAGCAATACTTACGGTTTATGCAAGGAATAACACTCAATCAGCCAACAATTCCTTACCTGTCTAATGTAACCGGTGATTGGATTGAAGCCGGACAAGCTACATCACCTGAATACTGGGCCAGTCATATTATCTCTTCGGTACGTTTCAGTGATGGGGCGGACAAGTTATTGGAGAATGAGGAGAGTCTCTTTATTGAAGTTGGGCCTGGAAACGTCTTGAGTATCTTTATGAAAAATATTCAACCGACGACTAAGGTGTTCGCTTCTCTGCCGCATGCCAGGGAAAAAAGCCATTCTGTGAAATACATTTACGGTTCAGCCGGGAAGCTGTGGACTAATGGTGCTGTATTCCATTGGAATGAATTCTCGGAAGAAGGCACCCGGCGTAAAGTTGAACTTCCTGTGTACCCGTTTGAGCGGAGACGGTATTGGATGGAGCCCCACACCCATGACCTGGACACTGATTTTGATGTGGTGATAAGTGATTCGGAGTCCGGGCTTGATGAGCAGGATAAGGTGCTGTACAGCAGCGGACAAGCCCCTCGTAATGAGCTTGAACAGAAGACGATGGATGCTTTTTCAGCTGTGCTTGGCTTCCATTCTATCGGCATTTACGATAGCTTCTTTGAACTGGGCGGACATTCTTTATTGGCAATTCAATTGCTGTCCAGGATAAACGAGCAATTCGGAATTGAAATTAAATTGAATGAGTTTTATAAATTTCCTACGGTTGAAGCTTTAGCACAAGAAATCGGGCTTGCTATTTCTTCAAGAGCAGATCAGCCTTCTGAACCCGCGCAAGAGCTTTGGAAGCTCAATAATGTTATTGAGGATGTGGAAAGGAGAGCTGATCCGTTCCCATTAACCGAAATGCAAGAAGCACAATGGCTGGGACGGATATCCAGTTTCGGTGTGGGCAACATAGCGGCGCATGTCTATTACGAATCGGAGAAAGAGGGACTTGATATTCAGCGTCTGGAGCAAAGCTGGCAAGCGTTGATCGACCGCCATGAGATGCTTCGTTCAGTCCTGTTACCCGACGGAGGCCAGCGCATCCTTACGGAGAGATTAACCTATAACATTCGGAATTTGGATGTGCGGAAACTGGATCACGAGTCGGCTGAGGCAGAAGCGCTAGTTGTCCGGTCCCAAATGGACCACGTTGTCCGTCCTGTAACGGAATGGCCTCTCTTTGAGATTCGTACAACGCAGTTACCCGGGAACAAGGTGCGTATTCATTTCAGTATGGATTTGGTGATTTGCGATGTGGGCAGCATGCGGATTCTGCAGAGCGAGTGGGCGCAGCTGTACAGGGGAGAAGCTCTTCAGCCTGCGGTGTTAGACCTTTCCTTCAGGGATTATGTTCTGGCAGAGAAGCAACTGAAGGATTCACCGCCATACGTCAAAGCGGATGAATTCTGGGAGCAGAAGATAAAGAGTCTGCCAGCGAATACAGCTCCTGAGCTGCCAGTGGCTAAGGATATTTCATCTATAAAAGAAATCCGGTTTAAACGTTGGAGTTTTGTTGTTGAAACCTCCAGATGGGATCAAATTAAAGAGGCTGCTGTAAAACGGGCGTTATCTCCTTCCAGCGTGATTCTAACCGTGTTTGCTCAGGTACTCGGTCTTTGGAGCAAATCCAATGAGTTTTGTATTAATACACCGATCATTAACCGCTTGCCTATTCATGAGCAGGTCAAGCAGATTGTAGGGGAATTTGCCTCCTTTGCTCCGGTTGTTGTCAGCCTGAATAAACAGAAGACCTTTGAAGAATGTGCCAGAGAATTACAGCAGAATAGTTGGGAGAATCTCGATAACCGGTATATAAGCGGAACTTCTATCTTACGTAAGCTTGCAAAGCTGCGAGGCGGGAGTTCAGGACCAGTGTTTCCGGTTGTCTTTACTAGCACCATCGTACAAAAGGTTGCAGGTGAAAAAGAGTTCTTCGAGACATTGGGTGATTATTCCTACCTGATATCTCAGACTCCTCAAGTATGGCTGGATCATACGGCAATGGAGATGGAGAATGGCCTCTTGCTAAGCTGGCATGCGCTGGAAGAGATGTTCCCGCAAGGAATGCTGGACCAAATGTGGGAGACTTACGAAGGAATTATGAATCGGTTAGCTACTGATGAGTCTACATGGGGCAGTACTTATAATCAGCTACTTAGAGAGGTTGATCTATCCATCGTTCTTGAGGCCAACGCCACGGATCAGCCAATAGATTGTGAATTGTTACACGATCCAATCTTCCGTTATGCCAAGGCGAATCCCAATCAAATCGCGTTAGTGACCTCCCGGAAGGAAATAAGCTATGGAGAATTGGATAAGCTGGCAACAGCAGTAAGCTGCAAATTGATGGAGAAGCAATTACGGCGTGCGGAGTTGGTTCCTGTCATCATGGAGAAAGGGTACGAGCAGGTAGTTGCGGTATTGGGCATTCTGCAAGGAGGCGGGGCTTATCTGCCGCTGGACCCGGAGCTGCCCCGGGAAAGATTGCAATATATATTGGAGAGCAGCGCGGTCAGAGTGATTCTGATACAGGAGAAATATCGTGCTTCTCTTCAGTGGATTCAGGACTTGGGAATTGCAGTCGAAACGATTACCTCACATAATGCAGTGTCCCCGGATAAGGTTACACGGCGGGATTCTTGTCAGGAGCTGGATGATTTAGCTTATGTCATTTTTACATCTGGTTCTACGGGAATGCCCAAAGGCGTTATGATCACCCACCGGGCAGCACAAAATACGATCATGGATATCAATGCCAAATTCCAGGTTAGTTCAGAGGATATAGGGTTTGCACTCTCCGAGCTGAATTTCGATTTATCGGTATACGATATATTCGGTATCCTGGGAGCAGGAGGGGAATTGGTGATTCCTGATGCCCATTCCTCACGTGACCCTAAGCATTGGCTGGATATGCTAAGTCTTCATAAGGTGTCTGTGTGGAATTCTGTTCCTGCACTGATGGCGATGCTGGTCGAATATACAGCGCTCTTAGAGGCCAGTCTTCCCTTTAGACTTGTTCTTCTGAGTGGTGACTGGATCCCGTTGAATTTAGCTTCCCGCATAAAGAAGCAGGCGGCATTGGCGCAGGTAATGGGTCTGGGAGGTGCGACGGAGGCTTCAATCTGGTCCAATTATTACCCGATTCAGGAGGTAGACCCTTCATGGAGGAGTATACCTTACGGTAAACCGTTATCCAACCAAAAATTCCACGTATACAATAAGGAGTTCGTTGATTGTCCGGTGTGGGTACCTGGCGATCTGTATATTAGTGGAAGAGGGTTGTCACTGGGATATTTGAATGATGTCACGCTCACAGACCAAGCTTTTATAACCCACCCTGATACAGGTGAACGGTTGTATAGAACAGGCGATATGGGGCGTTATCTTCCCGATGGGAACCTGGAGTTTATGGGACGCGAAGATTTTCAAGTGAAAATTTCCGGATTTCGGATTGAGCTGGAAGAGATTGAATCCGTGTTGTTAAAGCATATAGCCGTAAAAGGGGTCGTTGTCCATCTTGCAGGCAAGGATACGGATAAGAAAACTCTGACCGCTTACATCCTTGTAAAGGACGGAATGACGCTTGATACGAAAGAACTGAAATTATTCGCTGCAAATGCTCTACCTAATTACATGGTACCGAATCAATATATGATTCTTGATGAATTCCCGCTTACTGTGAACGGTAAAATTGATCGTAAATCGCTTCCCGTTCCGGAGAATACCGGCAGAAAGTCGAAAGCTCAAGACCTGTCGGACAATAAAGTACTGAATATCTTAATCCCCATATTTGCAGAAGTGCTTCGTCTAGCGGAGGAGAAGGTTGATATCCATACCAATTTCTTTACCCTTGGAGGGGATTCGATTAGGGGAATTCAAATTATTAGTCTTGCTTCCAAGGAAGGCATAGAGATTTCACCGCAGTTATTCTTTGAACATTCTACACTAGCTGAGCTGGCAGAGGTTCTGAACAATAGTATGGTTGAGCTGGAAGATGGAGAGGAGCAGTATGTTGGAGAATTGCCCTTAAGTGCTGGTCAACAGCTTCTACTGGAAAGGTATGAATCTCTCCCAGCCTTAAATCAATCGCTTCTGTTCAAGGTGGAAAAGTTAATGGAACCGGAAAAATTGGAAAGTGCGTTTCAGTATGTAGTTTCCAGGAATGCAGCATTGCAAATGCAGTTCAACCATAGTGACGGAGTCTGGACACAAGCTCTTTACAGTAAGGTAAAGAAGCCGGAGATTGATTATGTAGATTTGAACGGCCTGGAGGAAGACGAGGTTCATAAATTGACCGAACAGATTCGTTTTGACCAGGAGCAGCAGTCAGCAGACATCCTGATCAAGCTAATTTTTTTGGATCAGCCAGATCAGAAATTGCAGTATATACTGCTGGTTTGGAATGAGCTGATTATGGACCAGCGTTCCGTAGGGCTATTCCTGGAACAGATTTATGATTGCTACAATCAGATCTCTGCGGGAGAGAAGATTAAGCAGATTCACCGTACCAAGCAATTTAGGGATTGGCTGAATCTGAACAGGGAGGAGCCTGCAGAACAAAGTCTGCAAGATTGGGATGACTCATCCGTAGCCCTTCACTTGGGTAATCCAACAGAAACCTCTGACCGTATGTGTACCCTAAACTTTACATTTACGAAAGAACCCGTCTGGAGTGCCGTGCTTGAGGAAGCAAAATTACAGGATTATGAGCTTCTCCTCATTGCAATGGGGTATTCCATGCAAGAGCTGGGTTATGCGCAGCAGCTTTGGGTTGACTGTATGTGTGAAGCGGAGCAGAAGGTACTCGTGCAAAATGGAATGAATCATATCTTGGGCCAATTAGGCAGCATACATCCCGTTCACTTCCGCTCAGATTATAGATCAGGATTGAGCGAATACATTCGAGCAGGCAAGACAACTATCCGTAATTGTAAAAAGTCGACAGGGGGCAAGCCCTCCATCCATCCAAAGATTAAGTTCTCCTTCAGTGAAGCACTGGAAAAGTTGAATAAGAGAATTGGTGTGAGCAGCGCAGCTTCATTGATCTCGTCAACCAGCGAAAGAGCTTACCGTAGCCCCTACTTACTAGAGATAAGTGCATCTGCTGATGAGGAAGAATTGTTATTTCAATTCCAGTTTAATGCTGCCCAAGTAGATGATAGACGAATGGAGAAGCTGGGATACAGTCTATTACAGAATTTGCAGTCCTTATTCCTGTCTATCAAAAGTGAGGATTTGGATGTTTATGTGGCAAGTGATTTTCCTGATATGAGTTGGAGCGATGCAGAACTTAAATCATTCATGGGGATATTGGCAACTAGCCATTAAGAAGGGGAGGAAGTTTATGATGTCAACTGGACTTGCAGAAACAAGGAGCCCATCTGCAGTGATGAGGAACCTGGAAGATATTTATGAGCTAAGCCCATTACAACTGGATAACTTTAACCGCTACCTTACTTCACAGGGAGATGGTTTGTTTCACGAGAATCTGATCTTTAACTTTGATGGGGAAATCGACGACAGGATTTTTACTCAGTGCTGGCATGAAATATTGAAGCATCATTCGATTTTGCGAACAGCTTTTTTTAATAAAGGTATTGGGAAGCCTGTGCAGGCTGTATTAAGGAAGGCCCTGTTTCCTATTCAAATACACGATTGGACAGGCATAAGTGAGGAAGAACAAGCACACAGGATGGAGGTGGTGATAGAGGCGGACCGGTTAATCCCGTACCGCATGGAGGAAGCGCCATTAATGAGAGTAGCGCTAATCCATCTTAATGATCGTAAGTTCCGTCTCTGGTGGCGTTTTCACCATATGATCATGGATGGGTGGGCATTTACGGTAGTGCTGTTTGATTTCCTGCAGCTCTACAAGCAGTTAAGCAGTTCAGGGGAGATAGCACTCATGCTTCCAGGATATCCTTATAAGGATTACATTCGTTATCTTAAAAATAGGGATACTGCTGAGGAAAGTGCTTTCTGGCCCGAATATTTACAAGGATGCACGCATCAGCCTCCGCTGAGCCTGCTGAAGCCTCCAGCACCAGACGCTCCTGTAAGTCAGGTGCGCCAGGGAAGGCTCGATTATCATATATATGAATTGTTTCAACCTTTACAAGAAGTGATCAAGGCGAGCGAAGTAACGATGAATGGTGTATTTCAAGGGATCTTCTCGTTATTAATCAGTCATCTGAGCGGCGGGGGAGCTGACGTTGTCACCGGACAGACAGTAGCAGATCGGCCGCTGCTGCTTGAGAATGCTCAAGCACGCGTAGGTTTGTTCGTTAATACCTTGCCGATTCGTTGTCAAATTCGGAAGGAGGAGGGCTTCGTTGAGTGGGTCAGAGGCATTCAGACGTCTATGATGAATACGTTTCGCTTTGCTTCTTCATCAGAGCAGGAGATTAAACATTGGTGTGGCATGTCCGATGACCGGGACCTGTTCCATAGTGCTTTGGTATTTAAGAATATCCCGCTTGCTGATGATCCGTTTGTAGGTCTGCCCTTCCGGACGGATGATTACAGTCTGGAGAGTCGCCCGCATTTCGCGCTTTCATTATTTGTGTGGCCGGAAGCTAAGCTTGAGCTTAAGCTCATTTATGATAATAGTCTTTACAGCAGCGAATCTGCTTGGAGTGTTCTGAACAACGTCAGAGCTGCGCTCGTGAAATTTATTGAAGATCCTGAGATCTCGGTGTTATCCATGATGGATTTCGATATTTAGCAAAAGGAGTAGAGATGATGCGAGTACGTACTAATAACGGTAGGCTCACGGTAACATACAGCCCATTATTTGTTGCTCCAAAGCTTAATCCCCAGGCGACTTGTCGTATATTCTGTCTGCCCTATGCCGGAGGGATGGCCGAGATTTATTACCCCTGGTTGAATGTTCTTCCGGAAGAGTTCGAATTGGTGGCAGTGCAATACCCGGGTCATGTCCCGGGGACCGGGGATGAGCTGTATACCTGTCTAAATTCGCTTGCTGAAGAGATCGCAAATGAGATTAGCGCCTTCAGCGATAAGAAATATATTATTTTTGGACATAGTATGGGTGCACTCATAGCATATGAAGTAACCAAACGGTTAGCCGGAAAAAAAGTCAGACAACCGGAGCATTTATTTATTGCTGCCCGCACTCCGCCGAATCTTCCTGTAGTTGCCCCTATGATTCACAAAATGTCGGACAGCGAAATTATTCAGATAGCGCGGGCTTTTAATGCTTTGCCCGAAGAGGTGCTTCAGAATGAAGACATCCTCCAAATGATTATTCCTACATTAAAAGCTGACTTCGAGATGATTGGGACATGGAAACATGATCACAATGCACCTCCGCTTAATGTTCCGCTGTGTGCCTTTACGGGGATGTTTGACAGTTTAGGGGTTCCAGAACAGATGAAAGAATGGAGCAACTATACCAGCAATTCATTCAGGATGATAACGATGCCGGAGAAACACTATTTTATTCTAAACCCCGCTGTTCAGGAAGACATTATTCATATTATTCAAGATTGCATACGTTAGACAACAAGGCTGGAAGGAAGGAAGATATGAACACAAATGATAAAAAAATATTTATGCTTGGGGAGGAGGCTATTCCTAAGGCACTGTTAAAGCTCTCCACACCAATGATATTAGGAATGCTGATAAATGCAATCTACAATGTAGTTAACGCTTTGTTTGTAGGTGGACTTGGAACGAGCCAAATGGGGGCCGTGTCTGTTGCCTTTCCGATCTCTATGCTCGTAGTGGGGGTAGGCTTGACCTTCGGGAGCGGGGCCGGATCTTATATTTCGCGTCTTCTTGGTGAAGGAAGACATGATCAGGCGAGCAGGACTGCATCCACCGCAGTATTAACCAGTATAGTAGCCGGCGGGTGCTTGATAGCGGTCATATTAGGGTTTCTTGAGCACGTGCTTACTTTCCTGGGGGCAACGGATACTATTATGCCTTATGCGACGGCTTACGCTACCCTCTATATCGGAAGTTCGATGCTTAACGTATTTAATGTTACCATGAATAACATTGTGGCCTCAGAAGGCGCAGCCAAATTTAGTATGATTGCAATGCTGCTTGGTGCAGGGTTGAATATTATACTGGACCCCATTTTTATATATGGTCTGGACTGGGGAATAAGAGGTGCAGCAATTGCCACAATGGTTGCCCAAGGAACCACTACCATCCTTTATTTATGGTACATTTTGGGCCGGAAAAGCTTCGTGAAGATTTCATTTCATAACTTCTCCCTGGATGGAGAAATCTACCGACAAATCTTGAAGGTGGGTGTTCCTACCTTTATCTTTCAGGTCCTCACCAGTGTGTCCATAGGCTTGACTAACACGGCAGCAAGTCATTATGGAGATACCGCTGTGGCATCAATGGGCATCGTGACCCGGATTTATTCCATTTTTTCTTTTGTGGTATTTGGATTTACCAAAGGATTTCAGCCGCTTGCCGGATATAGCTATGGCGCCAAAAAGTATGACCGTCTGCAAGACACGATTCGAATTGCGATTAAATGGTCAACCTGGTTTTGTGGAATAGGGGCGTTCATCCTAATTGTGTTCTCAAGACCGATTATTGCTCTGTTCTCTAACGATCCGGATGTAATTCGAATAGGGAGTCAAGCTCTAATTGCAAACTGCTCGATGTTTATCTTCTTTGGGTTCCAAATGGTATACATCACCTTATTTCTGGCTATTGGAAAGGCGAAAGAAGGAGCCATACTCAGCATGTGCAGGCAAGGAGTATTTTTTATTCCGACCCTATTGATCTTGCCCCAATTTATGGGCCTGAACGGTGTCATTGTTTCACAGGCTGTAGCTGATTTCCTGACAGTGCTCTTAACGGTGTCTTTTGCCTGGAAGATGAGAAAGAATGTTTCTGGGGTGGTAACCGGATAGTTGGTAACCGGATAATTAAAGAGAACCAGCCAGTCCTCTATTATTGGGGATTGGCTGGTTCTTTGTTTATTCAAATACCAAGGTCTCTTTAACCTTCATCCTGGCTGCCTTGCGTGAGGAAAAGATACTAGACATGTAACCGACGAGAAGCAGAATAACAAACCAAATGATATTTGGAAATATGAACGAGAACAGGTCAACAGTCAATGGCGTTTTGATTGTAACGTTCCCGATGATTATGGAGCCTAGATATTCAATCGGAATCCCCAGAATCAACGTGATACTCCAACTGATCAGGGCGATGAAGATGGCCTCCGCAGTTATGATTCGTTTGATTTGTTTCGTGGTAGAGCCGATAGCCTTCATGATCCCAATTTCTTTGGTACGTTCGGCTACTTGAATACTCATCGTGGAGGTCAGCCCAATGGCACCGACAATCACTACAATAATAGCGACGAACAGAAAGGTGTACATCGTCATCAGTGAATGTTTTTTGACAATCGTGTAGAAATTCGTCTTACTCTCGCTTGAGGAAGTGCTGATTCCTTCTTGTTCGAGCTTCTCTTCAATGAGGGAAAGGCCGCTGTCTTGTTTCACGAGTTCGGGTGATGTCATTATTTTAATATGATTATTCGTCTCAATAGCGGGGCTTAACTGGTCAAAGCCTTGCTTGTTAATGAACATCGTAGAGCCACCCAGCTCTTTAACGATTCCCACAATGTGGAGTGAATGAACCTCTTCTCCGATCCTGACATTAATCTCGTCGCCCATCTTTACTGAAGGCTCCGAGTCGAAGAATCTGTATCCGATAACGACCTCATTGGTGTCGCCCTCCTTCAGCCAGCGGCCCTCCATCACATCAGGAGTATAGGTTTTCGTATCAAAGGGAGGGGCTAAAAGGTGGTAACGGCTACTCATCCTTCCATCAGCATTAATCAGATTTACGCTGCCGCCTCCCCATAATTCATAATTCTTGATTTCTGGAATATGTTGTACCGCCTGATCTAATGTTCCGCTATCCACAGGGGATTTGGTATTTATTTCATAATCATAACCGAGCTTATCCATCGACTGATCTATTGTATAATTCAAGGAAATGATTGAGGTCACGACAGATATAAAAAGTGCTCCCCCAAACGTTAACGTTACAATATTCAGATAAAAGCGTCCTTTCCGCTTCACTGCATTTCGAATAGAGAGACGGATGGGTCTGGACAGAAACCTTCCCCCTGTTGCCCACTTCATCATAGGTCCTTCTTTAATATAAGCATCATCGCTTGAATGGCTGTTCAGCGAATCTTTCACTGACATCGCCACCCCTTTTCGTATAGGAATGAAAGCTATTACCAGAGGGACGAATAATGCCAATAGAGCAAATAACAAGAGGAGGCTGTTAGGGATACTGGAGTTTGGAAGGTCCATATTACTGATTCTCATCAGAAACTTGGAAAAGCTCTGGCTGAGTACGGAAGAGAGTGGTAATGAGATTGCGATGTTCCCCGCGACCAGCAGCAGAATAATACATAAATAGGCTCCAAATATGTTGTTGGTCTTTGCGCCGATAGCCTTTAGTATGCCAATCTGCTTCACCTGTTGAGTCAGAATAGTTGAAAGCAGACTGGTAATGATCATGCAGCCTAATACAAAGGCCAGGCCGCTAAATATCCGAATTATAAACAACACGGCATTGTACTCAGCCTTATGTGGGCTTTGTCCAGGAGTAAGAGAAACCTCAATGTTACTCACGGAATATCCCTTATTAACAATCTCTTTCATGTAATCTCTGGTTGTGGACAGAATATGCTCACGGTTATAAGGATGTTCGGACAAGGTGATATCTAAGCGGTTGGGGGTGAGGCCCAGCTGGGCAAGAGTCTCAAATGACACATAAGCGTATACCGTTTGATGCATAGAGGCAGGGTGAACATGGATATCATTAACCGAGCCTACGACCTTCAGCTCCTTGATGCTTGAATCGGGAAGGGTGAATACAATGTTTTCATTAATCGCCGTTTTGGCCACACCCAGCGCATCCCGCTCAATTAATACTTCGTTTAGACCCGGGTTGAAGGAGCCGTCAATACTGGAGATTTTATTGCTTTGAATATTCTTGAAATCTTTTATCCCGTATAAATAAAGGGTTTTCCATTTATCCTCCCCGATCTTGATGCGCAGCGGGTATGCCGCCTTTTCTTCAACTTTACCAATGCCTTCAAAGTTCTTGGTCAATTGGATCAGGTTGTCTTCAACACGGTCTAACATAATATTTGCTGATGAAGGCTGGGTGGGTACGAATACATCCACTAGCTCCCGGTCCAGAATGAAATAGGTGAACAACATGATCCCAAAAGCTGAAGTGCCGACTAGCATGGCGAGCAACGACAGGATCGTTCGGAATTTATCCTTGGCTAAATCACGGAAAACCTTTAAAAGTAATAATTTCATATCGCTGCTTCCTCCAGTTGGATTGTTTTATCTTCTATAATAGCACCGTCCTTCAGCAGAATTTTTCGGGAAGCTCCCTGAATCATTTCTCTTTCGTGTGTAACCATAATGATGGTCTTGCCCTCCTGCTGAAGTCGCCCAAAGAGCGCATGAATAATTTCCGCATTTCTGGAGTCCAGATTACCTGTAGGTTCATCCGCTACAAGAATCTTCACATCGTTTGCGATGGCTCTGGCGATGGCTACGCGTTGTTGTTCCCCGCCGGAGAGAGCACTGGGTCTTTTATTGGCGTGATTGGCAAGCCCGACTTTATGGAGCAATTCGAGAGCGCGTTCTTTTCTAAGCTTAGGCGGGATTTTATTGACCAGATCCATAGGGAGGAGGATATTCTCAATGACGGACAGTGTAGGGATCAGTTGAAAGAATTGAAATACAATGCCTATGTTTTGTCCCCGCCATGCAGCCATCTCGCTTTCATTTAAAGGGTTGATGAGTTCTCCGTTTACCCGTACTTCTCCTCCGCTAGGCTTATCTACTCCGGTCAGAATATTGAGCAAGGTTGATTTTCCGCTTCCGGATCTCCCCATGATCAGGGTGAACTCTCCTTGAGGAATCTCCAGGGTAATATTCTTAAGTGCAGAATAGGAGCCGGCTTCAGTGCAATAGTTTTTCTCGACATTATTTAAGCTAATCATTCGTGTAACCTCCGTTTGATTTGATATGATTTGATCTCAGAGTTGCTGTTGCAAAAGCTTTAATATACGGCTACCGGAATATTCCTGTATTTTACGGATTCAGGAAGCTCCAGGATTTGGGTGACTTTACCTTTAGCCAGATCTACCCGCACCTCTACGATTCCTTTTCGCTCACTGACTTGCGTGAGGATGTCCTTACCTTCTACATTTTCCCCGGATCGCATGGTTGCTTTGGTGAAAATAATCTTATACAGGTTGTGATCATAGTCTGCGGGAGACTTATGACCTGCTCTATATTTAACGCCATTCATTGGAATCTCGGCGGCAAACCAGGTGGTAGGCAGCACATAATTTAGCAGCTTGGCGGGATGGTCTTGCTGAATCCTTGTCTGGACCCGTTCATCCGAAAGGGCAGTCTCAAGGACCTGATCCAATATAGCTGTATCAGTGGTATTGATGGAGATAGTGGCTGAATCGCTGCTGTATACCGCATAGAGGCTGTTGATTGTCAGTTTTTGAACTGCACTTGCCAGCAGGATACCAATAAGCAGAGCCGCCAGATAAGTGAGCAGCGGAAGGATGAACCTGCTTCGCCGGGGAGCCGTCCGCTGCCGTATGTTCATAGAGAAGGGGATTCTGAAGGGAAGGAACATGCCCGTTCTGTTTCTATATTCGGAATAACTTGATCCGAACTTGGCTTCGCATTCCCGTTCCTCTGCTCTTGCAAGCATGTAATAGACGAACAGCATGGTGATGAACATGATCAGCACGATATACCGGGGCCACAGAATCAGCAGCCCAAAGCTGCAAATGATGAATGAGGCATACTGCGGGTGTCGTATATGGTTGTAGATTCCTCCTGTGACGACTCCTTTTTTGGCTAATTTATAATAGTAAACATGGACTGCGCCTACCAAAAAACCAATGAAGCCTAATAATGCCAGGATGCCGCCAATGATATTGTGTGCATTTACCAAGGATGATGAGGTCTCGCGGACCGCGTGCGGCAGGAAAAATTGAATTAGCCATGACAAAAGTGGGGATTGATTAAAAAAATTCAATGCAGGCTTATACACCGAATAGAAGTAAACCGCAAAGGGACTGGCCATATAAAAGAACTCAAAAGCCACCAGAAAGTAAAAAAGGAAGGACCCCCGGAACGTAAACTTTGCAGATTTAATGGATTGCATGTCTCACACTCCTTATCTTGTTACAGGAATCATGACATGCGAGTCTTAGAATTGGATTAGAGATTGAGTCTTGTAAGCGAACATTTCTTGAAAAAAGACACTTTCTAGAAAATGGAGGTGTCTTTTTTGTACTTTTTAGAGCAAAACCCATAAATAGTGGTATTTTTCCCAATGAGGGTTCCTTATGCCGGAGAGGGACAGGCACTATAATATGAAGGCGGTTACATGAAACCGAGGATGAATATAAAAGGGGAGGCAAAGTATGAAAAGTATGAAGCGTGTTTTAGCGGGGCTCTCAACAGTACTCGTAATGTCATCTGCTCTGGCAGGATGCGGCGGGAACTCGGGTAATAGCTCGTCCGGCGCAGCTGCAACAACGGCTCCGGCATCGAATGCGGCAGAGGCAACCAAAGCTCCGGAAGCGGGTAGCGGTGAGAAGGTAACGATCAATCTGTGGAGCTTCACCGACGAAATTCCAAACATGACTAAAAAGTATTTGGAAATTCATCCAGAGGCAAATGTGGAGTTCAAAACTACGATTGTTGCAACTACAGATGGCGCATATCAGCCTGCTCTTGACCAGGCTCTTGCTGCCGGCGGCAAAGATGCACCTGATATTTATGCTACTGAAGGCGCATTCGTTCTCAAATATACACAAGGTGATGCATCCACTTTTGCAGCCAACTATTCGGACCTGGGCCTTACTGATCAAATGGTTAAGGATGCAGGCATCGCTCAATATTCTGTTGATATCGGCAGCAAAGACGGGCAACTGAAGGGTCTCGGCTATCAGGCAACAGGCGGAGCCTTTATCTATCGTCGTTCGCTTGCCAAGGATGTGTTTGGAACAGATGACCCGGCTAAGATTAAGGATGAGGTGGGTCCAGGCTGGGATAAATTCTTCGGTGCAGCAGAGAAGCTGAAAGCTAAAGGATATGCCGCAGTTTCCGGTGACGGCGATATCTGGCACGCGATCGAAAACAGCTCGGATAAAGGCTGGATTGTTGATGGCAAGCTGCATATTGATCCGAAGCGTGAAGAATTCCTTGATCTCTCCAAGAAGCTTAAAGACAATAACTACTACAACGATACGACAGATTGGCAAGAAGCCTGGTTCGCTGATATGAACGGCACTGGCGAAAAACCAGTCTTCGGTTTCTTCGGTCCCGCTTGGCTCATTAACTATACGTTAAGCGAACATGCCAAAGATACAAAGGGCGACTGGGCAGTTACTGAATCACCAACAGGATTCTTCTGGGGAGGCACTTGGTTGCTCGCTAACAAAGACGTAACTAAGGACGAAGCCAAGAAAAAGGCTGTTGCAGACTTTATCAAGTGGGTAACACTCGATACTACTGAAACCGGACTCCAGTACTACTGGGCTAACGGAACGTTGAAAGATGGCGAGCAAGGCGCGAAGGACAGTGTTGCTTCCTCCGTTGTTATGGATAAGTCTAAAGGTGACTTGGAACTCGTTGGCGGACAGAACATTTTCGATATCTTTGTTCCGGCGAATGCCAACGCTTCCGGTAAGAACTTGACTGCATTCGACGAAACGATCAACAAGCTCTGGCGTGATCAAGTACGCGAATATACTGCAGGCAATAAGACCCGTGATAAAGCAATCGAAACCTTCAAACAGCAAGTCAAAGATCAACTTAATATCGATAGCGAATAAAAATCAAACGAAGGGGCGGGGAGTCATCCCGCCCCTTCATATCAACTAAAGGGGTGAGAGCATGCGCCGCAAAGGTGTGAACTACTCTAAATTCGGCTATATTTTTACGTTTCCGTTTGTTTTGGCATTTCTGATCTTCTCACTCTATCCGATTTTGTACACCGCATTCATCGGGTTCACGGATTTGCAGGGATTAATACCAAAACCAATACATATTTTGGATAATCCTTTTCAGAATTTCAAAGATTTGCTCTTTAGTAACGCCTCTTTCCGGAAATCTCTGATTAACACCGGGTTGCTCTGGTTCCTTAACTTCGTTCCCCAGATCCTTCTTGCACTCTTACTCACTGCCTGGTTCACTAACCAGCGTCTTAAAATTAAGGGACAAGGCTTTTTCAAGGTTCTGCTCTACATGCCAAATGTTATTACTGCGGGTACAATCGCCTTGCTGTTCAGCACTCTGTTTGGCTATCCGATGGGTCCGGTAAACAGCTTTTTTCAAATGATGGGCTGGTCCGACGCTCCGATCTACTTCCTTCAGGATAAGACGGTAGCGCGGGGCATTGTGGCATTCATCCAGTTCTGGATGTGGTACGGAAATACCATGATCATTCTTATCGCAGGTGTTATGGGTATCAATCCTGCGCTCTTCGAGTCTGCGGCGATTGACGGTGCAAACGGAGTTCAAACGTTCTTCCGGATCACACTGCCAAGTTTACGTACCATTCTGTTATTCACGCTGATTACATCGATGGTCGGTGGCTTGACTATGTTTGATATCCCGCAGCTCTTCCTTGCAGGCGGACCGGATGACTCTACGCTTACCACGTCCATGTTCATTTATGGGCAAGCCTTTAAAGGAAGCTATCTGTACAACCGTGCTGCTGCTGCGAGTATGATTATGTTCTTGATTTCGGGGATATTGTCTGCATTTGTGTTCTATCTAATGCGTGACCGTGACGCGGCAAGACTGAAAAAAATCGAAAAAATGCATCGGAAATCCAACAAGAGCAGCCAAAAGGGGGGCGTAGCACATGGACAATAATCAAAAAGGCGGAAATGTCACCCGGACGATCAATAAAACGATTATCTATATCGTTTGTATCAGCCTGGCGGTGCTCAGCATTTTACCGTTTTGGATTATGTTTGTAAACGCCACCCGCTCTTCAGCACAAATCCAAGCCGGTCTCTCATTATTGCCTTCATCCCATATGATGGACAACCTGCGGGTGCTGCTCGAAAAGAGCTTCGATCCGATTCAGGGGTTCATGAATTCATTTATTATTTCGGCTTCAGCCACTCTCCTGACTGTCTATTTCTCATCCCTTGCGGCGTACGGTCTAGTGACTTATAGCTGGAAGCTGCGCGGGGCATTCTTTACCTTTATTTTGTGTGTAATGATGATTCCTTCTCAGGCAAGTGCCATTGGTTTCTATCAGTTTATGTACAAAATACATTGGACCAACAGCTTCCTTCCACTGATTCTTCCTGCAATTGCCGCGCCGGCGGTAGTGTTCTTTATGCGCCAGTATCTGCTGGCCACGCTGTCGATTGAGATTGTGGAAGCAGCACGCGTGGACGGGTCCGGTGAGTTCAAAACCTTTAACCGCATTATCTTGCCGCTGATGGTTCCGGCAGTCGCAACGCAGGCCATCTTCGCCTTCGTGGGCAACTGGAACAACTTGTTCATGCCGTTAATCCTCCTTACTCAGAAGGAGAAGTACACGATGCCTATCATGGTCAGCTTGCTCCGAGGGGATATATACAAGACCTCATTCGGCTCGATTTATATGGGGCTGGCGCTGACCGCATTGCCGCTGTTCGTAGTCTACTTCCTGCTCTCCCGTTATATTATCGCAGGTGTAGCGCTGGGCGGAGTCAAAGAATAACCGGATCAGGATAGCTGTGAAGACAAACCATGCTGCAGAGAAGGTCCATTCCGGTGGATCATTCTACTGCAGTTTTTTATATGCGGCCGGTTGAATGAACATCCGGCATCAGGTAATGTTGAAGGATCAGCGGATAGGGGGAAGCAGGAGTGAAAATCGGATTGTTAATTATCGATCTGCAAGAGGTCCATGTAAGCGAGGTAGAGCAGAAGGAGATTGACCGCGCCTGCGAGTATATCAATTATGTCTCCGGGATGCTGCGGGCCAAGGGCCATGCCGTGATTCATATTCAGGACATTGAAGGGATGCAGCCCTCTGAGGAAGCGAAGTTCGCGATCATCCCCGGAATTGAGATTCAGGAGACGGATTTCAACGTGAAGAAGGAATACTCGAATGCCTTTTGGAAGACGGATCTGGAAAAGCTTGTGCGGGAGCAAGGCATCGATCTGCTGATTCTCTCCGGTTATGCCGCCGAGCATTGCGTTCTGTTCACTTATAACGGTGCTGCCGAGAGGGGAATTAAGGCGGTACTGCTGCAGAATGGGATTCTAAGCTCGCACAAGGATGTAATCACGGCGGCGTACAGAGACCGTAATCTGATTTCGTATCCTGTGATTCAGGCTCTGGTGTAATCTTGGCTGGCTGAGAAGGAACGCCGGACGATAAGAAGATAAGAAGCTTCAGATGACGTCACCAAAAAACACCTCAGGCGCCGAGTGGGCCTTGAGGTGTTTTGGTATGCTTTGCTGTGCTGGCGTGCAGTTATTTCCCCTCAGTACGGGCTAATTCCGCATGCACGATAGGGGCTACCTTAGTGCCCAGCAACTCAATGGCACGCAGGACCTCATGGTGCGGCATGTAGCCGACATTCACATGCAGGAAGAACCGGGTCACGCCGAGATTCTTGCGCAGCAGAATGATCTTCTCGGCGACATACTCTGCGTCACCGACATAGAGTGCTCCGCGTAAGCTGCGGGCATCGTCGAAGGCTGCGCGGTTGTAGGTTCCGCCCCAGCCCCGTTCGCGGCCGATGACATTCATCTGTGCTTGGGTGGACGGGTAGAACAAGGCCGCAGCCTGTTCGTTAGTTTCACTTACGAAGCCGTGGGAGTGTGTGGCGATCTGCAGTTTGTCCGGATTATGTCCGGCGCGTGCTGCGGCTTCCTTGTACAAGTTCACCAGCGGAGCGAACCGCTCTGGCATTCCGCCGATAATGGCGAAGGCAATTGGCAGACCCAATGTTCCGGCCCGCACGGCAGATTCGGGATTGCCGCCGCTGGCGATCCAGACCGGAAGCGGGTCCTGAACAGCGCGGGGATAGACCGGCAGATTGTGAATCGCCGGACGATGTCCGCCGCGCCAAGTGACCTTCTCGGAGGCGCGGATCGCCAGCAGCAGCTCCAGATTCTCCTCGAACAATTCATCGTAATCCTCCAGACTATAACCGAACAGCGGGAAGGACTCAGTGAACGAACCGCGTCCGGCCATAATCTCTGCCCGCCCGTTCGAGAGGCCATCCAGCGTAGCGAAATCTTGGTAGACCCGCACCGGGTCATCCGAAGACAAGACACTGACCGCACTGGTCAGTCTAATCCGCTTGGTTGTCGCTGCCGCTGCGGCGAGGACTACAGCGGGGGCACTCCCTGCATAATCCTTCCGGTGATGCTCGCCTATTCCATATACGTCCAGGCCCACTTGATCAGCGAGCACAATCTCCTCGACAGCTTCCCGCAGCCGTTCTGCATGGCTGATCGTCTGCCCCGTCACCGGGTCAGGTGTAGTCTCCAAAAACGTACTTATCCCTATTTCCATAATCTTCTTCTCATCGGCCATGTTCATCCGCCCCTTTCTTCATGTCTTCATTCTACTATACTTTTTAATGTTTCTCAACTTTAGTAAGTGAAATGAGCGAATTTTGTTTTTTATTATTGTATACAGAAGCCCCCGTTATTAGCAGGGCGCACCAATGTAGGCGAAAAACCGAACACATTGGGCAGGTACGAGGCGGGGGCAAATGTAGACGAGTCGCGTAGGTGAAATGTAGTCGAAAAACCGACTACAATTAGATCGGGTGCGGCGCGTAGGCGAAATGTAATCGGAAAACCGATTACAATTGGATCGGGTGCGGCGCGTAGGCGAATTGTAGTCGAAAAACCGACTACAATTGGATCGGGTGCGGCGCGTAGGCGAATTGTAGTCGAAAAACCGACTACAATTGGATCGGGTGCGGCGCGTAGGCGAAATGTAATCGGAAAACCGATTACAATTGGATCGGGTGCGGCGCGTAGGCGAAATGTAATCGAAAAACCGACTACAATTGGATCGGGTGCGGCGCGTAGGGATGGCGTAAAGTAAGTTGTGTACCAAGATTTGGAGCCTAGTCAGGCACCAAAAAAGTAGGGTATCCTCGGGATTGCGAAACCACCAAGGAGGAACCCTACCAATGAATATTTTACCCGAAAGTTCGCTGAATAATCTATTTGAAAAACTTGTTAAAGATTTTGTGAAAGACAACATGGAACGCCTGTTGCGCGCCGAAATCCAGGGGTTTATGGAGAGTGAAGAAGCCGGCGCCAGCAATAGTCGCAATGGCTACTATACGCGAGACTTACACACGAAATATGGCCATATCGAGGATCTTCAGGTGCCCCGGGACCGCCAAAGCCTTTTCCAGACGCAGTTGTTTGAGCCGTACCAGCGGCGGGACGGATGGTTAGAAGAGGCCGTCATCCAAATGTATAAATCGGGCATGGGTACGCGGGATGTGGCCCGGTTCATTGAAAGTATGTTTGGTAGCCACTACTCCCCAACCACGGTCAGCAATATTACGGCTACAGTGCTGGACGATATCCACCAGTGGCAAAAGCGGCCACTGAGCAAACGGTATTCTGTGATCTATTTAGATGGGCTGTACGTGAAGCTGAAACGGGGCACGGTTCGTGGTGAAGTGGTCTACTTTGCGATGGGAATTGACGAGGAGGGACAGCGTCAAATTCTCGGGTTCTACGTGGGTGGCCAAGAGAGTTCGAATGGCTGGCGGGAGGTACTCAAAGACCTGTACGACCGCGGAGCGCAGGAAGTCCTGCTGGGTGTGTTTGACGGGCTACCGGGACTGGATGCGGCGTTTAAAGAGACCTATCCTCAGGCGGATGTACAGCATTGCGTAGTGCACAAAGTGCGGGCCACGTTTCATAAAATTCGGGTGGAGCACAAAACCGATGTCATGGAGGCGTTGAAAACCGTATATACAGCACCGGATGAAGTGGTAGCCCGGGCTAACTTTGATACGGTCAAAGCGAAGTGGAACAAGCTGTATCCGAAGGAAATGAGGTCCTGGGAGGAACAGTTATCCACACTCCTGACGTTCTACAACTATCCGCTGTCGATCCGTAAAGCGATCTACACGTCGAACCCCATCGAGCGGATGAACAAGGAAATCCGCAAGCGTCTGAAACCGATGAACAGTCTGACAAACATGGATGCCGCAGAGAAAATCGTGTACCTGGAGATGCTGGAATACAATGAACGTCATGCAGGGCGGGTCGCCCAAGGCTTTGGAGTGGATGCCGTTAAAAAGAAGCTAAAAGAGCTATTCGAAACACGCTACCCCTCTTTGCCCACACCGGAAGAGGCGTAGCAGATAAATCCAGTTTCTGGGAGTCGGGGTTCCCCCTCCCCCCAGAAACACTACATCCCAACCCGTAACCCGGGGGAGGCACTTCTACTCTTTTACACAAACTTCTTGACGCTACCCGCGTAGGGGAAATGTAATCGGAAAACCGATTACAATTGGATCGGGTGCGGCGCGTAGGCGAAATGTAATCGGAAAACCGATTACAATTAGATCGTGGTCATACCCCTGTCAAGTAGACAGATGAAAAAAGCTAAGCAGCCAGCGCGTGTCGATACTCAATCGGCGCGCGCTGTTTCAGTTTCGCCTGAAAACGTTGGTAATTGTAAAAGTAGATATACTCCTCAACGGCTTGATGAATCTCTGCTTCTGACTTACACTGG
The DNA here is from genome assembly GCF_038002225.1 of Paenibacillus sp. FSL R7-0204. Taxonomy (NCBI): domain Bacteria; kingdom Bacillati; phylum Bacillota; class Bacilli; order Caryophanales; family Paenibacillaceae; genus Paenibacillus; species Paenibacillus sp. FSL R7-0204. The sequence goes on from NZ_JBBOCA010000001.1 coordinate 1,149,406, forward strand.
TGAAGGTACAACTTTTCTGTCTTCAGATGCGAAAAGAAGGATTCGATGCAGGCGTTATCCAGGCAGGTTGCTTTGCGAGAGTGGCTGCCCTTGACGCTGAATGCCTCTAATCGTGTGTTGTACGCCTGAGACGTGTACTGAAAGCCTTGGTCCGAATGGAGCACGGCCTCAGACACGTCTCTTTTCCGTGTCCACTGTTCAACGGTATCTAAGACGAGGTTTACGTCGTTTCGCTCCGAGATCTGCCAAGCTACAATCTCATTGTTAAAGAGGTCCTGAATCGCAGACAGATAATAAAAACGGGTGCCGTCTGAGATATATGTGATGTCCGTTACTAGCTTCTGCTGAGGTGCTGTCGCATGAAACTTACGCTTTAATCGGTTCGGGTAGACCACGGAAGGAGTAGAGCCCGCACGACTCCTTTTCTTGCGAATGACAGACTGGATCGATAGCTCTTTCATGAGCCGCCATACCTTCTTGTGGTTGACGAGGTAGCCTGCCTCCCGCAGGGCTGCCTGCATTCGAGGGTACCCGAAATAGGGATGAACCAGGTGAATAGCCACCATATGCTCTTTAATGGCGTGCTCTTGCTCATGGGCATCCATTCGTCGAACCTCTGCACCTCGCCACTTGTAGTAATTTGCCCGCGATACCTCTGCAATGGCTAATAGGCGGGTGATGCCATGTTGGTCACGTAGTTCTTCAATTACGGCGTATTTGTCGTGCAGTCCAAGCTTCCCTCCCTTTACAGATTTGGATACCGCTTTTTTAAGTAGTCCACCTGTGCCTTTAAGTAATCTCGTTCTTCTTCTATACTGGCAAATGTAGAACGTGGACGTCCTTTTAAAGGGCTTGTTGCCCCTTTTTGTGTATCGAGTGGCTCCCCATTCCGATATTTCTTTACCCATACTTTAAGCTGGGTACAGTTCACAATCCCCAACCTGTCGGAGACGACCTTATAGCTCTCACCTCCTGTAAAATAGGCTTGAATAGCCTCTTTCTTGAATGCCTCCGTGTACGATTGAAACACTTGTCCCTTTTTGGCCATACCAAAATCCCCTCCAAGTTCACTCATTTCCTCATGTTAACACATGAGGTTTTTTCGAGTGTCTACTTAAAGGGGATAATACCATCGGGTGCGGCGCGTAGGGGAAATGTAATCGGAAAACCGATTACAATTGGATCGGGTGCGGCGCGTAGGTGAAATGTAGTCGAAAAACCGACTACAATTAGATCGGGTGCGGCGCGTAGGTGAAATGTAGTCGAAAAACCGACTACAATTAGATCGGGTGCGGCGCGTAGGCGAAATGTAATCGGAAAACCGATTACAATTGGATCGGGTGCGGCGCGTAGGCGAAATGTAATCGAAAAACCGACTACAATTGGATCGGGTGCGGCGCGTAGGGGAAATGTAATCGGAAAACCGATTACAATTGGATCGGGTGCGGCGCGTAGGCGAATTGTAGTTGAAAAACCGAATACATTTGGCAGGTACGGGGTGTGTGGGCCGAGAAGTTGCTCCTCCACACCAAAGAGACCGGGTTGCCCCGGCCTCTTTGGCGGCTTGCTGTCTTCAGGATTCAGGATTTATCCTTCTTGACGGCAAGCTGTACAATCATAATCACAAGAACGAGCAGTGCGATGAGCTGGTCTGTACTCATACTAGTCCGAACCTCCAATCCCGTTACAAGGATGGCTCTTATCGGACCTGCGTCTCCTCTCCAAGAAGCTGCTTCGTTCCCCTTATTTCAGCCTATGTATTCTTACATATACTTAGTACTTAAGCATATAAATATTATTGCAGCAGACGGCTGCTGGCGGGGCGGCAATGCCTCTGAACAGCCTTGCGTAATGCAGGTGAACCTTCCAGCAATTTTTATCTTGTACTTCGGATGAGGCTGCTTTAGTATATATAAATTGGCTTATATTTATATCTACTGTAAGGAGTGCATCGGGGAATGCTGCAGATCAAATGGGGGGCTGAATTATGGTTGTGATAGCCTGCCTGATTTTTGTTGTGACTTTGGTTTTTGTGATCTGGCAGCCGCGGAATTTATCGATTGGCTGGTCCGCCTGCGGCGGGGCGATTCTCGCGCTTGCGGCAGGAGTGGTCAGTTTCGGGGATGTCCGTGATGTGACGCTGATTGTATGGAATGCAACGCTTGCCTTTGTAGCGATTATTCTAATTTCCTTAATTCTCGATCGTGTCGGCTTCTTCGAGTGGGCGGCGCTGCATATGGCTGCGGCGGCACGCGGCAACGGCACGCTGATGTTCATCTATGTGATTGTGCTGGGTGCAGTCGTGGCGATGCTGTTCGCCAATGACGGGGCAGCGCTGATTCTGACGCCGATTGTGCTGGCGATGGTCCGGGCGCTGAATCTGGACGAGCGCAAAGTCTTTCCTTTTATTATTGCCAGCGGCTTCATTGCCGATACCACCTCGCTGCCGCTGACCGTCAGCAATCTGGTTAATATTGTATCCGCCGATTTCTTCGGTATCACCTTCATGCAGTATGCAGGACATATGTGGCTGCCGACCCTGTTCTCGCTTGGAGCAAGTATTCTGGTCTTATATCTGTACTTCCGCCGCAGCATCCCGAAGGCTTATGACACCGCTGGCATGAAGCTTCCGGGGGATGCCATCAAGGACCAGCGGATGTTCCGGCTATCCTGGTTCGTACTCGCGCTTCTGATTGCCGGATATTTCGTCAGTGAATTCCTGGACATTCCGGTATCTGTGGTAGCAGGAGTAATTGCAATCTGTTTCCTGCTGATGGCCCGCAGAAGTCCTTACGTGAAGACGATGGAAGTGGTCAAGGGGGCGCCTTGGGCGATTGTTTTCTTCTCCATTGGCATGTACGTGGTGGTGTATGGACTGCGTAATGCGGGATTGACGGATGTGCTTGCAGAGATGATCGGCGGAATAGCGAAGCACGGGCTGTTCGCAGCCACGATGGGCATGGGCTTCCTGGCTGCGCTGCTCTCCTCGGCGATGAATAATCTGCCAACGGTGCTGATCGGGGCGCTGGCCATTGATACCGCACACGCCGCGGGTCTGGTGAAGGAGGCTCTGATCTACGCGAATGTTATTGGTTCGGATTTGGGCCCGAAGATTACGCCGATCGGTTCACTGGCTACCCTGTTGTGGCTGCATGTGCTGTCTGGCAAGGGTGTGAAGATCTCCTGGGGCACCTATTTCAAAATAGGGATGATCCTTACGGTTCCCACACTGTTCATCACGTTGCTGGGTCTATATTTGGAGCTGAAGTGGCTCTGATCACATTTACAACTCACAATATAAAGGAGCGGTGCAGACCTTAGTCTGACCGCTCTTTTTTTCACAATCTAAGGCAGATCATTCCTTCTTCTTTCCCTGCGGCTGCTCCTGCTGCTCCGGATACTTCACCACAGGCCATTTCACCTTGCGCAGGGCGTTCATCAGCTCCGGCCCGGCATGCAGATTGCTGCTGACCAGCTCCCCTGGCGTGAGCGCCATCCACTGGTTGAGAGAGACGTCGGCGAACCGGTCGCTCTTGAACATTTCCAGGAACCAGAGCGTCTCTGTGCCGGTATTCTGAACATAATGCCCCTCTGCAAAAGGCACATAGCCGACATCCCCGGCTCTTACATTGAAGGTGCGCGCATCGCCGTTGCCTCCGAAGACGGTCATTCGTCCTTGCCCGCTGAGGTAATACTGCCACTCGTCATTATTAGGGTGCCAGTGCAGCTCCCGCATCGCCCCGGGCTCAATCTCTACCAGGGCTGCGGCGATATTCCGTGAGATGGGGAAATTGCTGGAGTCGACAATCCGCACACTGCCTCCCGGAGTCTTGAGCGGCGGCTGGGCCATCAGCCGATGCTTGAAGCTCAGCGGAATCTCCCCGTAAGGTGATTCGATCCGCTGGCTTGCAATCGGGCCGGGCACCTGATCCTGATAGATGTACACCTGCTCCTTGGGAAGATAGGCGAATGCGGACTCAGGAACGCCGAAGTTCGCGGACAGGACTTCGCGCGGTGTATGAGCGAACCAATCGGAGATGGACAGGGTATTCAGATCCGAGAAGCCTCCGTCGTCGAACACAAGGAGGAATTCACATCCCTCAGCCAGACCCTGAATGGAATGAGGGATGCCTGGAGGGAAATACCACAGATCGCCGGGACCCACATCGGCAATGAAGTTGCGGCCATTCTGGTCCACGGCTGTAATCCTTGCGCTGCCCAGCAGCATGTAGGACCATTCCGCCTGCTGATGCCAGTGCAGCTCACGTACACCGCCCGGCGTCAGGCTCATATTTACGCCCGCAAGCGTAGTAGCCACAGGCAGCTCCCTGACCGTCACCTCACGGGACCATCCGCCATGATTCAGCTGCATATGGGCGTCAGAGAACGAGAACTTCAGATTCGGGATCAGCCCGTTGTCCGTGACCGGAGGAACGAACATATCGGGATTCTCCCGGTCGCGCATGACGTCACGTGGACCCAGGTCGATATTGCCTGCACCGTCACTGCGTATGGGCTGGGGAATGACGGGCTGGCCTGGAGAACGGGGATGCTCAGGATTCATCACATAGCTCCTTTCTGGAACGCACAGCATTTCAAGAAAATATATGCGCAAATGTGATAATATTTGACTACCGGATAAAGATCCGTACGATAAACAGAGAGCAGGGTTAGAACCAATGACATTAAGTGGACAAGAACGCTACCGCTTCAGCGAAGCGCCTATATGGGAATTGCAGCGCACCTATTATGAACAGCTGGGTCTCCAGGCTTGGGCTAACGACCAGGTTCCGCAGTATATTACAAGCAATCCGATGATCGGAACGGCATATGCGGAGATCATCTTCGGCTTTCTTCAGGACCGTGCGCAGAAAGGATTCACTACAGAGCCTGTAGTGGTACTGGAGCTTGGTGCAGGAGTGGGGCGTCTGGCGTTCCATGTGCTCCAGCAGCTCTGTGAGCTGATCCAATATGCGGGCGTGCTGCTGCCGCCGTTCCGTTACGTGATGAGCGATCTGCCGTGGAAGAACATTGAGGGCTGGCAGCAGCACGAGGGGTTGAAGCCTTTTGTAGAGCAGGGAATGCTTGACTTTGCCCGCTTCGATGCGGTCCGGGATACGGAGCTGTCCTTAACGCAGAGCGGATTGGTGATTAAGCCCGGGGAGCTGGAGCAGCCGCTGATGGTGATCGCCAACTACTTCTTCGACAGTATCCCGCAGGAGCTGCTCTATATGGATGAAGGCAAGATCTATGAATGTGAGGTCTCGCTGAAATATCCTGAGGAGTCCGCTACGATGGGGCCGTCCGAGGTGCTCCGTGATCTGGTGCCGGAATACCATTACAAGCGTGCAGCGGGCTATGAGGACCCCTCGTATCCTTATCATGAAGTGATCTCGTTCTATCTGGACAAGCTGGAGGATTCACATGTGCTGTTCCCGGAGGCGGCCCTGTCCTGCATGGAGCGTCTGGGGGCACTCTCCCGGGGAAGCTTCCTGCTGCTCACTGCCGATAAGGGAGACCACCGGCTGGAGAACTGGGAGTTCGCCGAGCCGCCAAAGCTGATTCATCACGGAAGCATCTCGCTTACGGCGAATTATCATGCGCTGGTGCATTATTTTGAACGGAAGGGTGCACAATCCCAATTCACGCAGCATCATTATAAAAATCTTAATGTGGGCTGTATCCTGATGCTGGAGGAGCCGATGCTGCATCCACATACCCGGCTGGCCTACCGGCGGTTTGTCGAGCGGTTCGGGCCGGATGATTTCTTCAGCCTGAAGGTATGGATCGACAAGAATTACGACACCATCGGCATGCAGCAGATTCTGGCCTTCTGGCGGCTGGGGGGCTATGACGCGGAGCTGTTCATTCAGAGCGCCGAACGGATCTCTGCGCTGCTGCCGGATGCCAGCGACGAGGAGCTGCTGGACCTTCAGCGGGGGATCGACCGGATGTGGCGGGGCTTCTACCCGATGCCGCAAAAGTATGATTTGGCGCTGGACTGCGGCCTGCTGCTGTTCGAGATGGAGCAGTACGGGGAATCCCGCCGCTTCCTGGAGCATTCGCTTGCGTCAAGTACGGAAGAGCCTGTAATTACCGTGCTGTACTGCCTGGCGATCTGCAGCTATGAGCAGGAGGATGATGAGGCAGCGCTGGATTATACGCGCAGATCCCTGCTGATCGAGCCGGAGCATGAGGAAGCATTGGAGCTGCTGGCGGCGCTCAGCCAGGACCCGGCAGAGGCGTAGGCGGCTGCCCCAGGCAGTCCGGTACGGCCCTTTACACCCGGTGTGTGTTTTGTTATTCTGTATCCAATAAAGCAAACGCGATGACGAGAAGAGTACATTCGGGTTCTTCCCTCACAGAGAGCTCCGGCTGGTGTGAAGGAGCAGGGAAGACTGAATGGAAACAAGCCTCTGAGCGGCTTACCGGAACCAGGCAGCAGCCGGGGATGGTACGACAGGAGCTCCTGTTACAGAGCTAGAGTATAAGCCCTGCGTGATGGCAGCGCCGTACTTGATGAGATTAATATGGTGACATATTAATAAACCTGGGGTGGTACCGCGAGAATTTCGTCCCCAAGACTTACGGTCTTGGAGGTGAGGTTCTTTTTTGTTGTATCCAGCGAAGGCGGCATGCTACCCATAAACAGGAGGAGATTGGAATGACGGACAATAATGGACCGGCTCTGCCGGAGAATTATATGGATAGGCTGATTAGAGAAGATGTGGAGGCGGGAGTCTTCAGCAGGGAGATCTGCACCCGGTTTCCACCGGAGCCCAATGGCTATCTGCATATCGGGAGTGCTTTTGCCATCCATACAAACGTGGAAATTGCCCGTAAATACGGCGGCCGCTTCCATCTGCGCTTCGATGATACCAACCCGCTCAAAGAGGATAAGGAATATGCGGAGGCAATCATCCGTGACCTTGAATGGCTGGGCTGCAGTCCAGGGGAGCACATCTACTACGGCTCCGATTATTCGGAGGAGATCTACCGCAGGGCAGAGACGCTCATTCTGAAGGGGAAAGCCTATGTCTGTGATATGACGGCAGCAGAGGTAACGGCTTACCGGGGGACCTTAACCGGGCCGGGGAAGGACAGTCCTTACCGCAGCCGAACGCCGGAGGAGAATCTGCGGCTGTTCCGGGAGATGCGTGCGGGGAGCTATCCGAATGGCGCTAAAGTGCTGCGGGCCAAGATCGACATGGCCTCGCCGAACATGAATCTGCGAGATCCGGTGCTGTACCGGATTATTCATGCCGCGCATTACCGCACGGGCGTTGCCTGGTGCATCTACCCGATGTATGATTTCGCCCATCCGATTCAGGATGCGCTGGAAGGGGTGACGCATTCGCTCTGCTCGATCGAGTTCAAGGATCACCGGCCGCTGTATGAGTGGGTGCTGCGGGAGCTGGAGATCCCTGAAGCCCCGAGGCAAAGGGAATTCGGCCGGGTGAACCTGACGGGAGTGGTCACCAGCAAGCGGTATCTCCGGGAGCTGGTTGCCGGGAATTATGTGGACGGCTGGGATGATCCGCGGCTGCCTACGCTCAGCGGGCTGCGCAGAAGGGGATTCACGCCGGAGAGCATCAGGGATTTTGTCCGGGAGATCGGGATGGTCCGGAATACGGCCATGGTGGATTTCTCGCTGCTGGAGCATTGCCTGAGACAGGACCTGAAGGCGAAGGTGCCGGCGGTCATGGCGGTACTGGACCCGCTGAAGGTCGTGCTTACCAATTACGCTGAAGGGGCCTCTGAGCTGCTTCCGATCCCTAACAACCCAGAGAATGCCGAGCTGGGTTCAAGAGAAGTACCGTTCTCCGGCACGCTCTACATCGAGCGGGCCGATTTCATGGAGGTGCCTGTGAAGGGCTTCCGCAGACTGGTTCCAGGCGGCGAGGTGCGGCTTAAGGGCGGTTATATTATCCGCTGCCATGAGGTCATTAAGGATGCGCAGACGGGGGCCGTCCTCGAACTGCGGTGCACCTACGACCCGGAGACCAAGAGCGGCGGTGCATTAAGCGGCCGGAAGGTGAAGGGGACCGTGCAATGGGTCTCCGCTGCACATGCGCTGAAAAGTGATGTATACCTGTATGAACAGCTGCTGACGGATAACAGCGGGCCGAAGGAGGAGGGCGAGAGCTGGGAGGAATACATCAACCCGAGTTCCGTAACTCTGCTCACGGATTGCCTGCTGGAGCCGCTTGCGGGTAACCCTCAGCCCGGGGACACCTACCAGTTCCTGCGTCACGGCTATTTCTGCATCGACAGCAGGTATAGCACAGCTCAGAAGCTGGTGTTCAACCGAATCGTCCCGCTTAAGGACACCTGGAAGGGCAACGCGGCCACATCCGGGGAAGTGTAATATATACACATTCTAGGAACGCTGTACGGACTGGCTACGCCAAGGCAATTTTCTTAAAAGCTCAAAGAGTTACACATGCAGCGATGCTCCTGTTATAGGAGCATCGCTGATTTGCGTGATGCGCCTGCCAAGCTAATGGTCGACAAGCGGGAGAAAATACTGGTTAGAAGTAAAGCGTTGCCTGCACTTTGTACATTAGATTTCATTAAAATCGGCCCAAATACAGCTTCTATTGTATTTTATACAGCAGATTAGTGGGAAAATGGCCGTTGATAACAAAAAACCGGCAATCAAGTGTATGAAATACAACAGAGTGAGTTCTATCGCAATTTATTGTGTAATCTATTGCACAAAGTACAATCACCTCCAGCAAAGGAGTTCACTCGATTGTGGGAGTGGGTAATAACATAAGGGTATGAGCCTCACTTTATCGCGTGTCTTTACATAATATGGGTTGAGGATTAGGCGTGCAGGCATAAGCTCAGGCAGCGTATGAAAACCCAGTGAAAATACATTTACAATTCTCATATTGAGGATTATAATAAAACCAGATCAAATGTTGCACCAGGGAAACTTTCGTGTGTATAGACAACTTTTTCCGGGCAAGAGGAGGACAGAACATGATGGAGCAAAATACCGCAGTAGAATCATCCCCTATACTAAAAGGTCATACCAACAAACATTCGGCGCAATCGGTGCTTAACGGAGATGTCAAAGGACTAAAGAGACTTCTTCCTTTTCTGGGCCCGGCTTTTATAGCTTCCGTAGCTTACCTGGACCCCGGCAATTTCGCCACCAATATTACCGCAGGCTCGAAATACGGGTATCTGCTGCTCTGGGTCATTTTCGCCTCGAATCTGATGGCCGTACTCATTCAATCCTTATCCGCCAAGCTTGGTATTGCTACCGGCAAGAATCTGCCGGAGGTCGCGCGGGAGCAATTCCCGAAGGGCGTGTCGATCTTCCTGTGGATTCAGAGTGAAATCGTCATTATCGCTACCGACCTGGCGGAATTCATCGGCGCAGCGCTTGGACTGTATTTACTGTTCGGTATCCCGATGCTGCCGGCTGCACTGATAACCGCTATAGGGTCATTCGCTATTCTGGAGCTTCAGCGGCGCGGCTACCGTACCCTGGAGGCTGGAATCGCCGGTATGGTGATGATCGTAGTTCTGGCTTTTGCATTCCAGGTCATTATGGCGAAGCCGGATGCAGGCAGTGTAGTGGCGGGGATGTTCACCCCCAGATTCGAGGGCGTGGACAGCATTCTGCTGGCTGCCGGGATTCTCGGCGCAACGGTTATGCCCCACGCCATCTATCTGCATTCTTCGCTAACCCAGAGCCGGATCGTCGGGATTGATGAACGGGAGAAGAAGCAGATCTTCCGGCTGGAATTCATCGATATCCTTATCGCGATGCTGATTGCCGGTGCGGTCAATATGGCGATGGTCATTGTGGCGGCCGCGCTGTTCTTTAAGAACGGTCTGGTGGTGCAGGATCTGGATGTCGCCTTCGAGCAGTTCCGCAATCTGGCCGGTCCCGTGACGGCAGTCTCCTTCGGCCTGGGCCTGCTAATCGCAGGGCTATCCAGCTCGTCGGTCGGTACGATGGCCGGTGATGTGGTCATGCAGGGCTTCATTAATAAAAAAATCAACCTCTACCTCCGCCGGGCGATCACCATTATTCCGCCGCTCGCCATCATCGCTTTGGGCGTTAACGCAACCAGCGCACTGGTAATGAGCCAGGTCGTCCTTTCCTTCGGGATTGCCTTCGCCCTGATTCCGCTCGTCATCTTCACCAGTGACCGCCGGATCATGCAGGGGTTGGCGAACCACCGGATCACCACCATCCTCGGCTGGATCATATCTGCCCTGGTGGTCGCCCTGAACCTGTTCCTGGTGGTGGAGATGTTTGTGTAAGCTATGCAGGAAATTGAATATTTGAAGTATGGGTAGCGGAGCGGGCGATTTGATTGTGGAAAAGCGGAGCGTGCTCCTAAGCGTCGCCTTAACTCATACGCATAACAAAAGAGGTGTCTCATTTGCCGTTTGCCGGCTTCTGAAGACACCTCTTTTCTGTTAAAGGATCAGCCGGCTATTGCTTCACAATATCCTGCACCGCTTTATCCAGCTTCTCCAGTAGCTGGTCATGATTCAGCTGGCCGCCGAGGTATTCCTGCATGGCTGCGCCGAAGCCCTGGGTGACGCCGTCAGGGAACATATCCCAGTTCCAGCCCAGCGCGCTCGCAGACTTCTCCTGCACGGCAACGGCGACCTGGCCGATATCAGCGGCATCTGCGGTGATATTTGCTTCCGCCGGGATGAACTTGAATTCCTTGGTCAGATACTTCTGGCCCGTTTCCGAGCTGACCATCCAGTTCAGGAAGGCCTTGGCTTCCTCCGGATGTGCGGATTTGCTGTTTACGATATAGTTGTTAGGCACGCCTACCAGGATGGTGCCTTCTTCGTTATTGATCGGGAGCGGGAGGAGGCCCAGGTTCAGAGCCGGATCGATTTTGTCGATATCGCCTTGCGTCCAGTTCCCCTGCAGCATCATGGCGGCCTTGCCGGAGGCGAATTCAGCCACCTGGGTCGCGTAATCGGTAGTCATCTTGTTGTCCTGGGCATTATCGAAGATCACATCGACCAGATCCAGCCATTGCTTGAAGACGGCATTGCCCTTGATGGTCTGTTTGCCTGCCTTGACATCGTCAATGAACTGCTTCGGATCAGGCTGGTGCGCCATGCCCACGTTAACAAGGTGAATCCCCATGGACCACCACTCATTGGTCGCTTCAAACGGCGTGATGCCGGCGGTCTTCAGCTTGGCTACGGCATCCTTGAGCTGCGGGAGTGTCTTGGGCTCTTCCGTTATCCCGGCTTTGGCGAACAGATCCTTGTTGTAGATCAGCCCGTAGCCTTCTACATTCATAGGCATGCCATAGAGCTTGCCGTCTACGGTTGCCGGTGTCTTGGCAGTTGGGATCAGCTGGGCGGCCCAAGGCTCATTGCTCAGGTCAGTGGCGCGGTCCATATAAGGAACAAGGGCTGTATACCCGCCGTTATTGAAAATCTCAGGCTCAGAGCCGGAGGCAATCTCAGCTTTCAGCAGCGCGCCGTAATCCTCACCGCCGCCATGCGTTTCGACTTCCACCTTCACCCCCGTCTCCTTCTCATATTCTTCAGCGAGTGCATTCAGCTGCTCGGCAATCTCCACCTTGAACTGGAACATCTTGATGGTAACATCCTTGGCAGGCGCTTTGCCGGCTTCCGGTGCTGCGGATTCGCTTGACGCGTTAGGAGCATTCGTAGCGCTTCCATTGCCTGCGGAATTCGTATTGCCGCTGTTCCCGCAACCTGCGATAATGAGGGTGCAAACGGTTGCCATGATGAACGCGAACTTTCTTGTCATAGAATAACCTCCCTGGTCTGTGGTTCCTGCTCTTAGAGCGTAAAGGAATGGATAGATGACTTACACTTCATATGTTGCTCGAAAAAGTGGATATTATTGCGGAGGGAAGCCTGCCCTAAGATCATCCCTTGATGGAGCCTGCCGTCACGCCTTCCACAATATAACGCTGGAGTGACAGGAAGAACAAGAGAATAGGCGTGATCGCCATGACGAGACCCGCAAGGGCCAGATCCCACTTCTTGGTGTACTGACCGAAGAACTTGGTCACAGCTACGGGCAGGGTCGTCAGATCCTTATTCCCGCCGATCACCAGGACAGGCAGCAGATAGTCATTCCAGATCCATAGTGTATTCAGGATAATGACGGTTACAATAATTGGCAGCAGCAGCGGGAAGACGATCCGGAAGAACACGCCGTACGGATTCGAGCCGTCCACCCGCGCGGCTTCCTCCAGCTCCAGAGGAACCGTCTTAATGAACCCGTGGAACAGGAAGACCGACAGCGGCATCCCGAAGCCGAGGTAACAGGCCACGATGCCGTACAGCTCGCCGCGCAGCTCCAGCAGGCTGGTCACCCGGACCAACTGCAGCATGAGCGACTGGAACGGGATGATCATCGCCGAGACCAGCAGCAGGAACACGAAGGAATTGAAGCGCGTCGGCTTGCGCACAATCTGATAAGCGGCCATCGAGCTGAACAGGACGATGAAGATTACACTTAGAATCGTAATTGTCAGAGAGTTGAAGAAGGCCTGCGGGAAGTTAATGGCATCCCAGACCTTGGAATAGTTACTCCAGTGGAACACCTGCGGCCAGGAAGCGGCATCGATCAGGATGTCCTTCAGCCCCTTAACCGAGTTGCTCAGGACCAGATAGAACGGTGACAGGAAGACAATAGCCAGCAGAATGGCGGCAATTTCCAGAACGAAGTTGCCCGGGCGGTAGCGGCTGCTGTTCATTAGGCGGACACCTCTTTTCGTTTGGTAAGCCAGACCTGGGTGACGGTGATCAGGGAGACGGCGGCGAAGAAGAGCAGCGCTTTGGCTGTACCCAGGCCATACCGGTTGTTGATCAGCGCCTCCGCATAGATGTTATAGGCCAGCGACTGGGTCGAGGTGCCCGGTCCGCCTTTGGTCAGCGACAGGTTGAGGTCGAACATTTTGAAGGCATTGGAGGTCGTCAGGAACAGGCAGATGGTAATCGCCGGCATAATCAGCGGGATGTAGACGCTCTTGAACAGCTGCGGAGCGCGGGCACCGTCTATGCGGGCAGCTTCAATGAGATCCTTCGGAATCCCGGCCAGCCCGGCGATATAGATGACCATCATATAACCGGCCGTCTGCCAGACGAACACGATCACCAGACCCCAGAACCCGGTGCTTGGCGTCCCCAGCCAGGGCAGCTGGAAGAATGAAATCCCGGTCAGCTCACCGATTGTAGCGAAGCCCTTGGTGAAGATGAACTGCCAGATGTAGCCGAGCAGAATGCCGCCGATCACATTGGGCATGAAAAAGACGGTACGGAGCAGCTTCTTCGTCTTCAGCGTCGTCATTAGAATGAAGGCCAGGAGCAGCGCAAGCACGTTGGCAGCCACAACTGAGATCACGGTGAAACGCAGGGTGAAGACCAGGGACTCCCAGAACTTATCGTCATTCATGAAAATCCGTTTCCAGTTGGCCGCGCCGGTCCAGACCGCTTTGTCCAGATCCAGCCCGTTCCAGTCCGTGGAGGAGTAGTAGAAGCCGAGGAAGAACGGGGTGACCACAATGGTCAGGAAAAAGAGCAGACAGGGGCCGAGAAATACGATTTGCTGTCCCCAGCCGCGCTGTATACCTAGAGTTTTTCTCATATGGACTCTCCTTTGGGTAAGTTTGGGTAAGATATCTACGGGTTCACAGCTTGATTATAGAAAGCCCGGGCCACCGCCAACACTTCATTTCATGCCGGAAAAGGTGGATTATATTGCAGGCCATACGGCGCACACAACTTGCAGGAGGTTTCCCCCATGTTCAAGAACAGCATCCGTACACGGCTGATGGCCTTAGTGCTGCTGGCGTCAGTGATCCCGTCAGGCATCTCTGTGACCTTCTCTTATCTCTATACGAGGCAGTCGGTTACGGACCAGTCCGTAAAGCAGAATACGAAGCTGCTGACGCTGGGGGAGGCGAATCTCCGGAGTTATTTCAGCGGCATGAACCAGCAGGCGATGTCGCTCTACAGCGGGATCAATGTTCCCAGCTCCTTCTACACCACTCTGCTTACCGCCAAAAGCCCCGCCCTGGCCCCGCCCGGCACCATACTGCCGGACACCCGGGCTATCATCTCCACCCAGCTGTACAATCTGTTCCTCTCCGACCGTAATACGTATCAGATTCATCTGTATGTGAGGGCCGCCAGGCAGTCCAATCTGCTGCTTAAGGGATTTTTCCGCCGTGAGGATAATGCAGGCTATACTGCGAAGGAGCAGGCCGGAGGGACTTACCGCCCTTATCTCGAAGTGACGCATATGGATCATCAGTACGGAGTGAAGTCCGGCTTTCCCAATCTGAAGCCAGGGAGCGTGCCGGTCTTCACGGCCCATTTCCCCATCTACCGGACCCCTAGTGACAGCGTACTGGCAGATCTGTCGATCGATTATACGCTGGGGGAGCTGGAGGGGATTGTGGAGTCGATGTACAATTCGGACACTGAGCGCCTGTATGTGCTGAATGAGCAAGGCGAGGCGCTGTTTGCCTCGGGTACGGACTGGATCGGGAAGCCGGTCGAGGCAGGCTGGAGCCGTCTCCCCGCAGAGCAGGACAGCGGGCATTTCGCCTGGAAGAAGGACGGCTTCCAGGGGATCGTAATGTTCAAGCAGATCAAGGCCCCTTTGTTCAGCGGAAGCATTATCAAGCTGGTGCCCTATGAAGATCTCTATACGGACGCAAGGGTGATTACCCGGTTCAATATGGGCATCGGACTGCTGTTCCTGCTGATAGGGGGCATCAGTGCCGTGCTGATCTCCATCGGCTTCACCCGTCCGATCAAGAAGCTGATTCACTTCACGCAGAAGGTGCAGACCGGCCAGCTGGATGCGCATATGGATGCCGAGCGGGAGGACGAGTTCGGGCTCCTCACCCGCAAGATCACCGGCATGACCCGCACGATCAATGAGCTGATCGTCAAGGAATACCGGCTGGAGCTGGCGAACAAGACGAATCAGCTGAAGGCGCTGCAGGCCCAGGTGAACCCGCATTTTCTCTACAATGCGCTGCAATCCATCGCCAGCCTGTCCTTGCGCTATAATGCGCCGAAGGTGTATGATCTCATCTATTCCCTGGGCAGTATGATGCGTTATTCGATGAATACCGAGCGGACCCGGGTGCCGCTGCGGGATGAGATTGAGCATGTGCAGAACTATATGATTCTCCAGACGGAGCGGTTCGGCGAAGAGAATCTGCGGCTTGTGGTTCAGGCGGGACCGGAGGCGCTGGAGCTGATCCTGCCGAAGATGATCCTGCAGCCGATTGTGGAGAATATCTTCAAGCATGCCTTCGCTGACGGCATAAGCGGAGGGCTGATCCAGATCGAGTGCAGGCTGGAGGGAGCGGCCAGGCTGGTGCTTGCCGTCATTGATAACGGCCGGGGCATGAGCCCGGAGCGGCTGGAGGAGATTACGGCCTGCCTCAGAGGCAGCAGCCAGCAAGGCCAGGAGGAGATCGGCCTGTACAATGTGCTGGCCCGGCTGCGGCTCCAGTTCGGCAGCGCAGCGGAGATGCTGCTTAAGAATAATGAAGACGGCCAGGGGCTTACCGTTACGCTGATTATTCCGCTGGAGGAGATCGGCGGTTAATTCCGGCGGCTTTTGCGAATAGAGACTATTTCTTGAAGGAGCGGCTGAGATGAAGGTGCTGATTGTAGATGATGAGAAGCATGTGCGGGAGGCCATCCGTTATTTTGTTCCGTGGGACAGCTATAACATCTCCGGGATCTATGAGGCGACCAACGGGCAGGAGGCGAAACAGATTATGCAGGAGCATCAGCCGGCTGTCGTCTTCACGGATATGCGGATGCCGCTGATGGACGGGGCGGAGCTGCTGGAATGGCTGCACCGGCATTATCCGCATACGAAGACGATTGTCATCAGCGGGTATCAGGATTTCAATTACGTCAAGCCGGCCATCGTATACGGCGGTACGGATTATCTGCTGAAGCCGCTGAACAGCAAGCAGCTGATTGCCTCTGCGGAGCATGCCTTCAAGCTGTGGATGGAGGAGGAGGCGGAACGGAAGCGGCGCCAGCGCCAGAACATGCAGCTGAACGCGCTGCGTCCGCTCTACTGGGACAAGATGCTGTCCGATCTGGTGAGCGGACAGGCCTCGTTCCATGAGCTGAAGCTGTCCCTCTGTGAAGAGCTGGGGATGCCGATTGGGGCGCAGGAGTGCAGAATCGCCGTAATCCCGCTGCAAGCTGCAGACTGCCATCTGCTGCGGAGATTCCGCGGGGATGTGGCTTTGACGGCCTTCGTGCTGGCTAATGTCTGCAATGAAGTGATGGCGGCGGACCAGAGCGGCTATGCCTTCCGCAACTGGCAGGGTGGAGGCGAGCTTGTAGTTCTGCTGTGGAGTGCTGTAGCGCGGGCGGAGGAGCTGCTTAACCGCATGAATGAAGCCATCCGCCAGGCGTTCGGCGTTCAGCTGGATATCGGGCTTAGTCCGCTGAGCCCGTTGCCGGAAGGGCTGCGGTCTGCATTTGAACAGGCAGGCCAGGCGCTTGAGGAGCGGAATCTATTGCAGCGGGACGGGCGAATCCATCCCTTCAGAGCGCACAGGGACGGGAGTGGACCTGCAAACGACTACGGCCTGGAGGAACGGCTGGATAAGCTTAGAATCGCCGTATTGTCCGGCGATCTGGAGCGGATGGAGCGGGTGGCGGAGGAGTGGGCCGGGCATCTGGCCGGGCTGAAGCTGCTCACGGAGCGCGTTCTGCTGCAGCAGCAGACGGAGATTCTGGAGGTTCTGAAGCGCTGGCGGCCGGAGGAGGAGCTCAGCCTGGAGCGCTGTTATGACGCCGAGGGGCTGTTCTCGGTGGAGAACTGGCAGTTCCGGCTGAAATCGCTGCTGAACCGCTTATCCAAGAGCAGCCCGCAAGCGCCGGACAGCCGGCTTGTCCAGGAGATCAGGGAGTACCTGGACCGGAATTATGCGCAGGAGATGACACTGCAGCATATTGCGGAACGCTTTTTCATCAGCAGAGAGAATGTGTCGCGCAAGTTCAAGCAGATTACCGGAGAGAATCTGTCGGATTATCTGACCGGTCTCCGGGTGGAGAAGGCGAAGACGCTGCTCCAGAATACAAATCTGCGGCTGTCGCAGATCGCGGAGCTGGTGGGCTATGAGGATGAGAAGTATTTCAGCCGTGTCTTCAAGAAAACCGCCGGCCTCACGCCAAGAGAATACCGCAAGTTGGAGGAAGAAGCCTGAGTATGTAAGGTTTACGGTCTACCTTTCAGCATTTCCCGGTCTGCAACCGATAATAGCTATATGGGCAATGAATACATAGCTGCGGTTATAGGGGAGAGCTGGATAAAATGGACAATGATCTGGGAAGAACGATTAAGAATGACCTGATTAATGCCTATGGAGTGACTGTAATTCCGGCGGGAAGCAGACTGAATGCCGAGCATCTGGAGCTTATCCGCAAACAAAAAATCGACAGATTCGACATTCTTTTTGCAGATGAGGCTGACCAGGCGCCCTCCTACCAGAAGATGGTCAACAGTACAGTGGACCTGTCCAAGGAATTATTCGAATCTTACCGAATCTCCCGCAAAATCCCGCTGGCGGATATCCGCAAGGAGGTGCTTCCGGTCATCCAGGAGATCTCGCGCAACCCGGATATCTTCGCCTTGTTCCATTCGGTGCAGGGCAAGGATGATTATACATATGAGCACAACATCGGCGTTGCGGTGCTCTCTACCCTAATCGGCAGATGGCTGGAGATGAGTGAAGCGGAGTTGTCCGTGCTCTCCATGGCTGCCACTCTGCATGACATCGGCAAGCTGAAGATTCCCTCAGAGCTGCTGAATAAGCCCGGCAAGCTGACGGACGAGGAATACACCCAGGTGAAGAAGCACACAGTCTACGGCTACGAGATCCTCAAAGAAACCACCGGAGCCAATTCACGCATTGCCCTGGTGGCGCTTCAGCATCATGAACGTAATGACGGCAAGGGATATCCGCTGGGCCTGAAGGACGAACAGATCGATCCGTACAGCAAAATTGTGGCCGTGGCGGATATTTTTCATGCGATGTCCAGCAAGCGCCCGTATCATGAACCGACGCCGTTCCATATGATTGTGGATCAGATGAGAAGAGGCAGCTTCGGCGCGCTGGACCCGCATATTGTAACCGTTTTTCTGGAAAATATCGTGAAGCGGTCAGTTGGGCGTGAAGTGGTCCTAACCGATGGCCGGGTCGGCGAGATTGTCTACTTGAACCCGCATGATATCGAGACTCCGCTGATCCGCATCGGGGATGAATATATTGATCTCAGCAAAAGAACGGAGCTTAATATCCGGGAGATCAGTCTCTGATTCCGATCTACTTGTTGAAATAATCGGCCACTCCCTCAGCGACTGCCTGAGCTGCCTTGCGCTGATAAGCCGCCTTGCGTACAATCGATTCGTCGTACGGGTTCGACAGGAAGCCCAGCTCTACAAGAGTGGCCGGCAGCGGATTCTCCCGCAGAATATGGTAGTCGCCGAAGGAGAGGCCGTTGCTGCGCAGACCGATGCCCTCACCCAGCCGGGTCTCCACCGCCCGGGCCAGCCGCAGATCATTCTGCTGCGAATAGAAGAAGGTCAGCGTGCCGGAGACATTCTTCGGCGATGAATTATAATGAATGCTGACAAAAGCGTCCGCACCGAGCGACCGCCCGAGCTGCACCCGCTGGGAGAGCGCAGGCTTCTGGTCCCCGCGGGTCCGGGTCATCTCCACCCTGGCTCCCTTGGCGGTCAGATAATCCCGCAGGTAGAGGGAGGTCTGGAGCGTCAGATCCTTCTCCATCGTGTCATAGGTTGTCCCGAGCATGCCGGGATCGGTGCCGCCGTGGCCGGGGTCCACAATGATCAGTTTGCCCCGGATACTGCCGGATTTCCGTACCACACTCGGAGTCTGGCTATTCGAGCTGACAGTGCTTGCGCTGCGGACGGTTCCGCCTGACAGATACCCGGAGGATACCCAGCCGACCGTTCCTCCGGCGGTGCGGACCCGCGACCACTCTCCCTGACGGAGCAGGAGCGTAACCTTGTTGCCGGATTGCAGGGAGCCGACTGCCTCATAACCGGTTCCCGGCCCGCTGCGGATGCGGAGGGAAGACGCGGTCACGACAGCCGTTCCGCTAGAGGCTGATGAGGTCTTGACCGTCGCTTTGGCCGATGCCTTGGAGGCGGTGGAATTGGAAGAGGCGCTGGCGGAAGTAGTACTAGTGGAGGAACTCCCACTGGTACGCTTCAGATAATAACCGGCTACCCAGCCGGAGACAGAGCCCGCCCGGACCTTGAGCCAGCCATGCTGCTCTTCAGTGACGGTAACGGTGGCTCCGGCAGCCAGAGAACCTGTGACGGCGGCGCTTGCAGCAGGCTCACTGCGTACATTCAGAGAGCTGGCGAACACTTTGGCCGTGTAAGAAGTTGCAGCATAAGCGGTAGAAGACGGCAGGACAGGTGCCAATATGGATGAAGTCAGCAGACAGGCTGACAGGACTGCGGTATGTATTTTTTGTCGCATACAAATAAAGCCCCATTTCCCCTAGAGATAACATTCTATTACCCGTTTCATCGGTCGGAGAATACCGAAAAATTAAAATTGAAGATAAATACCTACTTCAGCTACTGCTAACAACGATACTGATCATCTTCCTCTCATTTTCCTCTGCGGCTGCCCAATATCGCCCGAAGCCCTATTCGTTGGCAGGAAATGTCTGTATAATTATTACATATTGGGGAAACAGACAAAGGAGTGCCGCCGTGATCAGACCTAGATTATTCATTGGTTCTTCCAGAGAATCTATCCGCTATGCCAGGGCTATCCACGAACAGCTGAAGCGGACCGCAGAGGTCCATCCGTGGTATGCCGCTGCTTTCCGGCCGAATGAATACACCATGGAAGCGCTGGAGCGGAATCTGGATATCAGCGATTTTGCCGTCTTTGTGTTCTCACCGGATGATGTAGCCCGGATTAGGGGTAAATATTATTATGTGACCCGGGACAACACGCAGTTCGAAATGGGCCTGTTCTGGGCGCGGCTGCGTCGCGGCAGGGTCTTCTGCCTGCTGCCGGATCAGGTGCCTGCCCGCAGTGATCTTGTTCCGGGTGAGAATGTGGAAGAGTATCATCTGTTGTCGGATCTGTCGGGACTAACCCCGCTGGAATATGAGTGGCAGCATGAGAATGCTACAGCGGCGGTGGATGTGAGCTGCGGCAAGATCATCGACAGTATTCAGGCGCAGGGGATGTACCATGACCCGGCTATAGAGCTATTGCAGCTTCGGGCAGAGCTTAGGCGAAAAGAAAGTATCCTTCACTTCTTTTGGCAATATAATAATAATGTAACGCCACCGCAGGCAGGCGAGAAATATCAGGCACTGAGCGAAGCCGTCCGCAATTCATTCCTGCCCCCGGAGGATTGCCGGGTCATCGGAGCCGCCATGTGGCGGGCCGAAGCGGAAGCGGGCCTGAAGCAGGTCGGCGGCAATGTGGGACGCGGGCAGATGTATACGTTCGCCGCCTATAAGGACGGGAGCGTGAAGCCGGGGGTGCTGGATGCCTTTCTGGCAAAAGAATGGACTTTTTTACAGCGTACGGAAGTTGCGGAGGTATATATCCTATGCTATCCTTTAGGGGAGAACCATGTGCTGTCCGTGCACTTCTCGGGAAGTCAGCGATTATCGGCAGAGGATATTACAGCAGTCGTGGCCTATAACCGGGATTTGTTCCGCACCGTCAATCATTTAGTGGGAGGGGACTAACAGGATGAAGAATATGAAGAATGCCGTTAGTGTATCCAGTACTGTCCGCCGGTCTGCAAGCGGTGACGGCAACAGCGCGGGAGGCAAAGGCCGCTCCAGACGCAAATCCGGCCCCAAGCTTACGCCCTCAGCGTCAAGCGTGTATTTGGCACCATCCGTGGAGGGTGGCGACGACGAGTACAAGAAGCTGGTCAGCGGTAAAGTGGATAATAACAAGCCATCATTTGCCTGAACATTGGCTATATCATACTATTGAACAGGTCCCCAGCTATTGCTGGGGGCTTTTTTTGCTGTTTGGGGAACGGCGGCCTGCGACGGCGGCCTACGACTTAGGGAATGCGAAGTTATGCGCTCTCCTGATGCGCCTGCTTATCCTGGCATTCTCCGTCTGCCGGGTCTTGAATTTAAACTAATATAAGGAATTAGGGTGACTATGTGGACTCCGCCGGGCGTGGGGGAAATGAAAGGAATAAATCCCATTGGTGACGCTGAAAAGTGGGCTGGACAGAGGAGGGCAAGTTAGTTAAATGAGCAAATCAGGAGCACAAGTGCACCTGATTTGAGTAGAAGTTGGTTAAATGAGCAAATCAGTTAGGCGGCACCCCACCAGCGCAATAGCCCCCTATTGCGCGGAGGAGATCCCGCGCTGCTTCTTCGCAACCTCGCGGCGCACCACCGGGGCGACCTCGGTGGCGAGCAGCTCGATGGCGGCGGCTACTTTGGCGTAAGGCAGGCCGCCGATGTCTAGCTGGGTCATGAAGCGGTTATGGCCGAACAGCTCATGCTGATAGAGAATCTTCTCGATAATCTGCTGCGGGCTGCCCACGGCCAGGGTGTTGTCCGGCGAGGTGAACCGGCCGAACTCGCTGCGGGAGATCCGGTACTCCTGACCGGGGCGCGGGCTGATCGCATTACGGTAGCTGTAGTAATAAGGGTAATACTCATCCAGTGCCTGCTGAGAGGTCTTGGCGATGTAGCCATGGCTGGTAATGGCGATCTTCAGGTTCTCCGGCTGGTGGCCAGCGGCTGCCCCGGCGCGGCGGTAGGTGCCGGCCAGATTCTGGAAGGGCTCCGGGCTGCCGCTCAGAATCGCGATAGCCATGCCGATGCCAAGGGTGCCGGCCTTCTCTGCACTTTCAGCCGACCCGCCGATGCCGACCGAGAGCGGCAGCTTCTGCTGGAGCGGACGCGGAGCGATCTCGGCGTTATGCAGCGGGGAGCGGAATTTGCCTTCCCAGTTCATGACCTCATGCTTGTTCAGTGTGAGCAGCAGGTCGAGGTTCTCGCTGAACAACTGCTTGTAATCCTCCAGCTCGTAGCCGAACAGCGGGAAGGATTCCAGAAAAGCGCCGCGTCCGGCAATGATCTCGGCCCGTCCGCCCGACAGCAGGTCCAGGGTGGCGAAATCCTCGAAGACACGCACGGGATCAATGGTGCTTAGCACGGTCGTGGCGCTGGTGAGCTTGATCCGCCGGGTCACCTGGGCAATAGCCGCCAGTACAACGGGCACTGATGAGATTACGAAATCCAGCCGGTGATGCTCGCCTACGCCGAATACATCCAGCCCGGCTTCATCGGCCAGCTTCGCGGCTGCAATGACTTCCTGCAGGCGCTGGGCGGGGCTGATCCGCTGCCCGGTATGGCAATCGGTAACGATATCGCCCAGTGTATAAATGCCGAATTCAAACTCCGGCAGGCTTGCTTCCTTTTCTTGCACATCCGTTTCTTTATTCCCTTGAGTATTCCCTTGGTTGTTCATGGTACAGACCCCTTATCATCCAAAATTAGTGAGCAGCAGTTATCTTGTAAGCTTGTCCGTTAGTGCAAGGATATAGCCCAGTATATCACAATTACTTACTAATTGTAAGTATATGAGTGGAAGTTTGTAATGCTTGTCCTGCGGTAACGCTCTATGCATAGAAGCTTTTGTGTCTGCAATCGGAGTGTCCGGCAGAAATCCCATTAAGTTTTATATATACTAACTGGGCGGTTGAGATTATACTAAGTTGAACGAACCGTTTCTTCAGCAGGCGGAGCGTCTCCCCATATGTACACACACAGACACTAGAATATTATGCTGGAGGAAATTGAATGAGCATTACAGAACTTACTAGCCAACTTTCCAGTTTCACAGGAAGGCTACTGCGGGAACGCTTCGGGAAGGGACCTGAATCGATACATGCCTCGATCGGGCAGCAGTGTATTGCATTGCATATCCGTAATTTCATCGGACCTGTAGAGAGGTTTTTATTGAATAAGGAAGAAGAACAGGCGTTTCGTTATACACGGGAGCTTCTGATGAAGTCCCTGCTTCCCGAGCTTGCAGCGTACCTGAAGGAGAGCATGGCTATTGAGGTCGGCGAACTTTTTTATGATTGGGGCATTCATAACGCATCGGGTATGATCGTGGCACTAATCAAGAATGACGACGTACCGATTGATGATTATGCCGGGCGCGAGGAAGTCCACATCCAGATTAACGAAGTAAGCAGGAAGGTTCAGAAGGAACCGGTCTATACGGACTCCTGGTGGCTGGGACCCCGCATTCTGATTATTAAGCGCGAAGGCATCATGATTCCTTTGGAGAAGGAATTGATTGGCCTCGGCTACGAGAATACACTGAAGACCACCAAGCGCAAGATGGAAAAACGATATTTGGAGGATACCACCACGATCGCCCAGATGCTCGGCAAAGAGCTGGCGGATATTTATGTGGATTGGGATTTCGACAAAGATACCAGCGTGATAGCCTATACTTTTCACTGAAGTCTAACCATATATGAGGCGGAAATGAGTCGGACATGCGAATGAGCCGAACATGAGCCGAAGAAGGGGGAATGGTCCCTTTCTTCGGTTTTTTTATTTTCTGCCCATCTGCAGTTAGGGGTGCTGAGACTTTTTAGGAGGATAAGCTGGATGGAGGAGTGCAAGTGGACGGTATTATATGTAGAAGATAATCAGCTCAATATGGCCTTAGTACACCACATCTTCAAAAGAAATCTGCCCTCCGTATTGCTGCTGAAAGCTGAAACGGCAGAGCTCGGATTACACATGGCACGGGAATCTCTGCCGGATCTGATCATCCTGGATATCGGGCTTCCCGGACTTAACGGATATGAAGCACTGGAAATACTGCAGCAGGATCAGGCGACTTGTCATATTCCGGTGCTGGCGACCAGTGCGTTTGCGCAAAGCTCGGATATTGAAAAGGCCCGGAAGAAGGGCTTTGCCGAATATATCACCAAGCCCTTTCAGGTTAAAGCGTTCACCGAAACCGTGAAAAGGCTGCTCTACGGAGAAGACCTACAGAAGATTTAGCTCGAAAAAGCAACAAGGGATTGATTAAGGTGGGGAACTGGGGAGATCTCTGTCTGGCGGCGGGTTCACGGGCTGCTGTAATCCGCTGAATAAGGAATTATTTGTATTCGACATAATGATTTGACTTTCGCCCGAATATGCAAGATATTTATATTGCAGATTTAATATAACAGAATTGCATCTAATACTTCATAACGGGCGGTGGATCTTATGCTAGGGCAGCATACGGAGTCGTCTTCTCCATTTGAACAGGCATTTAAGACAGGAACTGCCGGAGTAGCCTTTCTTTCCATGGCTGAAGAATGGATGAAAGTAAATCCGGCGGTAACCCTCTTGCTCGGATATTCCGAAGAACAGCTGCTGGGACGCAGCTTCTCAGCGTTCTGGGATGAAGATAGCTTGCACATACATAGTTACAGGATGGGGAGCCTCAGGACAGGAGCAGCCCCTTTTTTTGAAGCCGAAATCAAGCTGCACCATGTGGACGGCTCTGCCGTTCCGGTGCTGCTGCATGTGGCGAGGGTGAGCGAGCCTGCGACGGGAGAAGGGCTGTATTATATGGTTCACTTGGCTGGGAGGCCGCTTGCGGCACCGGCGGAGGCACTCCCCGCGACACCTGAGCGCCTGTACCAGCTGATTGCCGGCAACATCAGGGACATTGTCTACTATGCAGCGGCGGGCTCAGTCTGCCGCTATTGCTCCCCCTCAGTGGAAGAGGTGCTCGGGTATAGACCGGAGGAGCTGATCGGCCGGGACAACAGCAGATTGGTTCACCCTGAGGATCTGGCCTTAATCAGCGCGCAGCAGATGGCTGACTCGCCTGATGTCCAGCTGCGGATATTACATGCGAATGGGCGATATATCTGGATTGAATTCTCCCTGAGAACAGTGGAAGACAGCGGGGAGCGCGGGGTGCTGGCTGTCGGCCGCGATGTGACCCGGCGCAAGATTGTGGAGCAGAAGCTTCAGGAGTCGGTCGAGCGGTATACCTCGCTGAAGAAATATAATCATGACGCGATCATATCGCTGGACCTGGAAGGCCATATTATTAACGGGAATGAACAGGCGGTACGGCTGACAGGGTATACGATCGCCGAGATGGTGGGCATGAGTGTCAGCCGGATCATCGGCGAGCGGCAGCTGCAGAATGTAATTGGTCCCCGCCGGCAGAGCGGCTCTGCGGGACAGGATATCAACCTGATCTGGCATAAGGACGGGCATTCTGTGGAGGTTCTGACCACCCTTGCGCCGATTATTATCAACGAGTCTAACGTAGGCTTTTATATTATCGTCAAGGATATTACCGAGCAGAAGCAGCTGCTGATTGCTAAGGAGACCGCGGAGAATACGAACCGCGCCAAAAGTGAGTTCCTGGCCATGATGAGCCACGAAATCCGTACCCCGATGAACGGGGTGATCGGGATGACCGACCTGCTGCTGGAGAGCAGTGAGCCGGGGTCCCAGCAGCGGGAGTTCCTGGAGATTATCCGCCAGAGCGGCGAATCCCTGCTCAATATCATCAACGACATTCTCGATCTTTCCAAGATTGAGGCAGGCAAAATCTCACTCCAGGACGAGCCGTTCATTCTCCAGCACTGCATGGATTCCGCGCTGGAGCTGCTTCAGCTCAAGGCGGAGCGCAAGGGGCTGATCCTTAGCGTGGAGACCGGGCCGGATGTGCCGCAGCGGCTGATCGGGGACGGAGAGCGGCTGAAGCAGATTCTGCTCAATCTGGCTGGCAATGCTGTGAAGTTCACCTGTACCGGCGGGGTAAAGGTAAGCGTAAAGCGCATTGCTGATGGCCCGGCAGGAGTAACGCTCCAGTTCACCGTGGCGGATACGGGTAGCGGCATTCCCGAGGAGGCCCGCAGCCGCTTGTTCGAGCCGTTCTATCAGCTGGAGCATTTCAGGGGCCGCCAGGGGGAAGGCACAGGTCTGGGGCTGGCGATCAGCAAGCAATTGGTCGAGCGGATGGGCGGAGAGATCTATCTGGATACAGCTGCAGAGCAAGGGGCGACCTTTGTGTTCACCGTGGTTATCCAGCCTGAAGCACAGGCGTTTCCGGCTGAAGGGCCGGAGGGGAACCTGCCGGAGCAGCATTCAGCAGGCCAGTCCCTGCATATTCTGGTAGCCGAGGACAATGTGATCAACCAGATCGTCCTGCGCAAAATCCTGGAGAAGCGCGGCTTTGCCGTCGATGTGGCCGAGGACGGGCGGCAGGCGGTCGATATGACGGCCCGTCACGGCTATGATCTCATCTTCATGGATGTGCAGATGCCCGGGATGAACGGCCTGGAGGCCACGGCTGCCATCAGGGCAGAACACCCGGCAGATCAGCAGCCGGTCATTATTGCAGTGACGGCCAACGCGCTCAAGGGCGACCGGGAGTTATGCCTTGAAGCAGGGATGGACGAGTATATCAGCAAACCGCTGAGAAGCGACAGCATTGCCAAGGTCATCGGGAAATTTTTTGCGGACCAGGATTAAGCAGTTCTCTCTTCACAGAATAATCACAATACTAAGTTAAAGCTGCAATGCAGTGCTGTGCTATCTTGCATATGGAAGTCTTTTTGATTAAGATAGCAGAAACTGGTGCATAAGCAGCACCGATATACCTTGTAATGACAATGACGAAGAGAGTAAGTACTTCATAGCGGATTATAACAGGGAAGGCGTGCCGGAGACTGAGAGCACCCCCATTAGACGCTTAGTGCCGAAGTTCACTTCCGAGTCGGTCCCTGAAGTACACTGCTGCAGCAGTTATGGGTAGGGTGGCCCGCTTCCTGCGTTAACGGATGTAAGACAGAATGAATCGACTGGCCGGTATCCTTCGGGTATGCCGTCAGGTGCTGATGCGTCAGCAGGATTCAGCTCTAAATAAGGGTGGTACCACGGCTCCTCGTCCCTTGCGGCGGGGGGTCTTTTTGCGTTCGTTCATAGCCTTAACTATTAACTACACAAAGGAGTGTCTTGGAATGAGTAATGTGGAATTGGATGAGCTGAGAGCAAGATTGGATGAGATTAACGGTCAGCTGCTGGAGCTGATCTCGGAGCGTGCCAGTATCGTTCAGGAGATTGGAGTGCTCAAAGAGAAGCAGGGCGTGCCGAAGTTCGATCCTGAACGGGAGAAGGCGATGCTGGAGAAAATGGTCGCAGGCAATAAGGGGCCGTTCACGGATGGAACGATCCGCACGCTGTTCAAGCAGATTTTCTCTGCTTCGCTTGATCTGCAAAGTACGGAGCATAAGAAGACCCTGCTGGTAGCGCGCAAAGACCATGCGGAGGATACAGTTATTGAGCTGCCGGGCGGCGTTACAGTAGGCGGATTATCCTCGCTGATGGTGGCTGGTCCATGCTCGGTCGAGAGCGAGCTGCAGACACGTACGGTCGCTGCGGCCCTGCAGAAGGCAGGCGTCAAGGTTATGCGCGGCGGCGCCTTCAAACCCCGGACCTCACCGTATGATTTCCAGGGACTGGGCATGGATGGCCTGCGGATTCTGCGTGAAGCGGCGAATGAATACGGGCTGCTCACGATCAGTGAGATTGTCGATCCCCGGCATATTGAAGAAGCACTGGATTATGTGGATGTCATTCAGGTGGGTGCACGGAACATGCACAACTTCGAGCTGCTGAAGGCGGTAGGGGAAGTGAACAAGCCGGTGCTGCTGAAGCGCGGACTATCCGCCACGCTGGATGAATTCGTTCATGCGGCAGAATATATTATGTCCCGCGGTAATATGGAGATTATGCTGATTGAACGCGGTATCCGCACTTATGAGCGGTCGACGCGCAATACGCTGGATATCTCGGCGGTGCCGATTCTCAAGCAGGAATGCCATCTGCCGGTGCTGGTCGATGTCACCCATTCCACCGGACGCAAGGATATCCTGATTCCATGTGCCAAGGCCGCGCTCGCTGCCGGAGCCGACGGGATTATGGTCGAGGTGCATCCTGATCCGGCTACCGCCTTGTCCGATGCGGCGCAGCAGCTTAATATTGAGGAGTTCAACACCTTCTTCAATGAAGTGAAGGCTTCGGGATTATACCGTTAAATTGAATAGGGTGAATTCAGGTACTAGGAGGAACTGAAATTTTGAAGCAATTCGTCTCATACAACAACGGTTGGTTCTCCAACACACGGAGTGATATTTTATCGGGCATGACCGTGGCTATTGCCTTAATTCCTGAAGCGATTGCTTTCTCCATCCTTGCTGGCGTAAGCCCTATGGTTGGTTTGTACGCCTCCTTCTGTATTGCTATTGTAACGGCCTTCGCCGGCGGGCGGCCGGGGATGATCTCGGCGGCGACAGGAGCGATGGCGCTCCTGGTCGGCAGCCTGGTGCTGTCGCACGGCATTGAGTATCTGTTCGCGGCTACGGTGCTGGCAGGCATCCTGCAGATTGTGATGGGACTGCTGAAGCTGGGCCGGTTCATCACCTTCCTGCCGCAGCCGGTCATGACGGGCTTTGTCAACGCGCTGGCGATTCTGATCTTTATGGCTCAGCTGGTGCATTTTGAGGGACAGGGCTGGATCATGTACGCACTCGTAGCTCTTACGCTGGTCATCATCTATACGGTTCCCCGGATCACCAAGGCGGTGCCGTCGGCGCTGGTCGCCATTGTCGTAGTCTCGGTACTCAGCATTGTGCTGGGTCTGGAGGTAAGAACCGTGGGCGATATGGGGACTATTACCTCAGCTCTGCCGGTATTCCATCTGCCGAGCCTTCCCTTGACGCTGGATACGCTGCTGATTATACTGCCGTATTCGCTCTCACTCGCGGTCGTCGGATTACTGGAATCGCTGATGACAGCCACGCTGATTGATGATATCACGGGCACCGGCAGCGATAAGAACCGGGAAGCGAAGGGGCAGGGGCTGGCCAACATCGTGACCGGCTTCTTCGGAGGCATGGCGGGCTGCGCGATGATCGGCCAGTCGATGGTCAATATGAAGTCGGGCGGACGGACACGCTTGTCCACTTTTGTCTCCGGGATCTTCCTATTGTTCCTGATTCTTGTGCTGGGTGATGTTGTCAAAAAGATTCCTATGGGCGCACTGGTCGGTGTAATGATTATGGTCTGCATCAGCACCTTCGAATGGAAGTCTCTGACCTCCTTGCGGAGAGTTCCGCTAAGCGATGCCCTGGTCATGGTGGTCACTGTGATTACAGTAGTAGCTACCGATAACCTGTCGATCGGCGTGCTGTTCGGCGTGCTGCTGAGTGCTTTGTCTTTTGCCTGGAAAATTGCGTCCCTCCAGCTGAGTGTTCATACTACGGCATCTGTAACGACTTATCGGGTATCGGGTCAGCTGTTCTTCGGAACCACGAGCCATTTCGTGAATGAATTCATGTATGATAGTGATCCGGCGCAGGTCATTATCGATTTCAGCCGTTCCCATGTGTGGGATCAGTCGGCGGTAGGGGCCATTGCCAAGACGATGGACAAATACGCGGCTTTGGGCACTAAGGTCACTCTCACGGGTCTAAATGAAGAAAGTGCCCGGCTGGTACAGCGGGTTGGATTGTCGTCTTCGGGCGGCCATTGACGGATCAAGGACAGAAGGCTGTTTTTGGAGCGATTGGGCTTCAGAAGCAGCCTTTTTTTGAAATATACAAATTTTAATAGTCCATGCGGCCTTTAGAAAAGGATTTTTGAAAAGTTTGTCGAAATTTTCCGGTAGAGGGACATTTGTCATTGCTTCTTCGGATGGCCCTACTATAACCACGCAATTGTGATGCGCGAAAGGGAAGGCCTCCATGTTTTCTTTTATCCGAACCAGACTGATTGCCCGTATTCTCTGTGTTATGACCGTTGTGATTCTCTGCATTACAGCAGGCAATGCCGCCATTCAGTGGGTGAACACCGGATCAGCGGTCAAAGGGACGATCAGCAGCTACAACATGAGTATTGCCAGCCATTATGTGACGCAGATTGATGCCGGGCGCTACAGTGAATTCCTGGCCGATCGGCAGGAGTCGGACCTGTATTGGTCGCTCCGCCATGAACTGGATCAGTTCCGGAAGTCGATTGGTGCCCGTTATGTATATTTTGTGCGGATTGATGATGCCCGCCAGCCGCAGCTGATGATTGACGGCAGGCCGGAGGGAGACCCGCTGGCTTCGGGGATTAATGAGAGTACCGATATGCCTGCGGCCGC
Source organism: Paenibacillus sp. FSL R7-0204 (assembly GCF_038002225.1). NCBI lineage: Bacteria > Bacillati > Bacillota > Bacilli > Caryophanales > Paenibacillaceae > Paenibacillus > Paenibacillus sp. FSL R7-0204. Next base: position 1,179,672 of record NZ_JBBOCA010000001.1, read on the forward strand.
AGTTACGGCTGTGCTTGCCGGAGAGAATGCCAGCACGCCGCTGATCAGCAATCCTGAATACGGGGATTATATCTCGGCATTCGTTCCTATGAAGGACACCGCTGGGAAGCTGGTCGGGGCGCTGGGCATTGATACGGATGTTGCTGTGCTTAGTACGCTGACCCGTGATGTTCTGATGGAGAGCCTGCCTCTCTATAGTATTATTCTAGCTCTGTCTCTGGGAGCACTCGCGGTGCTGGCCTGGTTCGTCTCCCGGTCCTTGCGTCCGCTGAAGACGATTACACAAAGTGCAGGTGCTATGGCTGGAGGGGATCTCGCCGGGGCAGCACTTATCCTGCAAGCCCGTCCGGTTAACTCCCGGGATGAGATTGGCAGGGCTTATCAGGCGATGCTCCAGATGTCAGGGGATTTGAATGCCAGAGTGAAAGGGATGGTATCCGGGGTATCTACCGCATCGGATAGTCTCTACGGCTCCTCCGAGACCTTCGCCAGGAATGCCGATGATGTGCTGAAGATGAGTGAGACGGTGAGCGGCAGAATCAGTGATATCCATGCCGGGGCTAACTCGCAGACGGAAGGCGCACAGAGCAGCGCTGTGGCTATGGATGAAATGGCGCTGGGCATCTCGCGCATCTCGGAGGCTTCGGCTGCGGTCTCGGAATTCGCAGTCAAGGCGCTGGACATTGCAGAGGCGTCCCAGACGGCCATGAGCCACACTAATCAGCAGATGAAATCGATCTCTGTATCCACCGGGGAGACGCTGGATATTGTGCAGCGGCTGCAAGGGTACACGGATGAGATTGAAGGCGCGCTGGCTGCGATCAGGCAGTCTGCGGATCAGACGAAGCTGCTTGCGTTGAATACTTCCATTGAGGCGGCGCGTGCGGGGGAGCACGGCAGAGGCTTCACTGTCGTAGCCGGTGAAGTACGCAAGCTGGCAGAAGGCTCCGCAGCCTCAGTCGAGCGGGTGGCCGAGCTGCTGATGCAGATCGGCCAGGCTTCCGCAAGCATCGGGGTACAGATGACGGAAGCGTCCGCTGAAGTGAAGGAAGGGGTGCGGATGTCAGCCGAGGCGGAGGCTGCTCTGCTGGAGGCCTCCGCCGCCTTCCGGGAGGTGGCCGGACAGATCATTGATGTGTCGGCGACAGCGGAGCAGCTCTCCGCCGGCTCGGAGGAGGTTGCGGCAGTGGTGGGCAGCATGGCCGATATTGCCGGAGAGGTCTCGGAGCAGACCCGGGAGATCCGTGAGCTGACCGATCTGCAATTGGCGCGAATCAAAGAAGTCTATGAGGCTTCGCTGAGCGTCAGCGCGAGTACAGGTGATCTGCGGGAGGCCATCCGGCAGGTGAATGTATAGGGCTAGAGGGCCGATGGGCTTGATCTATACTGCCCGGAGTAGATACAGAATTACCAGATGTTATGCCCTCCAGCTTTCAAAAGCGTCCGACTATTGGTATGATTACAAGGGATGTGAACATCTATTACCGATTATATGGAGGAATTGAACATGAGTGAAACTACAATATCCGGGATTATTGATCATACGCTGCTGAAGGCGGATGCCCGGAAAGACGATATTATCAAGCTTGCCGAAGAGGCTAAAGCCTACAAATTCGCCTCTGTGTGCGTGAATCCGGCTTGGGTAGCTACTGCGCATGCCGTGCTGAAGGATACACCAGAAGTGAAGGTGTGTACAGTAATCGGCTTCCCGCTGGGAGCATCGACTCCGGAGGCTAAGGCTTTTGAGACGAAGGATGCCATTGCGAACGGTGCCGGTGAGGTAGATATGGTCATTAATATCGGTGCACTGAAGGACGGCAATGACGAGCTGGTGAAGCGCGATATGGTTGCTGTAGTCGAAGCCGCGCGCGGCAAAGCATTGACCAAGGTCATTATTGAGGCCTGCCTGCTGACTGAAGAGGAGAAGGTCCGTGCCTGCAAGCTTGCTGTAGAAGCGGGCGCAGACTTCGTGAAGACCTCAACCGGCTTCTCGACCGGCGGGGCAACAAAGGAAGATATCGCCCTGATGCGGGCAACGGTCGGCCCTGAGATCGGCGTGAAGGCCTCCGGCGGTGTCCGCAGCGCGGAAGACGCGCTCGTGATGATCGGCGCAGGCGCCAGCCGGATCGGAACCAGCGGCGGCGTAGCGATTGCCAAGGGCGAGCAGAGCCAGAGCGGCTACTAAGCTGAACACAGATATATAGATTGTACTTGTAATTTTTTTGTCCCGGGAATGGCGTGACTCCAAAGAATGTTTGGCCCTCCGGCCGCTGTTGTCCCCGGATTTTTTGATTTAACTCGCTGTTTGCGGGAGAAATCCGGTGACAAAGGCGGACGCTGACGCTCCTACAGTTCCAAAATTCTCTTCCGTCACGTTTCCCCTGTCTGTATTCCAAGTTCAATCTACATAGACCAATAAACGGCTGCGGCCTCCTTGATGTCAAGGGGGGACGCAGCCGTTTTCTGTTTAGAAGAAGTATAATAGATGGATTTCCTCCATCTGCTGATGAGTGAATGAACGCTGCCGAACCAGTAGTTGGATAAACAACACTTAAATTCTCCCTATTCGTGCAAAGTAGCATAAACTAACTATATTAGTTGCTGTTTTTCCACCTGTTACCGGTAACTCCGTTCATATCGGCGAACTAAGATACGTTATTCTAAGCCTGTTGATTACCTATATTTTGGTGATAATGTCAGTAACATGAGCTAAATAAATCTTCCACTCCACAGGTAGCTTTTGCAGCGTAAATAATCGATCAAACTCGGCGAACGTTAATCTAGCGCTAACATGCACAGTACTATTTCCCTGTTCAAACAGAAACTTTAGCAACACATACACCAATAAAGCCACGTATAGCTGCCCATATACTGCATTTTCTGTGGTTCCAAATAACTTGGGAATGTTTAAATGCTGCTTAATCCAACGAAAAAATACTTCAATCTGCCAACGTTTCTTATAGATGTCTGCTATGGCTTCGGGGGAGTGCCAGTGCAGATTTGTCGCAAGAATGACGGGATTCCCTTTAGGATCTTTAAGAATCACCACCCGAAACTGATTCTTGCTGAGCGCCTTAACCTTTCCTAATTGGCACGTCAAATCCTGCTCGATACTTCCCTCAAATGGGCGATTTCGCAGGCGCGGGACCGGATTCACGAGCGTGGTGTTATCCTTAAGCCGAATGACAAAATATTGCCGCTCTTTCTTCTCTTGATAGCTGTCAAACAGCTTGTGCTTCCCGTAAGCGCGGTCTGCCACCAAAATATATTGGCTGTCGAGCAGGAAGGCGCAACTGTTTAAATCATGCTGTACAGCCGGGGTCTCCGTCACTTTGTGCAATTCATTCGAGTCCCCAAGTAATCCGACATGCAGCTTAACGCCTGCTTTTCTGCCTTTAATTTGTGCCCAAGGCAAGCGGCCTTGACCGACCGAAATGGTGGTTGAATCCACGATTAACAGTTCTTTCGGAATACCGAGTGACCGCTTGGCCTTCCGATTACAGAGCCCTATCATGAGTTTCAATAGACGCTTAAATAAGGAGAAAGGAACCTCTTTAGCCTTTTTGGAAAGCGTCGAATAATTCACCGCACGTTGTCCCTGAAGGGACATCCGTTGCGCGCCGTCTCGGTACCCGTCCCACTGCTGAAACGCTGCTTCAGCTAGAAACAAAAACAAATCATACACGGTAAATTTACGCGCAACATCAATATAGTTTAATTCTTCCAGAATCGGACGTAGTTTTTCCTCGGGAATCACCAATTGCAGAATGTTTGAAATTGAAGTAGACTTTTTCATGAGGCCGCCTCGTTTCGGAAGGTTTGTAGGGGTACAAACACTTTATCGAAATGGCGGCCTTTTTGCTACCTTTTTTTGGGTAATCAACAGGCTTAACGTTATTCCACTTGCTTGCTTGTTGCAGGATGAGCTAACCGTTCAGGGTTCTCCGGGGGATAGAGGAAGCTTACCCGCATACCCGAGCAGGCGTCTGCTTTGGAACGTAGGCTTAATTGTATTCGGTACAATTAAAAACAGCGTTTAGCCGTCTTTTGCGTAAAATGGGGAATTATAGCTGTACAAACTACAACTAGAGTCTGCGCGACGACGAAACTGCCCCTAAATCAGGCCCTAAACCAGCCCCTTATCCATCGCCTTGCCGATCAGCGTAGCGAACAGGCTGTTGGACCAGGCGAACCATTCGCGTGAGAAGTCAGCAGGGTTATCCGGGTGGAAGCCCTCGTGCATGTAGCCGGTATCGGCGTCGGTGCGGATCAGCATGTCGATCAGCTCCTTGATCTCCTCATCGTTGTCCGCCGTCAGCGCCTGCATGGACAGCGCCATATGCCATACGTAACCGCCCGGGGTGTGCGGACTGCCGATGCCCTTGGCGTGCTTGCCCTCGAAATAGAAGGGGTTATCGAAGCTGAGCGCGAACCGGCGGGTGTTCTGATAGATCTCATCCTCTACGCCCACGTAACCAATGTAAGGAATAGAGATCAGCCCTGGGGTTCCGGCATCGTCCATCAGCGAGTAATTGCCGTAACCGTCCGTCTCATAGGCGTAGATTCTGCCGTATTTCGGATGGGTCACGATGCCGTAGGTACGGATGCCGAAGTCGATCTCCTTGCGCAGCTTCGCCGCTCTCGCCGCCAGCCGCTCGTCCTGGTATACCTCGCTTGCCATCTCGCCGATATACCCCAGAATGACCACAGCGAACATATTCGAGGGAATATTGTAGCCGAATTCGCAGCTGTCATCGCTCGGGCGGAAGCCCGACCAGCTCATCCCGGTGTAGTTGACCGGCATCCCGCGTCCGTTATTGTGCAGCGTCTCCGTATCCTGGAGCGTCTGCCGGATGAAGTGGTATGGGGATTTCTCCCCGTGATGCTGCTCAGTCTCGATCGTGTTCACGATGGAGGTCAGTGCCTGGTAGCAGGCGGCATCGAAGATATCGGTTTGCTCCGCTTCCTTCCAGTACATATAAGCCAGCTGAACGACGAAGCAGAGGGAGTCCAGCTCATATTTGCGCTCCCACATCCACGGATTCAGATTACAGTCGTCCGTATCGCGGTAATGCTTGTCGCTTGCCGTCTCGTTGAAGGCATTGGTGTACGGATCAATATTCACATAGAACATCTGGCGGGCAATCAGGCCGCGGAGAATCCGCTGCAATTCAGGGTCCTTTTTGGCAAAAGGAATATAGTGCCGCACCTGCTCCGTCGAATCGCGCAGCCACATGGCCGGGATATCGCCGGTGAACACGAAGGTCGTGCCGTCTTCCAGCAGCTTGGTCGTGGTCTCCAACGTGTTCGGGAAGCAGTTGCGGAACAACTGCTGCAGTTTCGGGTGGTGGGCAAGCCGTTCATCGGCCTCATTCAGATAGGCGGTAATGGAAGCTGGCAGATTCATGGTGTAACTCCTCCTGGCATAGTGAATTTAGGGTTGTACGGTTGCAGGGCATAGGTGACGATTTGAGCGGGGCCGGCAGAGCGGCGGAGAGAACCTTCATCCAAGGCTTCCCGCTGTTTGCGCCGTTCCAGAATATCACTGGCATGGACAGCCTCCACCGGAAAATGCGGCGTAAGCGCGAGCTCCTGCTCTACTCCCGCCAGATTATACCAGCGCAGAATAATGTCCTCATGGTCTGCGGACATTTTGAAGGCGGACAGCACCAGGGTGCGGCCCTGCCACTCCAGCGGCTGATAGACCGCAGGGAGGGAACCCTCCTGCCAGCCGGTCTGAACCGTGAACCAAGGTACCTGATACTGGTATGCCCAGGCACAGGCCTCCGTCCAATCCGCATCCCCGGCGAATGGACGGACCGCGAACTCAACGGTCTGCTCACCGAGGCACTGGGCTTCCGGTGTAGGGAACACGCCCCAGTCGCCCAGCTCCGATACGCTGCGCAGCAGGGTGATAGCAATCGTTTTGCTGCCGTCCCGCAGCACCTCATATTCGTTCAGCCCTTTGTTGGCCACCAGCAGTCCGGCGCTGCCGTCCGACACACTGACGTAAGCCTGCTGGTGCTGGGCATTGCTCGGATTGATCCAGTCCGCAGCCGGCTCGATCTCACGCTCGGCGGCTTCAAAGATAGAATCGGCCCGAAGGGTGGATGCAGCCAGCCCGGTAGGGACAAGCACGCGCAGACGGTGGTCCTTAGCCTGATTATTGAACGCGGCAGAGACCTGAACGCCGGTCCCGCCAGTCTCCAGGCTGATCCGTGTCACGATCCGCAGCGGAGCTTGCTCGGTTGAGCGTCCGGCCTTGCGCTGCCGGAACGGCACCATTCTGCGCTTCTCGTCCTCGAACGAAGCATCGGCGGAAGCGGGAATAGCCCATTCATGCACGATTTCATACGTGATGCGGTAAGGCTCATGCTCGGTAAGCGAGATCCGGGCGGCAAGGCCCTTGGTCGTCAGTGCAGCATCGCCCTCCGGCTGGCGGAACACGTATTCATTCCCGATATCGCCGCAGTTCTCATAGACGCCGAGTCCGGTGAAGCTGCGGCCCGTCCGCTTGTCAGCCACATCGTAAGAACCGTCCTCGCGGATCTGAACGGCCAGGAAGTCATTCTCCATCCCACGTTCCAGCAGCTTAAGCGGACCTTCAGCAGCAGCCCAGGCAGACTCATCCGCCGACTCTACCCAGGCGTAGGTGCTGTAGCCTAACGGCGGCACCTGTGCAGCCTCGAAGGTCAGCCGGACGATCCGGGCCATATAGGGCTTGCGGAACTGGTCGTCCGGCAGCTCATAGCCGAACCGGGTGCCCAGATCCTCCGCCCGGCAAGCCACATGCCGCCCTTCAGCATCCAGCAGCCGCCCTTGCTCAAGCGCAAGCGGAAGCTGATCCAGTGCTGCGGCAATCGCCGCCGGATTCGGTCCTTCCTTGAAGTAACGCTTGGCGAAGATGACCTCCACGCTTACTGTTCCGCTGCGTTCCCAGCCGGTGGTATTGAAGACCGTCACCGGCCGGGCCGCTTCGCTCCAGGCCGCAACACTCCGGGTTCCAATCTGTGCGGAGACCGCTCTCAGACTGTCTTCAATAATAGCTTCGCCTACATGGCGGCTCTTCTCGAAGCGGCTGATCATCTCACGGTGGACCTCATCCACACTGCAGCCGCAGATGCTGTCATGCGGGTGATTCTGCATCAGGGTCTTCCAGGCATAGGTCAGCAGGGCATGGGGGTAGGCCTGCCCGCTGACCAGATAAGCGAGTGCCGCCAGCGGCTCTGCGCCCTTCTCCAGCAGCGTCTGGCCCTGCTGGTTGAGCTGCTTCAGGTAGACGCGGGCGGAAGCGGTATTCACCAGCGTCCCCCAGCCGTCCGTATGCTGGCTGCGCAGCTCGCCGTGCACGGTGACCAGATCCTCAGGCAGCGAGGGTGCCAGCGCCTTCAGATACTGCTCGAAGCTGGAGTGGACGAAGTCCGTGTCCGGATACAGCTTCCGGGCCGTCTCCAGCGCATCCGCGAGATCACGCTGCACCGGCTGATGATCACAGCCGTTCATGAACAGCAGCTCCGGGGTGGAGGCATATTTGCCGGCATCCGCGATTTTTTTGTCCCAGAAGACCTTGGCTTCCTCTGCATCCACCGGCACCTCGTTGCCGTTGCTGTACCAGTTCGCAAACAGCAGCCCCAGCACAGTAGAGCCGTCTGGAGATTCCCAATACATCTCGGAGTAGGGGGATTCATAGCTGGTGCTGTTCAGCTCGCCGACCATATTATCGAAGCCCGTCGGCTTCACGCCGCGGCCGAACACCGCAGTCCCGATGTCAGCCTGCTGGAGCAGCTGGGGGGCTTGGCCCATATTGCCAAAGGAATCGGGGAAGTACCCGAGCTTCGAGATCACGCCATATTTCGCTGCATCCTGATGGCCGATCAGCAGATTGCGCACATTGGCCTCGGAGCTGGTCAGGAATTCATCCTGGAGCACATACCAGGGGCCGATGACAATCCGGCCTTCGCGGATGAACCGCTCCAGCTGCTCTCTCCGCTCAGGATGCACCTGCAGATAATCTTCAATAATGATGGTCTGTCCGTCCAGGTGGAAGTACCGGTAGCGCTCGTCCTGCTCCAGCGTCTCCAGCAGCTCGTTCATCAGCTTCGCCAGCAGCACATGGTGACGCTCGTAAGGCATATACCATTCCCGGTCCCAATGAGTGTGTGAGATCAGGTGGGCAGTTGTACGGGTCATGAGAGAAACCTCCTATATCTTCAGTCGGGTGTTGTAGTGTCGGCATTCGTAGCAAATGTTTGCATACCTGCCGGAGGATCACAATATGTAACTTTTGCAGGGGGGGAGGAGGGTTCATAATTCACACATTTACGGCAGTCAGCCAGCAGCGGCCCGTAGAAGTTATTCAGCTCATAAGCCCCGTAGCAGCGCGGTTTTACACTCTTTTAACATGACAATGCACAACCTACATATTTACGATGTCAGCTTAGTTTCTCTACAATTTGGGATGTAAGCGTTAGCAGGAAAGGCCATAGCAAGAATGCGAAGCGGATACAGATTTATGTGTAATGAAAACTAACATAGAGAGGAGTGGGAGAATGAAGGGGAACAAGTCCCTTGGCAAACGAATCTGGCAGAATTGGGAGCTCTATCTGTTCATGCTTCCCGCGTTACTGTATTTCTTCATCTTTCATTATGGTCCGATGTACGGCATTCAGATTGCCTTCAAGAACTTCGTACCCTCCAAAGGAATTACGGGCAGCGACTGGGTAGGCTTCGACCATTTCGAACGGTTCTTCAATTCTTATTTCTTCTGGGATCTGCTGTGGAACACGTTCAGCATCAGCTTCTATGAGCTTGCCATCGGGTTTCCGCTGCCGATCATTCTGGCCCTGGCCTTCAATGAGGTCCGCAACGGCCCGTTCAAGAAGTCGGTCCAGACGGTTACCTATGCGCCGCATTTCATTTCTGTAGTCGTAATGGCGGGGATGATTATTACCTTCCTGTCGCCCTCCAGCGGAATGATTGTCCGGGCGATTGAATTCCTGGGCTTCCAGCCCGCACAGTTCCTGACCGATCCGGCCTGGTTCAAAACGGTGTATGTCTTCTCGGGCGTCTGGCAGAGCACCGGGTGGGGGACGATCATCTATCTCGCGGCCCTGTCGGGCGTAGATCCACAGCTGCATGAAGCGGCCATCGTGGATGGAGCCAGCCGGATCAAGCGGGTGCTGCATATCAATCTGCCGACGATTATCCCTACGATCACAATCATGCTGATTCTGAACATGGGTAACATTCTGGGCCTGGGCTTCGAGAAAATCCTGCTGCTGCAGAATTCGCTCAATATGGAAGCCTCCGATGTCATATCCACCTATGTCTACCGCGCCGGTCTGGTGAACGCCCAATACAGCTTCTCGACGGCTGTCGGATTGTTCAACTCGGTGGTCAATGTAATACTGCTCGTTACCGTGAACCGGATTGCCAAACGCACCAGTGAGAACAGCCTCTGGTAGAAAGGAGTTGAAGTCTATGGTTACTGCCATGAAAGAATCCAGGGGAGATAAGCTGTTTCTGATCAGCACCTACATCTATTTGTGCCTTGCGCTCGTAGTGGTCCTCTATCCGCTGATCTATATCCTCAGCGCGTCCATCAGTTCGCCGCAGGATGTCAATTCGGGCGCGATGTGGCTGTTCCCGAAGAATGTGACGCTGGACGGCTATAAGCTGGTGTTCGAGAACCCGAAGATCTGGAACGGGTATCTCAATACCATCATCTACACAGCGGTGGGCACTCTGCTGAATTTGGCGGTTACGCTGCCTGCTGCATATGCGCTCAGCCGGTCTGATTTTGTCGGACGCCAGTTGTTCATGGGCCTCATTCTGTTCACGATGTTCTTCAGCGGCGGGCTGGTGCCGACGTATCTGCTCGTCAAGAACCTGGGCCTCATTAACAGCATGGGGGCGCTGATCCTGCCGGTGGCCGCATCGGTATGGAACATCGTGGTCGCCCGGACCTTTTTCCAGTCCACGATTCCAAAAGAATTACAGGAAGCGGCCCACATCGACGGCTGTACGAATCTGAAGCTGTTCATCCGCATTATCCTGCCGCTGTCCGCGCCGATTGTCGCCGTCATGGCCTTGTTCTACGGGGTTGGACACTGGAACAGCTACTTCCCGTCCCTGATCTATTTGAACGATGAAGCCAAGTATCCGCTGCAGATGGTGCTGCGCCAGATTCTGGTCCTGCAGGAAATGTCGGCCGAAACTACAGGCGCTGCGATCAACGGCGAGGTAGCTATGGCCATGAATAATAAGGCAGAGACGGCATCGCTGGTCAAATATGGCGTCATCGTTGTCTCTACACTGCCGATTGTGGCGGTCTACCCGTTCCTGCAGCGTTATTTTGTCCAAGGGGTCATGATTGGCTCTGTAAAAGGCTAAAGGTTAAAATGTAATGAACCTAAGGGAGGAATTATTAATGCAGATCACACGTAAACCATGGAAGATTCTGCTGTCTTCGGCTGTGATTGTTGGACTGCTGGCAGGCTGCGGGAGCTCCAATGAAGGCACCGCGAATAAGAGTACCGGAGAGGCCACGGTGAACAAGGAGGGCTTCCCGATTGTTAGCGAACCCGTTACCCTGACGCTGATGGCGCCGGATGTGGGCATTCAGAACTGGGAGAACATGCCGGTGCTCCAGCAGATGAAGGAGAAGACCGGCATTACGATGGAATATAAAAATGCGCCGAAGGACAGCTTCGATACCAAAAAGAATCTGGTGTTCGCCAGCGGCGATTACCCGGATATCTTCTATGCGGCCGGTCTGACGACTGCCGAGCAGATGAATTACGGCGAGCAGGGGATTCTGATCCCGCTGGAAGACCTGATCGAAGAATATGCCCCGAACTTCAAGGCTTTGCTTGCGGAGAACCCGGATGTGCGCAAATCGATTACCGCTCCGGACGGTCATATCTACTCCCTGCCGGTGGTGGAAATGAGCCAGCACTGGTACCGCAACCCGATGTGGTATAACGGGGACTTCCTGAAGGCCCTGAACATCGATAAGCTGCCGGAAACGACCGAGGAGCTGTACACCTACCTGAAGCGCGTGAAGGAGGAAGATCCGAACGGCAACGGGACCGCCGATGAAATTCCGATCTCTTCGGTGACCACAACTGCTGCGAACCTCCGCGATATCCGCACCTGGCTGCTGGGCGCTTTTGGCATCTATGAAGAAGAAATCTATGTAGACGATGCGGACAAGGTCCACTATACACCGCTTGAAGAAGGCTATAAGGAGTATCTGACCTATATGAACCGTCTGTGGTCCGAAGAGCTGCTGGATCATGAGAGCTTCTCGCAGACGGCAGAGCAGAAGAAGGCCAAGGCGCAGAATAACCGCGTGGCGCTCTTTTCCGACTGGCATGCTTATATGACTAAGGGCGGAGAGCCGTCCACGGCAGATCCGATGTTCGCCCCTGTGCGCAGTGAATCGGTGTCCGCTCCGGCGATTGCCAAGAACAGAGGAATTACGACAGGCGCATTCGCCATTACGAACAGCAATCCTGCACCGGAAGCCTCACTCCGCTGGGTGGATTACCTCTATTCCTATGAAGGCGCTCTGTTCTTCAACAAAGGACCGGAGGGTACGCTCTGGGAGTACACCGACAAAGACAACCGCGTGAAGCAATACCTGCCTGTACCGGACGGCAAGGAGATGGAGGATTTCCGGGCCACCTTGACGCCGAACTACGGTATTCCTGCACCAACTCTGTCCATGGACGATATCAACAAGGGGCTGAAGACAGACTTTGACCTCTGGGTAGAGCAGGAGACCAAGCAGAAGCTGCTGGATAAAGGCGCGCGGATTCCATTCCCGGCCCTGTTCCTCACTGTGGAAGAGCAGACGGAGATCAGCAGTCTGAATTCGGATTTGAGCACTTATGTCAAGCAGATGGAAGCGAAGTTCATTACCGGAGCCGAGCCGCTGACCGGCTGGGATAATTATGTGGCAACAGTCAAGAAGATGGGCGGAGAGCGAGTGGCTGAGATCAACCAGGCTGCTTATGACCGCTGGAAAACCAACTAAATCCTACAGGCGCTATCCGTCTTCTTCGAAATTTCATCCTCTGAAGTGCCGAGAGTGAGCGGCATGAATGACTGATGCAGAAAGGTGCTGTGAAAATGATCTATAAGGATAAAACACAATCTGTGGCGGATCGGGTACAGGACCTGCTGCAGCGCATGACGCTTGGAGAGAAGGCTGGACAATTAGTCCAGCCTTTCGGCTGGCAGTGCTATGAGAAGCACGCGGACGGAACCACAGGCATGACAGAGGCCTTCAAGCGTCAGGTTGCCGCCGGAGGCGTCGGCTCCCTGTATGGGACGCTGCGTGCCGACCCGTGGACTGGCGTTACGCTGGAGACCGGTCTGTCCCCGAAGGAGGGGGCGGAGGCTGTTAATGCGATTCAGGCTTACGCCATGCAGGAGAGCCGGCTCGGGATTCCGATTCTGTTCGGCGAAGAATGCTCCCACGGGCATATGGCTATCGGCGCCACTGTATTTCCGGTGCCGCTTGCATTGGGCAGTATGTGGAACCCGGAGCTATACCGGGAGATGTGCCGGGTGGTAGCGCTGGAGACCCGCAGCCAGGGCGGAGCGGCGACCTACTCGCCGGTGCTTGATGTGGTGCGTGATCCGCGCTGGGGCCGTACGGAGGAGACCTTCGGCGAAGACCCGTTCCTGATTGCGGCGATGGGTGTAGAGGCCGTGAAGGGCTTGCAGGGAGAGCGGCTGGATGCGGAGGATTCCGTGCTGGCCACCTTGAAGCACTTCGCCGCCTACGGCAGCTCGGAAGGCGGGCGCAACTCCGCGCCCGTGCATATGGGACTGCGCGAGCTGCATGAGGTTGATCTGCTGCCGTTCCGTAAGGCGGTAGAAGCCGGAGCGCTGTCCATTATGACAGCGTACAACGAGATTGACGGCGTGCCTTGTACGACGAACCGCTATCTTTTGCAGGATGTGCTGCGGGAGCAATGGGGCTTCGAAGGGTTCGTGATCACAGACTGCGGAGCGCTGGGCATGCTGACGAATGGTCATAACACCGCAGATAGCGGAGAAACGGCTGTAGCCCAGGCACTGCTGGCGGGCATCGATATGGAGATGTCGGGCGAGATGTTCGAGAAGCATATCGCAGACGCTATCGAGCATGGGCGGCTGCAGGAATCCGATCTGGACCGCGCGGCGGCGCGGATTCTGGAGCTGAAGTTTAAGCTCGGTCTGTTCGACCGGCCCTTTGCCGATCCTGAGCAGGCAGAGCAAATCATCGGCAAGCCGGAGCATCGGGAGCTGGCCCGGCGGATCGCCGGTGAGAGCATCATCATGCTGAAGAATGAGAACACAGCGCTGCCATTAAGCAAGGGGATTCGTAAGCTTGCCGTAATCGGTCCCAATGCGGATGCTCCGTACAACCAGCTTGGCGACTACACCTCGCCGCAGCCCGCAGGCGCGATTGTCACGGTGCTGGAGGGTATCCGGCAGGCGCTGGGCGGCGGAGCGGACAAGGTCCTGTATGCACCCGGCTGCCGGATCAAGGGCGATTCCCGCGAAGGCTTCGCCCCTGCGCTGGCCTGTGCGGCTGAAGCTGATGCGATAGTGCTGGCGATCGGCGGCTCCAGCGCCAGAGATTTCGGTGAGGGGACGATTGATCTGCTCACCGGCGCTTCTGTCGTGACGGAGCATTCCTGGAGCGACATGGAATGCGGGGAGGGCATCGACCGGTCCACATTGAATCTGATGGGTGTGCAGCTTGAGCTGGCGCAGGAGCTTCACAAGCTGGGCAAGCCTCTGATTGTGGTCTATATTAACGGCCGCCCGATTGCCGAGCCTTGGATTGTAGAGCACGCGGACGCCATTCTGGAGGCTTGGTACCCGGGGCAGGAGGGCGGACATGCGATTGCCGACATTCTGTTCGGCGAGGTGAACCCTTCCGGGCGGCTGACGATCAGCATTCCGAAGCATGTCGGCCAGCTTCCCGTGTATTACTACAAGCGGCGGACGAGAGGCAAACGGTATCTGGAGACAGACTTCCACGCCGGATATCCCTTCGGCTATGGTCTTAGCTTCACTGAATTCGGTTACAGCAACCTGAAGGTCGAGCCTTCTGTAATCTCTGCGGATGAAGAAGCGCTTGTCTCCGTGGATGTGACTAATAGGGGCAACCGGGCAGGCAGCGAGGTGGTACAGCTGTATATTTCCGACTTGGCCTCTTCTATTACCCGGCCCGAGAAGCAGCTGAAGGGCTTCCGCAAGATCAGCCTTCAGCCGGGAGACACGCAGACGGTGACGTTCCGTGTAGGCCGGGAGGAGCTGGAGTATGTATCAGCAGATCTGACGCGGATCGTCGAGCCAGGAGAATTCACGGTGATGGCAGGCCCGCACTCCGCAGAGTATCTGAGTGCCCCGCTCCATGTCAGAGAGGAGGGCTAAGCCATGAAGCGTATGGAGCGGTTCACCGGATGGCTGGCCAAGCGGCAGTGGACTGAGAAGATAGAGCTTGCGGAATGGAGGATGCGTAAGTCCCGTTACCTCACTCCGGGCTGCTATGAGCATGAGGAGGAAGTGCATCAGGAATACAATATTTCTCTGCTGGACGGCGGGTATGGAACCACCTATTTCCTTCAGCGGGAGATCACGGTTCCGGGAGACTGGGGACCGGAAGAGGCGGCGCTGCTCTATCTGGGACGCGGGGAAGGCCTGCTGAAGCTGGACGGAGCGCCGTATCATGGCCTGGACAGCAATCACTGGTTCATTCCGCTGCCGTCCGGCGCTGCGGGCGGGCGCCTGGACCTGGAGATTGAGCTGTATGATCCTGTGCCGGAACCGGAGGACCCGCTGAACCGGCAGGCGGTGATTAAGCCCCCGCTGACGGGCATTGAAATTAAGCTTGTGCGCGTCAATCGCCCGGTATACAGCCTGCTGTATACGGTGCGAATCGTACACGAAGCAGCCCTCCTGCTGACGGAGGGTGATATGCGCCGCATCCGCAGCTTTAAGGCGCTGGAGCGGGTAATGGACGCGCTCTATATGAAGGAGGAGCTGCTGCTGGACGGCGGAGCTGTACCTGCGGCGGAACAGCAGCTACGGGCTGCTGCTTCGGCGGAACGGCCGGCAGGGCTGGACCCGGGGACGATGCATATGGTCGGCCAGTCCCATATTGATGTGGCCTGGCTGTGGCCGGTCCGGGAGACGGTGCGCAAGGTCAGCCGGACCTTCTCCACCGTCTGCACCCTGATGGATAAGTACCCCGACTTCCGGTACTCCCAGAGCCAGCCGCAGCTCTATGCCTTCGCCAAGGAGCATTATCCGCAGCTCTATGCGCGGATCAAGGAGCGGATTGCCGAAGGCCGGTGGGAGCTGGTCGGCGGCATGTGGGTAGAGCCGGATCTGAACATTCCCGGCGGGGAGTCGCTGGTCAGGCAGATGCTGTACGGGCAGGACTTCTATATGAAGGAATTCGGCAAGCATTCCACGATTGAATGGCTGCCGGATACCTTCGGCTATTGCGCCTCCCTGCCGCAGCTGCTGAAGCAGGCGGGCATCGGTTATTTCATGACCACCAAGCTGGGCTGGAATGATACCAATCCCTTCCCGCATACCTTATTCCATTGGGTAGGAATTGACGGGACGAAGATTGTGGCCTATCAGAACCATGGGGTCAATGAGCATACCCACCCGAAGGATGTGCAGGAGCACTGGCAGGCCTACGCCCAGAAGGAAGAGCATGATGAGCTTATGCTGCTCTATGGCCACGGAGACGGAGGCGGCGGAGTCACTCATGAGATGCTGGAATATGTGGCCCGTACTGATCTCGCGCCGGGTCAGCCGGTCAGCGGATTCTCTACGGCCGAAGCCTTCTTCTCGGAGATCGGTGCGCGTCAGCCGGAGCTTCCGGCGTGGCACGGCGATCTCTATCTGGAGCTGCACCGGGGCACCTTCACGACCCATGCCTTCAATAAACGCAGCAACCGCAAGGCGGAGGTCTTATACCGGCAGGCGGAGATCTGGAGTGTGCTGGCGGAGAAGAACGGTGCTCTGGAGCTGGAGCAGCCGGATCAGCCGGATGTGCAGCGTCTGCTGCCCGCCGGGGAGCTGGCCGAGGGCTGGAAGCTGCTGCTGCTCAACCAGTTCCATGACATCATTCCGGGGACTTCCATCCCGGAGGTGTATACAACCTCGCGGGAGGAATACGCCGAGATCTTCCGTCTGGGCGGGCAGGTGCTGGACCGCTCCCTGCATGCTCTGGCGGCTGAAGTGAATACATCGGGTGAGGGCCGTCCCTATGTGGTCTTCAACAGCCTGGGCTGGGAGCGGACGGAGCTGCTCCGGCTGGAGGGCGGTCCTGAGCTGGCTGAGGTGCAGGTATTCGATGAGGACGGCCTGCTTGTGAGCGAATGCTGGAACACGGAGGCTGGCGGGAACAGCTACATGCTGGCTGTACAGGTCCGTAAGGTTCCGGCCTTCGGCTGCCGGACGATCTGGCTGCGGGAAGCTGCGGAGCCAGCCGGAGTAGGGCCTGAGCCGCAGGATGAATCCGCCGCCGGAGACGAGTTCCCGGAGCAATGGGAGACGGACCATTATATCCTGACATTCAATGAAGACGGCGAGATCAGCCGCTGGTATGACACAAGCGCGGGCCGTGAGCTGCTCCAGCCCGGCCAACCCGGCAACCAGCTCCAGTTCTATCATGACACCCCGACGCTATGGGATGCCTGGGATATAGACCCGCGTTATGAGCAGCAGCCTGCGGGCAAGGCGAAGCTGCTGGACCGCAGGGTGGTCAGCAGCGGCCCCGTGCAGACCGTGCTGAAGTTCCGCTGGCAGCTCGGTGAATCACAGATTGAGCAGGAGATTGTACTGCCCCGGAACAGCCGGAGAGTGGACTTCCGCACCAGCGTAAGCTGGAGGGAGCAGCATAAGCTGCTGAAGGTTGCTTTTCCGGTGGATATTGTGGCAACGAAGGCTACGTATGAGATCCCGTTCGGCGCGCTGGAGCGCCCGACCCACCGCAACACCAGCTGGGAGCAGGCACAATTCGAGGTCTGCGGACACCGCTGGGCCGATCTGTCAGAGGGCGGCTATGGCGTCAGCCTGCTGAATGACTGCAAATACGGCTATGACATCCATGACGGGGTGCTGCGGCTCTCGCTGCTGCGCTCTCCGCGCTGGCCGGACCGTAATGCCGACCAGGGGGAGCATGAATTCACGTATTCGCTCTATCCGCACAGCGGAGAATGGCGGCAGGCCGATGTGGTACGGGAAGCGGCGGAGCTGAATGAGCCGCTGCTGGCGGTCAGCGAAGCCGCACATTCCGGCTGTTATCCAAGCACCCATGCCTGGCTGGCCTTCCAGAGCAGCCACGTCATGCTCGACACAATCAAGCAGGCAGAGGACGGCAGTGGAACGATTGTACGTCTGTATGAAGCGGCGGGCAGCAGAGAGTCGGCCACACTGGACTGGAAGGACGAGGACGTCCGCGCCTGCCGGGTCAATCTGCTGGAGAGCGAGACCGGCTCAGTGGATACCACCGGCGGCGTGATCCCGCTGTCCTTCCGGCCTTATGAGGTCCAGACGTTTAAGTTATATAAGAAGCACGAAAGAAATTAACGAAAGCAAAGAAGCGGAGGGGAAATTTGGAGCTTCTTATATACCACGAACATCATTCGCAGGAGGAATAGACATGCAAATTACAAGACATCCCAATAATCCGATTGTCGTCCCGGGCGGCTATGAGTGGCGCAAGGTGACCGTGTTCAATCCTGCGGTTATCATCGATAACGGCAAGTTCTATATGATCGAGCGCACCGCCGGTTCCCTGACCCCATGCAAGAACTATCTGGGCTTGCTGGAAAGCGAGGACGGTGTGAACTTCACCCATGTGAAGGATGAGCCGATTGTTACACCGGATATGCTGGGCTTCCCGTACGGTAGTGTGCAGGACCCGCGCATTGTGAAGATCGACGGAACCTTCTACCTCAACTACGCTCTGCGCCCTTGCGCCATGAGCTATTATCCTACCGGGGCCGGCGTTCCTGAGCGCTCCATTCCCGAATACCCGGACGGCTGGGGGGAAGAGGAGGGCCACTGGCTGACCCGTTCCTCGATTCTGAAGTCAACCAATCTGCTGGACTGGGAGTTCGTGGCGGACACCACGCCGCTCCACATCAACGACCGGGACAACATCCTGTTCCCTGAGAAAATAAACGGCAAATTCGTGCTGCTGCGCCGCCCCGAAGAATACGTGGGTGAGGCTTATGGAACGGAGAAAGCCGCCATGTGGATTACCTATTCCGAGGATCTCGTGCATTGGGAAGAGCCCAAGCTGCTCGCCACCGCCGGGAACCTGTCCTGGGAATCGAGGAAGATCGGCGGCTCTACGCCTCCAATCCGTACAGACAAGGGCTGGCTGGTGCTCTATCACGGCGTCGATGAAGAGATCGTCTACCGCGTGGGGGCGATGCTGCTGGATCTGGAGCAGCCGGAGAAGATCATTGCCCGGACCCATAACTTCATTATGGAGCCGGAGACGTATTACGAGAAATTCGGCTTCCAGATTCCGAATGTCATCTTCCCGACCGGCAATGTGGTCAAGGACGGCCTGCTCTATATCTACTACGGCGTAACCGACACAGCGATCGCGCTCGCCACGGTGCCGCTGGATGAGCTGGTAGAGCATATTTTGCAGGAAGCGGAGTAGCCGGGAGGCAGCCCGTATGGTGGAATGTGGCGGGGGCTTCGGTGATGGACTATTGCGCTATTGTACTTAGTGCAACAGACTGAGGTTAAATTCACTTGAAAAAAGAACCTAATGTATTTTATACATTAGATTCTCAGGTTTCAGGCACTTTCACTTCATTTCAGTGATATCTATTGTACAGAGGAGACAATTTCATAATTCAAAACCCTTGCTATACCTGGCTTTTTTGAGCACAGAAAAAGGAGTACCTCCCCACATTCTCGAAGTGATAGGCGACGAAACCAACACCCGAGAAGAAAAGAGGTAATCCCTATCTATTCTATTCGACAAGAAGAACTGTTTTCCTTTGAGGAATTGCTCCAGATGGGTCCAGAAGATAAATACAGCCAAATCTTTGAACACTTACATTTAGCTCCAGTTCTGTCCGCACTGGGGAAAAAGAACCATCGCGGACGGCCTGAGCAATTAAACGTACCTGCCATGATCTACTCGCTGCTGATTGCCAAAATGGAGAACATTGAGTTTATTTCTGCCTTGGTCCGGCGACTGAATCATAGCCACGAATTTCGAGTCCAGTGCCGGTTTACGGGCTCGGACAACATTCCAAGCCAGGCTTCCTATTCCCGTTTGATTCATGCGCTGGAGCAAACGGGAATGCTGGAACAACTTCAGGATCGCCTAGTCACATCTGCCCTAGAAGAAGGTTTTGTGAGCGGCACCCATCTTGCTGTGGATTCCTCCATGGTCGAGGCGTGGGATTGCCAATTTAGCGAATCGGCTTCCAAGCGTCGTGCGGCTCGTCGGGAGCAAAAGAAAGGCGAAGCTCCGGTGGCCGAGCAACTTCAGCTCGAACCTCCCGAGCCTGAGCCGAAGGCGGTGAACGAGCCGCTGAAGAAACCCAAGTACAGCAAGCCAGGTCGTCCATCCCAGGCCGAAAAGGAACGTCGGCGCGAGGAAATGGAAGCCTATGAACAAAGTCTCGGACCGTTCCAGAAAACCATTGAAGCGATGTTGCCTTACACGTACAATGAACTGCTGACCGCGTTGCCCCGGCATGCTGCGCGTTGTGACAAGAAAAATACGAAGGGGCGAATGACCAGCTATTACGGGTTCAAGGCGAATCTGCTGGTCGACACGGACAGCCAGTATATCCTCAGTGGCCTCTTTAGTTCGGCCAATCCGAATGACCAGCGGATGGCGGTCGTCCTTCTCAAAGGCCTGCTCCTGAAGTTTCCGGGGCTAAAGGTCAAGCATATCTTGGGCGACAAAGGCTACGACTGCGCGGCGATCTACCAGTTGATTCATTCGCTCGGCGCCTATCCTGCGATTTCCCTGATTCACCACAAAGACCCGCCTGCAGGAATGAATCTGGAGTACACGCCGGTGTGCGCTCAAGGACATGCGTACCGTTACGACAGTTTTGATGCCAAGTATGAGACCCTGAAGTACACCCGGCCTAGCGAATGCAAAGGCTGTGCGCTCTCCGGTACCGATTGCCAAAAAGTGTTTAAAATTCGCATACAAACGGATTTGCGTTTACACACCTATCCCGCAAGAGGTAGCGAAAGTTTTACCACGCTGTACAACAAGCGTACGGCGGTGGAGCGTGTGTTTGCCTATCTCAAAGAGTATTTCGGCATGAAACGAACGCGTCACCGCGGTGTCCGGGCAAGTGTTGATTTCCAGCTCAGTACATTAGCGTACAATTTGAGTAAATTTGCGTTAGACAAGTTGAACCAGCAGGTGAAAAACTCCCAGCAAGTCGCCTGATTTTTTAAAAACATGACCTTAGACTTTGGCCCAGTCTTGCTTTTCAGTAAACTGAATTATGAAATTGTCTCCAGAGTACAGTAGAAGGGATTATTTGATCGTTTTGCACGGATTCTATTGTACGTAGTACAATTACTCCAATTTTAGCAGTTATCGCCCATTAGCGATTAGAGGTTTCAACTCAAACTGTAGGCGGAGGCTCCGCCCAATCAAACCGGTCTTTTCGCAGCGGTCCCCTTCAAGGCATGTTCCTTGCGGTATTGCCCTGGCGTCAGGCCGGTTTCTTTTTTGAACTTGCGGATGAAATTGGGCGCATCCAGGTAACCGACCTGCTCGATGATCTCCTTGAGCGGTGCGCTGGTGTTCTCCAGCAGCCGGATGACCTCGTCCACACGCCGCTGCCAGATATATTGCGAGAAATTGCTTCCGGTCTTCTCCTTGAAGCTCCGGCTTAAATAAGAGGTCGAGATGGCGAACTTCAGCGCTACATGCTCCAGGCTGAGGGTGTAGTCGGCGAACTGCTGGTCCACATAGGCCAGAATGTCATCCATTAGGGAAGACTCGCTGGTCTCTGTATTCCGCTCGACCTGGGCGCATATGGCGGAAGCCAGCGAGAGCAGCCGGCTCTCCAGCTCCTCCAGCGTCTCGAAGGAGGTCAGCTCCGGCATATTGGTGAACACCTCGTCCATACCCAGCTCCGAGGCGGTGCGCAGAAAAGCGTTCAGCAGATCGAAGCAGATACACCGCAGCAGATGAACCTGCAGCGGCTCGTCCTTGATTGTGTCAATGGTATCGGCAATCATCTGGGCCGCTACCGATTCGTTGCCCTGCTTCAGACTCTGCTCCAGCTTCAGCATGGATTTGCGCGGAATCCAGAAGCTCTCGGCAGCGGAGGGGTTCAGCTCCGCAAGCTGTTCGAAATAGGTGACCTGACCGCTGCGGCGGATCATCCGGTGCTCCAGCGCGGCAGCGGCTTCAATGAACGACTGGTTCACCCGGGCGAGATCGCGGTAGGCCATGCCGACACCGATACTCAGCGCAAGCTGCGAGTGTTCACGGATCACATCCTGAATCCCTTCAATCACCTGCTCCATCCGGCTCTGAACGGGCAGTTCCCCCTCACCTGGCAGGGAGATGATCAGGGCGAACTGGTCCTTGACCGAGAATTCGATCCCGAAGATCTGCGCATCCGGGCCCGGCAGGCAGATATTGCTGAGCATCTCCTGCAGCAGATGGCGTTCCTGCCAGGACTTGCCGCCCGGCGCTGCATCATCCCAGGACAGGATGGCTGAGAAGTAGAGGCCTTGTCCCTGCGGATGCCTGAAGCCTGCGCTCAGAATCATCTGCTCAATCTCGGGATCATCCGGCTGGCCGTGCTTGAGCAGCAGCAGCATACACTGGTTGCGGACAAAAGGCTCCTGGAGGTCAATCCGGGCACTGTAGTCATGAAGCGTCTGCCGGATGGACTCCCATTCATCGCGCAGCTTAGGGGCTTCATTACTACTGCCTCTCGGCTTGGCGAACTCCATCAGATCGCGGATCGGGTGGTATTGCCGCTTGGCCAGCAGCAGCGCGGCCGCTATGCCGGTAACGACCGTAATACAAAAGACAATCAGAATTAGCGTCTGGACATGGGCGACCCGGCTGAAGAACTGGAAACTGGGCATCGTGGTGACGTAGGTCCAGCCATTCTCCTCGGACTTCACGGACACCACGGAGTACTGTTCCCCGTCCAGCTCCAGATTGTGAATCCCCGGCTTTAGAGCGGATAGGGTCTGCAGCTCGTTTTGGGGAAAGCTGACGCCATGGCTGTTCGCGGTCAGCACCTCGCCGGAAGGGCCGAAGATATAGCTGCTGCCCGAGAAATCGCTCAGAACCGAGTCCATGACGCCGGTAAGATTGGATTCCTTCATCAGATAGACGACTGTTCCGTAAGGGAACGGGTCATTCGGCTTCACCGGGACGAGCATGGCGAGCATCGGCTCCATCCGGGAATTGACGGTCACATTCTCGGCCGGACGCACCAGCGGCTGACGGGCCTCGTTCAAGTCGCGCCGCAGTTTCTCCGGGGTCCAGCGCTCGAACTGATAGAGGGTATCGAAGGTGACATGAAGATCAGCCAGCCCACGGTAAGAATAGATATTGGAATCGCCGTGGAAGTAGAGGAACAGATCCTCCGCGATGCTGCTGCTGGCCTTGTAATTCGCCAGTGCCTGAATCGCCTCCAGACTGTAATAAGGATGCCGGACCATATAAGGAGTCAGATGCTTGTCATAGGCGATTCTTCCGGCGATCTCCTGAAGCTCATTCATCCGGCCGTCGATGGTGCTTTTCACTTGATTAAGCTGATTAACATTGGATTGTTCAATTTCGACCCGCAGGCCCTTGACGGCGTTTTCATAGACGAAGATGGTAACGCCGGTGAGCGGGATCAGGAACATGAGGATATAGGAAAAAGCGTATTTCAGCAGCAGCCTTGACTTGAAATGATTCCAGGTCAGCCGGAACCGGTTCAGCAAGGATGGCTGGGGTGCGGGATTGGCCATGCAGCAGTACCTCCAGTGTTAAGATATTCGGACTAGAAAACTAGGATGAAACCTCTTGAACTAGAAATTGCAGTTCTCTTCTGGATTACACTTGTGCTACTATGAACATTATAACATTATAATCTTTGGAGTGAAGCAGCTTTATATTTTTCTAACAGGACGGCACGGCCGTTACTACTTGTTAAATATAAGGATGTATGGAGTTCATGTCATTAATCATTTTTTGTAATTCCCCTGTAAATCTGTAATTGAGAAAAAGGAGATGGGACGAGTGGGCACAGAAAACGTGCTGCGCAATTTGCGGCTGGTGGACGGCCGGACGGTGGATATCTCCATTCAGGGTGGGATCATTACCGCGATTACCCCGCCGGCCCAGGCGGAAGGCAGGACCCTACTGGACTGCTCCGGATTATATGGCTCCAGCGGATGGATTGATCTGCATGTACATGCTGTGCCGGAGTTTGACCCCTACGGCGATGAGATCGACGAGATCGGGGTGAAGCAGGGAGTGACGACAATGGTGGATGCGGGAAGCTGCGGGGCAGACCGGATCGGAGCTTTTTATAGTGCCAGTCTTCTGGCCGATACACGGGTGTTCGCGCTGCTCAACATCTCAAGAATCGGCCTTGCGCGGACCGATGAGCTCTCGCAGCTGGAGTGGATTGACCGGGCCAGAGCGGTGGAAGCGGCGGCAGCCTACCCGGAATTCATCGTCGGCCTGAAGGCACGCATCAGCCAAAGTGTCGTCAAGGACAGAGGCATTGAGCCGCTTAAGCTGGCACGCGCGCTGTCGGAAGAATTGAAGCTTCCGCTTATGGTGCACATCGGCTCAGCCCCGCCTGCCGTCTCCGAAGTGCTGGAGCTGCTGCGGGCGGGCGATGTCATTACCCACTACCTGAACGGCAAAGCCAATAATCTGTTCCGGGCGGACGGCACTCCGCTGCCGGGGCTGCTGGCTGCTGTAGCCCGGGGCGTCCGGCTGGATGTAGGACACGGCACCGCAAGCTTCTCCTTCCGGGTGGCGGAGCAGGCGAAGGCGGCTGGTATCGGGCTGAATACGATCAGCACAGACATCTACCGGGGCAACCGGCTGAACGGTCCGGTGTACAGCATGGCGGATGTACTGACCAAGTTCCTCTATCTCGGCTATAGCCTGGAAGAGGTAATCCGTGCCGTCACCAGCAGCGCCGCAGCGTGGCTCGGCAAGCCGGAGCTTGGGCAGATCCGGGTAGGGGAGCAGGCGAATCTGACTTTATTCTCCCTGGAAGACGGTGAGAAACAGCTTATGGACTCAGAGGGTGAGGTCCGGACCGCGCACCACTATATTGAAGCAAAAGGAGTCTTTATCAATGGATCACTCATTACAAGCTAAATATGGATTGAAGCGTGTGATTAATGCCAGCGGAAGAATGAGCATTCTCGGCGTATCCGCGCCCACCGATTCGGTGATGGAGGCAATGAAGCAGGGCGGACAGCAGTATGTGGAGATTGCCGATCTGGTGGACAAATCGGGAGAGTACATCGCCCGCCTGCTCGGTTCGGAGGGGGCTGCTGTCGTGAACTCGGCCTCCAGCGGCATTGCGCTGTCGGTCGCAGCCATTGTGACCGCCGGAGATCCGCGCCTTAGTCTGCGCCTGCACCAGGAGCCGGTGCTGAAGAATGAGATTATCATGCTGAAGGGTCATAATGTACAGTATGGAGCGCCGGTGGAGACGATGGTCTTCCTCGGCGGCGGCCGGGTAGTTGAAGTGGGATATGCCAACGAAGGCCGCGCAGAGCATATCGAACAGGCCATCGGGGAACGTACCGCAGCGATCCTCTATGTGAAATCCCACCACGCCGTCCAGAAGAATATGATCTCGGTGGAGGAGGTCTGGGAGGTGGCACAGCGCAGGGGCGTGCCGATGATTGTCGATGCGGCTGCGGAGGAGGATCTGCGGAAGTACGTCCAGTATTCGGATCTGGCTATCTATAGCGGCTCGAAGGCTGTGGAAGGTCCAACTTCGGGCATTGTAGCGGGCGGGAAGAAATATATTGAGTGGCTCAAGGTACAACTGCACGGAATTGGCCGCAGCATGAAGGTCGGCAAAGAGACCACCTTCGGACTGCTCCAGGCGTTGGATGAATACCAGGACAAGCCGGACAACAGCCAGCAGGAGAAGCAGGCACTGGAGGCGCTTCAGCCGCTGGCCGGTCTTCCCGGAGTGTCGGTCCGCACCGTGCAGGATGAAGCGGGCCGGGCGATTTACCGGGGACGCATCCAGATTGATGCCGCTGCTGCGGGAATGGATGCAAGGGAGGTCAATGACCGCCTGCGGGAAGGCGGGATTGCCGTGTATACCCGGGACTATGGGGTGAAGCAGGGGTATTTCGATATTGATCCAAGGCCGCTCCAAGGAGATGATCTCCAGGTTATCGTCAGCAGAATTCAAGAGATTATAGGGGGCAGATCATAATGAGCAAGATTCAGGAGCGTTTCTATAAGAACAGAGCGGCATTGAATGTGCTGGCCGGCAGTATCGCGAACGCCAAGGACATCTACGAGGCTGCCGAAGGGCATGTACTGATAGGCGTATTATCCAAAAATTACGCCAATGCCCGCGAAGCGTCCGCCGCTATGACGGAGTACGGACAGATGATCCAGGATGCCGTATCCATCGGGCTTGGCGCCGGGGACAACCGCCAGGCGGCGGCGGTCGCAGAGATTGCTTCAAGCTATGCGGGCAGCCATATCAATCAGGTATTTCCGGCTGTAGGCGCGACCCGTGCCAATCTGGGAGCGAAGGATAGCTGGATTAACAGCCTGGTCTCTCCCTGCGGACAGACCGGCTATGTCAATATATCCACCGGACCGGTCAGCTCGGGGAATGCTTCGCAGGCCATCGTTCCAGTTCATGCTGCCATTGCTCTGGTCCGGGACATGGGCGGCAATGCGCTCAAATATTATCCGATGAAGGGGCTGGAGCTGGAAGAAGAGTATCGTGCGGTAGCCAAGGCCTGCGGAGAAGCCGGATTTGCCCTTGAGCCTACGGGCGGCATCGATCTGGATAACTTCGCACCTATTCTGGAGATTGCCCTTCAGGCAGGCGTGCCTCAGGTCATCCCGCATGTCTATTCCTCCATCATTGATCCCCAGACCGGGAACACGAACATCCAGGATGTCCGTACACTGCTCGGCACGATGAAATCGCTGGTGGACCGCTATGCCTAGAATCGCGGCCTTCGGCGAAGTGATGATGCGGCTGCAGGTTCCGGGGGTGGAGACGCTGGCCCAGAGCAGCAGGCTGGAGTACTCTTTTTCGGGCAGCGGGGTAAATGTAACGGCGGCGCTGGCCAGATACGGCCATAACGGAGCATTAATCACGACCTTGCCGGAGACGCCGGTAGGGGAAGCAGCGATTGCTTACTTGCGCAAGCTTGGGGTAGATACCTCACTGATCCGCCGGGGCGGCAAGCACCTCGGAATGTACTTCCTGGAGAACGGGTTCGGTGCCCGCCCCGGAAGAGTTACGTATACCGACCGGCTGGGCAGCAGCTTCAATACCGCTGAGGCCACTCAATATGATATGGCGGCGCTAGCTTCCCGGGTGGATGTGCTTCATCTATGCGGCATTACGCTGGCAATGAATGACGGGGTACGCGGGCAGATGAAGCAGCTTGCGGCGGAGGTGAAGCGTGCGGGGGGCAGGGTGGTATTCGACTGCAACTACCGTCCGGCGTTATGGGGCGAGGAGGGGTATGCCAAAGCCCGTCCGCATTACGAGGAGCTGCTTACGCTTGCCGATCTGGTGCTGATGAACGAGAAGGATGCACTGTACATTCTTGGCACCGCAGCGGCAGATTATGATAGAATAACACAGTTGAAGCAAGCGGTTCCCGCCGTGGCGGAGCGCTTCGGAATCGCAGCGGCAGCGGGCACACACCGTGAGATTAATGCGGACAATACGCATTCCCTGACAGGCTACATTTACCGTCAAGGTACATTCGCGTTCTCCCGTAAGCTGACCTTCCCGGTGTATGACCGGATTGGTGCCGGAGATGCTTTTGCCAGTGCCATTATTCATGGTGAATTGCAGGATTATCCGCAGCAGCAGACGGTGGATATGGCAGCGGCTGCAGCGATGCTGGCCCATACCATCCCGGGCGATACAGCGTTGTTCACCGAGAGTGAGGTGCTCCGGGCGCTGTCAGACTTTACCCTAGATGTTGAAAGGTAGTGAACGTAAGGTGTCACTGAAACGCAAGCAAGGCCCCTTATACCAGCAGATCCAGAAGATCCTCAAAGACCGGATTCTGCACGGGGTATACCCGCTCGGCAGCATTATCCCCTCCGAGCCTCAGCTCGAGAAGGAGTTCGGGGTCAGCAAAATGACGGTTCGCGGCGCGGTCCAGGAGCTAGCCCAGGAAGGCTATGTGCAGAAGAAAAGCGGCGTCGGAACCATTGTCATGCGCAATACCGCCTACCAGAAGCTCTCCAAGGGCAAGCGGTTCACGGAGCTGCTGGTCGAAGCGGGCCATAAGCTGGAAAAGAAACTGCTCGCATCCCAGCGTCTCGCGAATGAAGCAGGAACAGAGGAATACAGCCGCTTCGGGCCGTATTGCCAGCGGATCGAACGTCTGTATATTCTGGATGGCCAGCCCTATATACATCTGGTGCATTTCCTGACGGCAGCAGCTCTGCCCGGCGGGGGAGCGGCAGAGATGGGGGCAGACATCCAGTCCCTGTATGACTCGCTGGAGGAGAATGACATTGTGCTGGAGAACTTCAGGGACCGGTTTTTTGTGGAGTCGGCACCACCCGAGGTATGCGAGCTGCTGAACCTCCCGCCCGGCACGTATGTACTCAAGCGCCTGCGCAACTCCTATGACGGGGAAGGCAGGCTGATCGAACACAGCATCGGCAGCTATAATACGGAGCTTCATCATTATCTGGTCAGCTACGATACTTGAGATTCTTCATATGCTACGGTTGCACACAAGCTCGCTTGTGGGTAGCCGTGGCATTTTTAGTACATATTCGGTTCATATTCAGTTCATATTGTCGTCATAGAGAGGACATCTCCGTCCGGTAAGCTTGTATTAACGGAATTGAAGCAAGCTTACTACCAGCTAAGACAGGAGAAGATGAACATGAGACCATCGGCGGATAAGACAGCGGGAAAGCAATCGGGCTTCAAGAGAGTGCGTAAGATTCTGCTTAAAGTATTGGGAGCGATCCTAGTCGCTATCGTGCTTTTTGTGGGGATTGTGTATATCACGAATGTAATCAGCAGCAATGCGGAGGCCAAAAGGATAGAGCCTTACGGCCAGCATGTATCCGTAGACGGCAAGAATATGAATGTGTTCATTCAGGGCGATGGCCCGGACACGGTCGTGCTGCTTCCCGGCTTCGGAACAGCTTCACCGGCGCTTGATTTCAAGCTGCTCATCGATGAGCTGTCTCCACATTACAAGGTTGTAGTGGTTGAGCCCTTCGGCTACGGCTTAAGCGACGCAACGAAGAAAGAACGAACCTCAGAGAATATCGTAAGTGAAATCCATGAAGCGTTACAGCAGCTCAATATTGACCGTTATATCCTTATGGGCCATTCCATTTCAGGAATTTACAGTCTGGATTATGTGAACAAATATACTGATGAAGTCAGCGCATTTGTCGGACTGGACAACAGTGTACCCTCGCTGAGCGAGAAAAAGATTGAGTCTTCAGAGACAACCATGGTTAAATGGTTCCGTGACTTGGGCTTTGCCCGGCTGCAATTGAAGCTGAGTGCTGACCCTTATGAGGGACTGGCATATGATGAACATACCAAAGAACAATTGAACCTGCTGATACAGAAAAATATGTACAACACGACGCTGTTAAATGAGGCGGAGAGCATGTACTCCAGCTTTAAAGGGGCTGAACAGCGAGGGGTAACGTTCCCTCCTAATCTTCCTGTCCTTCTTTTTGTTCAAGCAGAGCATCCGGCCACCGATCAATGGATTCCTGAGCATGAGAAGCTGATCAAGAATTCCGTACATGCAGACATGGAGCTGCTGGATGCCAACCATTATTTGTACCGTTCCCATCCGAAAGAAATTGCTGAGAAATTTATGAGCTTCATGAGGGGGATAGAGCAGCAGCCCTGAGGCTTTGCAGGGGATTTGTTAAACTTAATAAAACACAGTGAATTAATAAGAATTTTATCTTTTCAAATGACATGGTTTGTGAGAGAATAGGTACAATCTTGTAGAGTTAACATTTGACATTACCTATTTTAGAGGAGGAAATACCCATGTCAGAAGAGCGCAAGCTGTCCTTTGAAACCCTCGCCGTCCACGCAGGCCAGGAGATTGATCCCACTACTTTAGCCCGTGCCGTGCCGTTGTATCAGACCACATCCTACGGGTTCCGTGATGCGGAGCACGCCGCGAATCTGTTCGCGCTTAAGGAGTTCGGCAATATCTACACCCGGCTGATGAATCCGACGACTGATGTGTTTGAACAGCGTCTTGCAGCGCTTGAGGGCGGGGCAGGGGCACTGGCGACTGCTTCCGGAGCCGCAGCGATTTCCTTCTCTATTCTGAATATTGCCGGGGCAGGGGATGAGATTGTCTCCTCAGCAAGCCTGTACGGCGGAACTTATAATTTGTTCTCCACGACGCTGCCCAAGCTGGGCATTAAGGTGAATTTTGTGGATTCGGATAACCCGGAGAACTTCCGGGCAGCGATTACGGACAAGACCAAGGCGCTCTACGCTGAGACGATTGGTAATCCGCAAGGGAATGTGCTGGATATCGAAAAGGTTGCAGCCATCGCCCACGAGTACGGGATTCCGCTGATTGTAGACAACACCTTCCCAAGTCCGTACCTGCTGCGTCCGATTGAATTCGGGGCTGATATCGTCGTACACTCGGCGACCAAATTCATCGGCGGCCACGGTACCTCCATTGGCGGAGTCATCGTGGACGGCGGCAAGTTCGACTGGAAGGCCAGCGGCAGATTCCCGGGCCTGACCGAGCCGGACCCGAGTTACCACGGGGTAGTCTACACTGAAGCGGTCGGACCGATTGCTTATATCATCAAAGCGCGGGTCCAACTGCTTCGTGACCTAGGCGCGGCCATTTCACCGTTCAACTCGTGGATGCTCTTGCAGGGTCTCGAAACGCTGCATCTGCGTCTGGAGCGCCACAGCCAGAATGCACTCAAGGTTGCCCAGTATCTGGAGGCGCATGATTCGGTAGAGTGGGTCAGCTATGCTGGACTGCAGAGTCACCCTTCGTATGAGCTGGCACAGAAATATCTGCCTAAGGGCCAGGGTGCGATTCTGACCTTTGGAATTAAGGGCGGGGCGGCCGCAGGGGTGAAGCTGATCGAGAACGTGAAGCTGTTCTCCCATCTGGCCAATGTCGGCGATTCCAAGTCGCTGATCATCCACCCGGCGAGCACTACTCACCAGCAGCTGTCGGACGAAGAACAGATTACCGCCGGTGTTACACCGGAGCTGCTGCGCTTGTCCATCGGCACCGAATCCATCGACGATATCCTCTATGATCTGGAGCAGGCGATCGCTGCCAGCCAGCAGGCTTAGGCTGGATTAGCGGGAGCGGGCTGTGCTGGGGAGTGAGAGGTTGAGCCGCTGAGCTGCCGGAGAGTTGTAGCTGGATAGACGGTGAGCAGAAGCAGTGTACTCCCCCCAACTGGTTTCAATTAAGCACAGTTCCTTGCGGCTATAGGAGTTACAGACCACTGTTTGATGCAGAATGTTACTGTATCAGGCGGTGGTCTTTTTTTAGCGGAAGCAGGGGGTGGGTTGGGGAGAAGTCCCGCCGAATGTATTTTGTGCAATAGATTAGGCCATATCCGGCGTTAAAATCCGTTCTGATGTATTCCATACAACAGATTTCCGGCATACGTCTCCAAAACACCCTTTCTGCGAAAATCTGCTGTACAAACTGCAACAGATCGCTTTTTACAGCTTCTAAAGAGAAAATCTGCTGTAGTAAATACAATAGATCACCCAAACGTCAAGCCGAACCCGAAGCCGAACCCTAAATCCATTCGAAGTCTATAGAAATTAACAACAGAATATGTAAAGGTTACTTCCCACCTGCTTCAGCTTGCCCACCCATTGAAGCTCGTCACCCGACCGTCTGCCCACTACCCATCCGGGTAAGATGCTGCTGCATTCATTTGATACCGTTTGCATATTTCAGTGCCTTTGCCAGTATTTATAGATTGAAGCCTCTTAAAATGCTGGCAGCTTCTCCTCAGGGGGAGCGGAGCGGCAGTAATTCAAAGGTAAAGGGTGGGTGCGAGGATGAAGGGTGAACGCCAGCAGAAGGATGATCCAAACAAGGAAGAGCGCCCGTTCAAGTATAACACCGGCGACCGGACCATTGGCATAGAGATGAGCCAGTCCGCATCTGTAGCTTCCGCCGCAGCGGAATTTCTTGCTGAAGGGGAGCCGCGTAAGGGAAAAGTGAACCGGGAGCGGACTTATTCCCGCCGCCCGGGGGAGCGTCAGGCATTTCTGGTCCTGCGTGATGGAGCGGGCGAGCGGTCTCTTCAACGCGCAGAGCCGGGTGTCTACCCTGCGGGCCCTTGCCTGATCCGGGGCGAGGAATGGCTGCTTGCGCCGGAGGTCGCAGCACTCTATTCAAGCTGGATGTCATGCAGTGATGAGGAGCAGGCGGAGCGTATCCTGCAGCGGATCTATCACCGGCTGCGGGCTGCTGCTGCCGACCTCCTGGAGTCGGCGGACGGCGTCTGGGCCGCAGTTGCTCTGCTCTATACGCCGGAGCTCGCTGCCCGCCCGGCCAGACTCGCTGCGCTTCAGGATGCGCAGCTTGACGCGCTGTTCGCCGCCGCGCTGCAGAGCCAGCGGCTGGGCGGCGACAGCCGCATTGACTTGCTGGCGCCGTACCCCGCCAGCCTGGAGGAATTCGCGGCGCAGCGCGAATTCATTGAGGGCGTGGCCGAGCAGACCCTCGGCCACGCTTATGCGGCAGCCTGCCGCATCGGGGCGCTGCTCGCGCCCGGTGTGGGGCAGGCTGCCGCCGGGGAAATCGCGCGTATCGCTGATTTCCTGGTGCTGGACGGCGCGGCGGCGGAGGCCGCGCCCAGGGAGAACGCCGCCGAGGGCTTCGCGCAGGCGGCGGCTGGGGTGCTGGCCGCCGTGCGCCGGGTCCGGCCGGCGGCGGCAGTGCTCGCCGCGGGGGCACCGGCGGCGTATGCGCTGGCCGATCTGTATGAGATCGGCATGAGCGGGGTCTTTTGCAGCGCGGCCCAGCGGACCGAAGCGCTGCTGCGGGCGGCCTGCCTAACCTGGATAGCGAGGCAGAAGCATCCCGATGCTGCCGCCGGAGGCTGGCAGTAGGTGGCAGTATCTGGCGGTAACGGCGGCCTGGCCTGCCTACACTGTCTAGTCTGCCGCGAGTAGCCGGATCGGCCAGGCAACGACCGGTACAGCGCTCTATTCTCCACCATCTGCACAAACGTATGCCAACGAAATACCCGCAAAACACTCGAAAACCCGCAACAACCCACAACAACCCGATTTCGCCAAGCCCTGGGGCTGCGCGGAATCGGGTTTTCAAACTAACTTATAGGTGTGTTTTATGTCGTATTACTCGGGCATGGCACGGTTATGGTTATAGCTGGGGCTGTGCTGAGGACTCTTGTGGCGGCTCGGTGGGGGCTGACCGGGATTGATACTTGTTGAGTGCATTTGTCACAGCTATAACCCCAGCCCCAGTTTCCCCCGAGTTCTCTCTCTATTCAGCTCCCGATCCCTCATACCAGCTCCTGAGCCTTACCTACCCCAGCTTCACCGTCCCCCCGCCCGGAATGCGGCGGGCTTCATCCCCCACAGAGACCCATACCTCCGTTGCCGACGGGTTATAGACCATCTCCTGCGAAGCGGAGAAGCGCAGTCCTTGCACAGCGGACAGGTAGTCCACGATCTCGATGTTGGTCGCGTACCAAATGTCTTCATGGCCGCCCATCATAGCGGCGAACTGCTCCAGCTCCTGCCAGTTATCATCGTCATTGAACTCATAGCTGTGTCCCCAGACATAGAGCAACTGCATGTATGAGAAGCGGGGCTTCTCCTCAAGGAATTTCTTGCCCAGGGCGAGCATCTCCTTGTGGTGGCAGGTGGGGTGCCAAGCCAGCAGGTTGTCCGGCAGGCTGAAGCTGTGGTGGGAATTCACCGTGCGGGAATATTCAATGCCCAGGGCAGGGAGCAAGCCGATCACCTGATCATTGTAATTGCCGAACGGATAGGACATGCCCCTTACAGGATAACCGGTCAGCTCCTCCAGAGCCTTGCGGTCTGTCAGAATCTCAGCGGCGATCCCCTCGCGCGGGGTCATGGTAAGAAAGGGATGAGTGCTGGTATGCGCCGAAATCTCATGCCCCTCATAGAGCGCAGCCACCTCGTCCCGCGAGATGTAGCCCTCATTGCCGAACAACCCCGAATTGAGATGAAAAGCCCCCTTTAGCCCATGCTGATTCAGAATCTCTACGAGCTTCCGGTCGTAGGTTCTTCCATCATCCCAGCTCGTTGTTAGCGCTTTAGTAACACCGCCTGGAAATAGATCGAATTTGACTCTCATTGCTGTTATCCTCCCTGACTATGAAATATACCAAATTTGCATGTGAGCACAGATCCCGCCTGAGACGAATACGGCTCCACCAAAAACAATGCCAGAATAGAGAGCGATTAGCAAGATTCTTGTTAACGGACGGTATTCCGCCGCTTGACTATACTGAGGTGGCGAACAGTGCGTTCGTGCAGCAGCAAGCGCTGGCCAGGACATTCACACATCATATTCCCGCCAATCCCCCGTTGGTGAACAATTAAGTGTGTGTATCTATCCCTCGCATTTTTCTCCCGGAACAAGCTTCTCTTTATATTCCTGAACCATCGGCGGGCAGTCTGCACTGCGCTATGAGTAAGCCGGATTCCGCTGCCGCATCATGTGCACCTTTGGCTGCATTTTTGCATGTCGTTATTATGCTAAAGAAGGGCATGATCGTCAAGGAATCGGCCCGGTGGATACGCTACTCTAGAAGGGTAGATGACATAAGGTTGGAGGGACACGGATGCAGCGTTGTTTATATAGAACCGAGTGCAGGGAGGATGCTAATCCGTCAGCGTTCTGGGGCGCACAGACCGGACTGCTGAATGAACGCATGGACAGGCTGGGCCTTGCACGGCTGAGTATTTTTCAGGATGGCAAGGAGCTGTTTCTGTACTATGAGTGCACCAGCCGGGAGGTGGAGCCGGAGCAGTTATTCCAGGGTGCGGCAGAGATTCTCAAGAAATGGCCGGGAGGGGGGCAGTCCCGGTTGTGGGTGCCTATGATGGATATTTTTCATTATCAGCAGCCGGTCTCCGCAGAACATTGGAAGCGCAGTCATACGGCGGGAACCCCCCACGGAAGAGTGGCGGCGCTGAAGCCGGAGCAGGTCGCAAGCTATGTATATCACCATTACCAGTATCAGGAGGAGCGCCCGGGAGACGGCGACAAGTACGGGATCATTGGGCTGCATGAGAACCTGCTGTTTTTTTATTCCGAGCTGCCTGCAACGGTGGAGCCTGCCCCGTACAGCGGGAAGCTTGCCACGAATCTCCGGCCGGAGAACTGGGGTGAGGTGATGGAGCCGCATTTCAGGAAATGGAGTGAGATGCAGCCGGATCAGGCCATTTGGAAAAAGCTTGCGCTCGTTCTATCCATCCCCCGCCCCCATGCAGGAAAAGGAGAATGAATATGCTACGTACAGCCATTTGTCTTAATGGTGAGTGGGATTTCATGCCGCTCTATGACCAGCCGCGCAGCCGCGCGCTTCCAGAAAGATTGCAATACGAGGCCCGCAAAATACAGGTTCCCTCGAGCTGGCGTTACAGCTATACTGCGCCTTCGGGCAGCAAATTCGGCGAAGTCCCCGAGTATCAGTTCCAGCCCTTCGATGTGTACAGATACCCGGAGGAATGGAATGCAGCCGAAGCCGGGGTGCTTCACCGCAGCTTTCAGGTGCCGGAGATGATGCTGGAGCAGCGGGTCATTCTGCGATTCGATGGCATTATGCAAAAAGCGGCCATCTATCTGGACCGCGAGCGGATTGCCGTCTGGGAGGACGGCTTCCTGCCCTTGCGGCTGGATATCACCGCGCTGGTGAAGCCCGGCCGGGAGCAGCATCTGCATGTGGTCTGCGGCAGCTTCGACACAGCGGTGCTTCCCTCCGGGGAGACCAAAATCACCGGGCTCTCCGGCTCCTGGTTCGGCAGAATTGCCCGGGGCATCTGGCAGGATGTCTTCCTGGAGGCCTATCCGCCAGTATGGCTGGAGGATCTTACGATCCGCACCTCTGTCCGGCAGGGAAGGCTGGAAGTGGATGCTCTGATCAGCAGCACAGAAGAGGGGCTCTCACCCGAAGGCTTGTGTGTGCTCCTGCAGGTCAGGGAGCGGAAATCCGGCGTTCTGTCCGCATTGGCAGAGCCGCCGCACCTGTCGCAGCCACTGTCGGCCGACCGGCCGCTGCCCGTGCTTGAAGCGGAAGCCGCAGTGGCGCTTCGCCCTGCGGAGGCTGCGTCAGGGCGGCAGTTATGCGTCAATACCGGCAGCCGGGAGTGGGGCGGGGCAGCATTCAGCCTGCCCTGGCAGGAGGCCAGGCTGTGGAGCCCGGATTCCCCTGTCCTGTATGAGCTGGAGCTTGTGCTTCAATCGGACGGTGAGATTCTTGACCGCCGGAGCGAGACCTTCGGCTTCCGGGAGTTCTGGTGCGAAGGGCCGCAATTTATGCTGAACGGGATTCCCGTTAATCTGCGTGGGGACTCCTGGCATTTTCAGGGGGCGGCCCAGCAGACAGAGGACTATATCCGGGGCTGGTACCGGATGTGCCGGCAGGCGGGCATTAACAGCATCCGGCTCCATGCGCAGCCGTATCCGTCCGATTATCTGCGGATTGCCGATGAGGAGGGGATGCTGATTGTCGATGAGACGGCCATCTACGGCTCCAGCAAAAGCATGGATGCCGCCCATCCCGACTTCATCGCCAATTGCCGCGCGCATGTGCAGCGGCTGGTGCAGCGGGACAAGAATCATCCTTCGGTCATTCTGTGGAGTGTGCAGAATGAGATGCGCTGGGTGGACGGACGCGATCACTACAAGCAGCATATCCCCGGCCTGATCGGACTGATGAAGGCGCTGGATGCCACCCGCCCGGTCATGGTGGAGGGAGATAACCGTCTGGTCTCCAAGCAGCAGACCGAGGTGGAAAGCCGTCATTACAACATTGACGGCACGATCGCGCAGTGGGACAGGAAGGTTCCGCTCACCTTCGGCGAGCATGGCGGCTGGTGGTACATTTGTCCGCAGAACAGCAGCATGTATACAGGGCTGGACGCCTACCGTGACTCAGATGCCAGTGCTGCCGGGCTGGCCCACAAGGAGCGGCTGTTCGTGGAATATGCACGGCGGCAGGGTGTCTCAGGCATCTCTACTTTTAATTTTGTTCATTACTTCATGCGGGCGATGCCGGAGCAGGAGCTCAAGCTGCCGCAGGCTGACCTGACCACACCCGGCCCTAAACCAGCTGTAATTCCAGCCTACTCGCTTTCGCTGAACAACGGGCTGTTGCCGGAGGAGTATCCGGTCTACAGGCCTAATCCGGCTTTTGCCATTATGGCCGCGGCTTTCAAGCCGGTCACGCTGATTACTGCCGAATACAACCGCTGCTTCTTCG